>JACMML010000146.1 GCA_014379105.1 Phycisphaerae bacterium
AAATGGCAGGAACGAAAAACCCCTGCTTTTTGACATCGACCTGCGTGTTGGCAATTGAAAATTTTACCCCATAATCGAACCTTCAATGACCGATCGAGCCTATCAGCAATGTATCAATCCCGCGTGCCGCGCCACCTATGGCGTGGACGAGGTCCATGTCGCGTGCGCCAAGTGCGGCGAACTGCTCGACATCAAATATGACTGGGCACGCCTGCCGGTGCCCAAGTCGCTGACTTATTTCGAGCACCGCTGGGCGACCAAGGGCACCGAAGTGGAAGGGCGACTCGATTTTTCGGGAGTGTGGCGGTTCCGCGAGCTGATGCCGTTTTTCCGCAACGAGGCGGATATCGTCACCATCGGCGAAGGTCGCACGATGCTGCAAAACGCCGAAATCCTCGGCCGGTATATCGGGATGAAGCCGGGGAACATGCTTCTGCAATACGAAGGGCTCAATCCGTCCGGCTCATTCAAAGACAACGGCATGACGGCGGCGTTCACGCACGCAAAAATGGTCGGCGCCAACCGCGTCGCGTGCGCCTCGACCGGCAACACGTCGGCGTCGCTGGCGCTGTTCGCGGCGCTGTCCGAGATGGCGGGCGTGGTTTTTATCGGATCGGGCAAGATATCCTTCGGCAAGCTGTCGCAGGCGCTGGATTACGGCGCGCTCACGCTGCAGATCAAAGGCGATTTTGACGCCTGCCTCCATCGCGTCCGGCAGATCGCCACGCAGGTGCCGAAGATGGGCATCTACCTGATGAACAGCGTGAACCCGTTTCGGCTCGAGGGACAAAAGTCCATCATGTTCCGCATCCTCGAAGCGCTCGGATGGGAAGCGCCCGATTGGATCATTGTGCCCGGCGGAAATCTCGGCAATTCGTCCGCGTTCGGAAAAGCATTTGCGGAGTTGAAGGAGCTGGGGCTGATCAAGCGCATCCCGCGGCTGTGCATCGTCAACGCGAAGGGCGCCAATACGCTGCACGAATTGGTCAACACGCGCGATCTGTCCTGGAACAACGGAAACTACGACCACGACACGGTCGGCCAATACTACGGCGAGTTGAATGAAGGCGGGCACCGCGCGCACACGATAGCCAGCGCGATTGAGATCGGTCGGCCGGTGAATCTCGCCAAGGCATTGCGGGCCCTGGACGTGATGAACGGCATCGTCGTGCAGGTGGATGACGAGACGATCCAGGAACATCGCGCGATGGTCGCGAGATACGGCTTCGGCTGCGAGCCGGCGTCGGCGGCGAGTGTGGCCGGGCTCACGCAACTGCTGGCGAATGGGACGATCTCCCCGAGCGAGCGCGTCGTCTGCATTCTCACAGGCCATGAACTCAAAGACCCGAACGAGACGGTGCGCTATCACACCGGCATCGACATGAAAACCGCGCAGGACACAGCGCCGCGAATCGAACCAAAGGGCAAGTTCGCCAATCGCCCGGTCGCGGTTCCCGACACACTGGAAGCGATTGTCCAGGCGCTGGGCGGCGACGTGAGCATGCTGGATGGCATGAGTGTGGATGACGTCGCATCGAATCTGCCGGTGAAGGAATATTAGGAAAGGAGACGGGAGACAGGAGACAGTAGACAGTAGAAAACGAATGCATCGCTTCGATCGCATTACTCCTTTTCTCCTGTCTCCCGTCTCCTGTCTCCTCCCGAGATGACAAACATCGCCATCACAGGTTGCGGCGGCCGAATGGGACTGCGATTGATCGCGCTGGCGAAGGAAAACCCGGCGCTGCGAGTCGTCGCCGCGATCGAGGGGGCCGATAGTCCGCTGATCGGTTCTGATGCCGGCGAGGCCGCGGGTGTTGGAAAGATTGGCGTGCCGGTCGTCTCTGAATTATCGACTAGTGCGGACGTGCTGATCGATTTTACCGTCCCGGTCGCGATGCGCGGCTGGATTGAGATCTGTCGGCGGAAAAAGATCGCGATGGTCATCGGCACCACCGGCCTGCAGCCATCGGATCATGCGCTGATCGACGACGCGGCTAAAAATATCGCGATCCTGCAGGCCGGGAATATGAGCCTCGGCGTAACGGTGATGTGCAAGGTCGTCGCCGAGATCGCACGCATGCTCGGCGACGACTACGACGTGGAAGTGCTCGAAGCCCATCACCGCTACAAGAAAGACGCGCCCAGCGGCACCGCGGAGATGATCGCCAAGTCCATCACCGACGCGCTGGGACGATCGCATGATGATCTCGTGCACGGCCGTCATGGTCCCGACTGCGCACGGCAGCCGAAAGAGGTCGGCATGCACTCACTGCGCATGGGGGATGAGATCGGACTGCACACCGCGTATTTCGGCGGACTCGGCGAGCGAATCGAAGTCACCCACAAGGCGTCCAACCGCGACACCTTCGCCCACGGCGCGCTCAAAGCCGCAATCTGGCTCGCCGGGCAAAAGCCGGGTCGCTACACGATCGGTGACATGCTGGGCATCAAGTGACCCAGGATAAAATGAGTAATGAGTAAATACGTATGTATTGAAATGAGTAATAAGTAATACGTAATTTTTACGCGATACTCGTTACTTATTTTTTTACAGGACCGTGTCCGGAGGGGGTATTTTGCATAGAACGTCGCCCACTATTGTCGATAGCGCCTATGGATATGACGCAGATCAATCCATTAGCCGGCGCAGTTTCGCAGAGCCCGCAGGCGGCGCGCCTGCTGGCGGCGGACCGCGACGCGCAAGTGAGGAAGACGACGGCGGGGCAGAAATCCACCGGATTCAGCGAGCAATTGGCCGACGAATTTGTCGAAAGCGCCGACGCGATCGCGGCGCTGGGCCAGGAAACCAAACAGCAGAACTTCAAACAGAAGAAGCGTCGAAAGCCAACGCCGCTGCCCGATCAACCGGCCACCGAAGTGCCGCATATCGATCTCCGCGGCTAGGCCGGGACATGCAATCCACCGGCTCACTGACCGGCAGCGGCGTCTCCGCATATGTGAAAAAGAAACACGCCGCACGCGGCCGCGACATTCAGCGAGTCGGTGCCAAGCCGCATCGGGATCGTGACGCGGCGATCGCAGATTTCGACGATCTCTCTGACCAGTCCCGGTCCTTCATTACCCAGCAGCAGCGCTCGTCGGCGAGCAGGTACCACTTGCCTCAACGGTTCGGCGTCGGCATCGAGCACGGTCGCGATCAGTTCAAAGCCGTGCTCCGACCGCAGCTTTTTCAGGTCTTCGGCGATGTTTGCGGCGTGGGCGATTCGCAGCGAAAAAATCGTCCCCATGGACACGCGGATGGTCTGGCGGACAAACGGGTCGCGGCATTGCTGGCCGAGCAGAACGGTGTGAACGCCGAACGCGGCGGCGATGCGAAGGATCGCGCCGAGGTTCGCGCTGTCGGTGATCTCCGGCAGCGCCAGCACGGTGGCGGGTTTGTCCCCGATTGTTGTGATGGCGTCTTCAATTCCGGTCACTGGTTTGCGCACGCCCAGCCCCATTACGCCGGAATGAAACTTAAAGCCCAGTATCTGCTGCATCAGCGATTCGGTCGCGACCAGCAGTTCGGTGCCGGGTTGAAGTCGCGGGCGCAGGCGATCGGCCTTGCGGTCCACGCACAGCACGCTTTGGCAGTGATAATCGCTGGCGAGCAGGCGATAGACGACGTTCTCCCCTTCGGCGATGAAGTGTGCCGAGGATTGATCGCCGCGGTTGCGGGTGACGTCCGCAAACGGCGCGACGCGGGGATCGGAGAGATCGGTGATGGCGCTCATCGGGGAGCAGTGGATGATGGGCTATCGCAATGCGCGGTGCCCGATATCACGGCGGTAGTGCATGCCGTCAAAGTTGATTTTTGCCATCGCGTCATAGCATTTTTTCTGGGCGTCTTTGAGCGTATCGCCGATCGCGGTGACCGCCAGCACGCGCCCGCCGGCGGTGACGAGTTGGCCATCGACGGTATCGGTGCCGCAATGGAACACCTTGACATCAGCCATCTCGTCGCCGGCTTCGACGCCGGTGATGACGTCGCCGGTGCGGTTCTTGCCGGGGTAGCCTTTGGACGAAGCGACAACGCACATCGCCGGGCGGCGATCCCATTCGAGCGTGATCTCATCGAGCCGGCCGTCGGCGACTGCGAGCATCACCTCGAGCAGATCGCTCTTGAGTCGCATCATCAAAGGCTCGGTCTCCGGATCGCCAAATCGGCAATTGAATTCCAGCACGCGCGGACCCGCGGCCGTCAGCATCACGCCGGCATAGAGGATGCCTTTGTATTCAATATCTTCTCGGATCAGCCCGTCGAGGATCGGCACGAAGACGTCACGCTCGATCTGCGCCAGCACTTCGTCGGTGATGACGGGCGTGGGGGAGTACGCGCCCATGCCGCCGGTCATCGGGCCGGTGTCGCCGTCGTCGATGGTCTTATGATCCTGGCTGGTCTCCATGATGTAGATGTTGCGGCGATCAATGAACGCGAGGATGGAGCATTCCGGTCCGGTCATGAACTCTTCGATGACGATCCGCGCGCCGGCCTCGCCGAACGCGCGCTGGCGGATGCACTGGTCGATCGCGTCGATCGCCTCGACATCGCGATAGCAGACCGAAACGCCTTTGCCCTTGGCAAGCCCGACGGCTTTGACCACCAGCGGCGCGCCGTGCATCTTCACATATTCGTCGGCCGCATCGGCGTCGGTGAAGGACCTGGCATCGGCGGTGGGGACGGATTGATGCCGCATCAACTCCTTCGCGAACCACTTATCCCCCTCGAGCCGCGCGGCGGCTTTGTTGGGACCAAACACTTTGATACCGGCCTTCTGAAGACGGTCTGTAAGCCCCAGCGCGAGCGGGTCTTCCGGTCCGATGACGACCAGGCCGATCTGTTTGTCGCGCGCGAACTTTTCGATCTTGTCAAAATCGGTCACCCCGATGTTCACGCACTCGGCCACCTGCGCGATGCCGGGATTGCCCGGCGCGCAATAGATCCGCTCGGCCTTGGGCGATTGCTTCAGTTTCCACGCCAATGCGTGCTCGCGTCCGCCGGAACCGATCAGAAGGATGTTCATTACGCTGGGCTCCAAAAGAACAAGGGTTATCGCGCCGCCGGTGAGGCGTCAATCACGCGACGATTGAGCGGGGCAATAGCGGGGCAATACAGGTCAAAAACTTGCATTCGCGCGGCCTGTCGATAAGATTCTTCGCTCTCTTCGCCCTAATAGCTCAATTGGCAGAGCAGCTGACTCTTAATCAGCGGGTTCCAGGTTCGAGTCCTGGTTGGGGCATCGGCTTGATTTTAATATCGAGCCTTTCAGGATTTCAGGGGACTCGGCGGCTTCGCCGCTCATTATTTACAACGGACCTCGGCGCGTTTCAGCGAGAATTGCTTTTCGCAACGGGATCAATGTTGAGAGGATGCGCGATTTGCCTCAGAGGACGAGCCGTTTTCAGTTCCGGCCAGCACTTGCCGCACGGCTGTTTGCCAACCGGCGCAGAGTGCGTCGGCGATATTGCGCGGCATCTGCGGCGTGAAGACGGTATGTTCGCCGCCGAGGGTTCGCAGTTGGTCGAGCGAGGTGTGGATGCCCAATCCAAGCATACCAAGAAATGCCGCGCCGCGCGGGGAGAAATCGGAGGAATCCGCGACGGTGATGGTTGTGCCGGTGATGTCTGCGAGGAATTGAGTCACAAACGTATTGGAAGAAGCGCCGCCATCAACTCGAAGGCAGTTGAGTGGCCGATCGATCTGGGACCGCATTGAATCCAGCGCGTCTTTGATCTGGTAGACGATCGCTTCGAGCGCCGCGCGAATGATGTGGTTGCGTGATGATGCTGCGCTCAGCCCGACAATGGCGGCGCGGGCATCGGGCGACCAGTGCGGCGCAGACAGCCCGACGAACGCGGGCACCAGGTAGACGCCGCCGTTGTCCGTGACCGCACGCGCGGCGGCCTCGGTTTCGCCAGCGGATTGGATCAGCCCGAGCTTGTCTCGCAGCCATGTGATCGTGGCCGCGGAATATGAGACGATCCCTTCGAGGCAGTAGGTCGGGACGCCGTTATGCGTACGTGCGAGTGTGCGGACGCCGGAAGCGGGACAGTCGGCGCCGGTGTTGAGAAGTACAGATGAGCCCGTGCCGATCGTGACTTTTGCGTCACCCGGATCGAAGCAGCCGTGTGCGAACAGCGCCGCCTGCGAATCGCCCATGATGCCCGCGATAGGAATGGTCACTCCGACCGCGCCGGCGTCGCAATGGCCGAACACTGCGGCGCTGTCGCGGACCTCGGGCAGCGCGTTGATGGGGACATCGAACAACTCGCACAACTCCGCGTCCCACGCGAGCGTATTGATATTGTAAAGCAGCGTGCGGCAGGCATTCGTCGAATCGGTGGCGTAGACGCGGCCGGCTGTGAGGCGGTAGAGCAGGTAGGTGTCGATCGTTCCGAACAACGCTTCGCCGGAGTTGAGCTTTTGCCTGAGCCCCGGGTTTTCCTGGAGCAAGGCGGTCAATTTCGAAGCCGAAAAATAGCTGTCGATCTTCAATCCGGTCTTACGACTAACCAGATCCGCCTTCCCGTCGCGAATCAATCGGGCGCAAATCTCATCCCCGCGCCGGCACTGCCAGACCACTGCATTGTGCAGCGGCTTGCCGCTGACGCGATCGAAGATGACGAATGTTTCGCGCTGGTTCGAGATTGAAAGGCATGCCGTCGATGGGTATCGGGCGATCGCCTGGCGGATCACGGACTGGGTGTTTCGCCACAGTTCTTCCGCATCATGCTCGACGAATCCCGATTGGGGATAGATCGGTGCGTGCTCGATGGCAAAGCGGTCAAGCGCGTTCCCCCGGGTATCGAAGACGATGGATTTGGTCGCGGAGGTGCTTTGGTCGATCGCGAGAATCGTTTCTGGTGCGTTCATCGAAGCCGCTCCATTAAGTCGCACGTTTCAGCAGCGAATTGGCACGCGCCGCCAGGCCTTCCATGGAGATGCCGTAGTGGCGGAAGATATCGGCCTGACTGCCGGTGACGGTGTGCTCATCGGGAATCGCGGCGATCTGGAACGGCACCGAAATGCCCGCCTGCATCAATGCCGCCGCACACGCTTCGCCGAGTCCGCCGTGGACGCTGTGTTCCTCGACCGTGATCACCGCGCGACATTCGCGGCCGGCGGCGAGGATGGCGGGGATATCCAACGGCTTAATGGTGTGCATGGATAACACCCGCGCCGTGATGCCATTTTCCGCCATCGCCGCGCCGGCGAGCAACGCGTGGGTTACCGTCTCGCCGGAAGCGATGAAGCAGATATCCGTGCCGGTAGTTAACGAGATCGACTTCCCAATCTCCACGGAGGTATCCGCGGCGTGAAGGTCGTACAGCGGCGCCTTGCCGAAGCGTATGTATGTCGGAACCCGCCGAGTGGCGCATTCACGAATGATCGCACGCGCCTCCATGTTGTCGGCCGGCGCAACCACCTCAAGATTATTGATCGCGCGCAGCGCGGCGTAATCGTGCAGGGAATGATGCGTGGAGCCCAACGCCCCGTAGCTGACGCCAGCCGAGATGCCGATGAGTTGGACCGGATGATCTGAGTACGCGACATCGTTCTTCACCTGCTCCAGCGCACGGGCCGTGAGGAAACAGGCGGGTGAAACCGCGTAGACCAGCTTGCCCGCCGACGCGAGCCCGGCGGCCACGCCGACCAGATTCTGCTCGGCGATTCCGAGTTCAACGATCTGGTCCGGCAGCGCCTGCGCGAACGGGCCGAGCTTGCCCGACCCGCGCGAGTCGCTGGTGACAGCCAGCACATTGCGGTCAGCGCGCGCGATCTCCAGCAGCGTCGCTGCGAACACCTCAAGATTTGCCCG
Organism: Phycisphaerae bacterium; assembly: GCA_014379105.1. Taxonomy (GTDB): domain Bacteria; phylum Planctomycetota; class Phycisphaerae; order Tepidisphaerales; family Tepidisphaeraceae; genus JACMML01. Next base: position 7,824 of record JACMML010000146.1, read on the forward strand.
GCCCATCTTGAGGCCGAGCTTGCTCGCCATCGCGGCCGCTTCAGGTGAGTACATGGAACCGGCTGGCGCGCTCATTGCACGGCTCCTTTCGACTGGCCAAGTTGTGCCTCGGCGTCGGCGAGGTCGCGCAGCGCGATGGCGTATTCCGCCTCACTCGGCACGCCGTGATGCCATTTGGCGACATCCTGCATGAAGCTCACGCCTTGGCCTTTGATTGTGTTAGCGATCACGACGCGTGGTTTGCCGGTGTGCGTCGAGGGAATGAGCGCCGCGGTCAATTGTCCGAAATCGTGCCCATTGACGGTGTGGACGTCCCAGCCGAAGGCTTTGAATTTTTCGTCCAGCGGCTCATTGCTGCACACGTCGCGAGTTCGGCCGGTGATTTGCAGCGTATTGTGATCGACGATCGCGATCAGGTTATCGAGCTTATAGTGAGACGCCGACATCGCGGCTTCCCAGTTGGAACCCTCGGCGAGTTCGCCATCACCCATCAGTACGTACACCCGAAAATCGCGCTGATCCTTCTTTCCAGCGATCGCAGCCCCGACGCCCACCGAGAGGCCATGCCCCAGTGCGCCGGTGTTGTGCTCAATACCCGGAACCGCGCGAGTCGGATGGCCGACGAATGCCGAATCGTAGCCGCACATCGTTTGCAGCTTCTCTGAGGAGAAGAATCCGCGATCCGCCAGAACTACATAGAGCGCTTCGACGCAGTGTCCCTTGGATTGGATATAGCGGTCGCGATCCGGACTCGTGAACGTCTCGGGAGAGACGCGCAGGATTCGGTTGTAGAGGACATTGAGAATATCCATGCAAGAGAGCCCGCCGCCGGTGTGGCCGGCGCCGGCGTGGACGATCCAGCGCAGCATGTCGCGACGGTATTGGATCGATCTGATCGCCAGCTCGTGGTCGGTGAGGCTCATGTCATTTTCCGTGGTGGTACATCGACCAGCCGAGATAAGTGCCACAGGCTTCGCGCAGAATTTCAGCGGTGTGTGACGCGTTGACCGCGACGTGGTGTTCATAGCCGTTCAGACAGACGTATCGGAGCAGACTTTGCAGGCCGGGGATTTTGGCGACCGCGCGCTGGCCGAACGTATTGAGCTCATCGTCGGTTGTTACGCCTTCACCGACATAGCCACGGATCACGCCGGCGGTGTCGTCGGTGGTGAAGCGGGCGAAAGTCAGCGGGCCGGCGGTGTTGCGGCCCTCCATTGCGCCGTAGGTGTTTTCAACGCCGAGGGTCGATCCCAGAATCGGCGCATTGGCGATGCGCGTGTCGGGCGCGAAATCTTTTGGCCAATTTCCGCAATGAAACAGCACGCATTTTTCGTCATCGCTGCCGTAGTTGTTGTTCCAATCCACCAGCGCCGACGGCCGCTGCGACGCCAGCGACAGCGCGTACATCGATAGCGCTCCGGTTACATCCACCTCACACGCGCTGGGCATCAGTTTCTCGGACATCATGCTCATGCACGTGCATACATTGCAGCCCCAGTTCTGCTGAAGACTCGTCCAGCACTGGATGGCCGTGGAATCAAGTGCGTTGGCGGCGATGAAGTCGTCGAGAACGACGCCCAGGCGAGACATCTGGATCATCTTATCCTGCGGAACTCCCTTGGACGGCGCATAGGCGTTGATCTCGTCCAGCTTGGCTCGCACGCGGTGATCATCGGCAGCGAGCTTACCCGCGTTCCCCAGAATCTCGGAAAGATCCACCGTGGTGACGCTGATGCCGTAACGCTCCAGGATCTTCTCGCTATAACGAACCGTATTGAACGCTCCCGGCCGCGCACCGATCGCGCCGAATCGCGCGCCGCGCAGTCCGCGCACGACGCGGCAGACTGCGATGAATTTAGCGAGATCAGCTTTGAATGTCGGATCGTTCGGATGAACGACATGCCGCGCGGTCAGCGTGAACGGTATGTTTGCCTGCTTCAGATTGTTGCAGACCGATATTTTCCCGCAGAACGCGTCGCGACGGCGTGCGACACCCAGCGCGTTCAGGTCGTCAGGATAACCCTGCACGAGAATGGGGACATTTAGCCCAGCGAGTTTCAGCGTGTCGGCCACGCCTTTTTCGTCGCCGAAGTTGGGGAGAATGACTAAAACGCCATCAATTTTGTCACGGTTCTGGCGGAAGAGATCGGCGCATCTGCGCGCATCCGCGTGCGTCTCGACGCCGCCGAGCTTGGTCTCCTCCGGCGTCAGCATGATCGTGCCGATGCCCGCCGGCTCAAGCAACGCTTTAATGTCCTTGCGCGCTTCACCGACTAGAACATCCGGAAAGAAATCGCGATTCCCGATAATCACGCCGAGGGTCACAGGTCTTGATTCCGCCACCGCCGTACCTCCAATTGAAGCTCTACTTTCATCTTTAATTGCAGGAAGTCTACCTGTTATTTAGCACGGACCGCCTGTAAACTAAGCACCGATGGCTCGATTCGATCCGACACGTCCGGATTTTGCACCATACGGGCTCACCGTCGAACGGTGGACTCCGACGCTGATGCAGCGGCCGGATCGGCACAACGAGGTTGAAGTTAATTTTCTCGAGCGCGGTTCGCTCACCTACCTGCTTGGCGGTCGAAAGGTGACGGTCCAGAGCGGACGGCTGACCGTTTTCTGGGCCGCAATCCCGCACCAGATCATCAGCATGATCGATGAGCGGAGCTATCACGTCGCGACGGTTCCGCTGGCGTGGTTTCTGCAATGGAATTTGCCGGCGAGGCTGGTCGATCCCATTCTCCACGGGGGCATGATCTGCGACCCGCGCGCAAAAGAAACCGCCAAAGACGTCGCGGCGTTTGTGCAGTGGCAGCGGGATCTCGCCCGGCCGAATCATGGGAAAAGGCGCGTCGTCCTTCTTGAATTACAGGCTCGTCTGATGCGCCTTGCGATGGCGCTCAGCGCCGAGGCTGCCCGGCCGGACGCGCCGGTGGTGGAGTCGGGCGCATTGAGCCGTGCCGAGGAAATCGCGTGCTTCGTGGCGAAAAACTATCAGCGGCCGCTCACCGCTGAGCAGATCGGCAAGTCCGCTGGGCTGCACCCGAATTACGCGATGAACGTATTCAAAAGCGTCTTCGGCACCACGCTCACGCAATACGTCACCCAGCACCGTCTCTCACACGCGCAGCGACTTCTGGTGACAACCAGCGCGAAGGTGCTGGACATCGCGATGGACGCCGGCTTCGGATCGGTCAGCCGTTTCAACGACGTGTTTCTCAAGTCGTTTGGCTGCTCGCCCAGACGCTATCGGCAAGAGCATCGTCTGTGACCCTGCGGACAACTTAGATTTCAAGCAGAATATCGCCAATTACAGGTAGACGTATTGGAAAGAAAGATCAGTCTAGTGGATAGTGGGGGTGTATCGATGCAGTTGTGGCGACGGCGGTCGTACTTGCGTACCAGGGCACGAACGGGAGCGAGGAACAAAAATGACTAGTTTCATCCAAAGATTTCTCCGGCTGGCGGTGTTGCCGTTGTTCGTGTGGGTCGTCGCACTTTTCACGGTTTCCTGTGATAAGTCGCCGGCGGCAAATGAGGCATCCGGCACTGCATCGGGAAAACCGAAAGTGGCGGTGATCATCTCGACACTCAACAACCCCTGGTTCGTCGTTCTCGCCAACACCGCGCGCGATCGGGCGACCGAACTGGGTTACGAAGCGACCATATTCGACTCGCAGAATGATCCGGCCAAAGAAGCGGCGCATTATGAGAACACGCTTTCGTCCGGCTACAAAGCGGTTCTCTTCAACCCGACAGACGCCGACGGCTCCATCGCCAATGTGCGAAAAGCCAAGGCCGCCGGCGTGCCCGTTTTCTGCATGGACCGTGAGGTCAATGCGACCGACGCCGCGACATCTCAAATTTTGTCTGACAACTATTCCGGCTGCGTAGCGCTCGGCCAATATTTTGTGAAGCAGGTTGGCGAACAGGGGAAGTATGTCGAGTTGCTCGGGCTCGTGGGCGACAACAACACGTGGAATCGATCCAAAGGTTTTCACAGCGTGGTCGATAGATACCCGGGGCTGAAGATGGTCGCCCAGCAGAGCGCGGATTTTGACCGGGCCAAAGCGTTGGAGGTTCTCGAGCCGATCATGCAGGCAAACCCGGACATCCAGGCGGTCTTCTGCGGCAACGACGCAATGGCGATGGGCGCGTATCAGGCGCTGGTCAGCGCCGGCCGAGCCGACAAAGTGAAGGTGTTTGGTTTCGACGGCGCTGACGACGTCGTGAAGCTGATCGCGGAGGGAAAAATCGCCGCGACCGGCATGCAGTTCCCCAAGTTGATGGCGCGGACCGCGGCCGAGTGCGCGGACAAATATCTGCGCGGCGAACGCACGTTTCCGCAGAAAACGCCGGTCGCCGTTGAACTGGTGACTAAGGACAACGTCGCGAAGTTCGGCGATTACGGCCGCAAATAGGAAGCACGGCATGACGCGTTCGCGCCGGACATCCCGGACATCCTGGTATCTGCGGGCCGGGTCATTGGCGGCCGTCGCGGTGCTGTTTTGGCTCGTCCCGCCGTTTCGAGTCGTGAATTTGCAGGCGGCACATCGTCAGACCTTTGACGCGACGTTTAATCCCTCGGCCTTTGTCGAAAAGCTCTGGACCGAATTGCTTCCCAAATCCGTCGATCGCGCCACGGACGCCGCGTCCCTTCTGGCCGCGATCCAACAGTCGCCCACGGCCGCCAAAACAAAACACGCGCGCAGCGCCGGGCTTGGCGACACATATTACTACTTCGTCAAAGGTGACGGACGCGTTGTGGCGATGACGAAAGACGGCATTTCGTTGTCGTTCGACCCGGACGGAGCCACCGCACAAGTCATCCTGGAAACGGGCAATATTTTTGGAAACTCCATTCGCGACGGTACGGGCGTGCTCGATGTGAGCGACTTTCCCAACTCGCAGGATTTCAACGCCATCTCGTCGGAGATCAATCGCCGCATTGAAGAGCGTGTCTTGCCCGGGCTGCGTGGCAAGGCGGTTGTCGGAGCCGTGGTTCGCTTCGCGGGCTGCGCGCAGATCACCGACGAAAAAACTGATCTGAACCCGCTCCGCGTCATTCCGCTCACGGCGGAGGTTCGATGAGCGAGCCTGAGGGTGTAAAGCTGGAGGCGCGCGGCATTTCCAAATCGTTTCCCGGAGTTCGCGCGCTTCACGAGGTCGATCTGGTCCTGCAGCGCGGACGCCTCACCGCGCTGCTGGGTGAGAACGGCGCGGGAAAGTCGACGCTGATGAACATCATCGCCGGCGTGTTTCCCGCGGACGCCGGGCAGATATTTGTCGATGGTCAACCCGTTCGATTCACCGGCCCGCGCGACGCCCGGGCGCGCGGCATCGCGATGATCTTCCAGGAGCTGAATCTCGTCCCGCACCTGAGCGTCGCGGAAAACATTTTCCTTGGCCGCGAGCCGCTGGATTGGCTGGGGATGATCGACTACGCGGCCATGAATCGCCAGGCGGCGGCGCTGCTCGCACGGCTTGAGATCGACGTCGCGCCGACGACGATCGTCGATACTCTTCGAGTCGGGCAACAACAGGTCGTGGAGATCGCGCGGGCGCTGGCGTGCGAAGCGCGCGTTCTCATTATGGACGAGCCCACATCCGCTTTGACTGAGCATGAAATTGACGTGCTTTTCCGCATCATCGACGGCTTGAAACGGGACGGCGTGGCGATCGCGTATATCACGCACAAGCTGCAGGAACTGGAGCGGATCGGCGACGACGCCGTCGTGATGCGCGACGGCCGGACCGTGTCGGCGGCGCCGCTGAAGGAGCTGAAGCACCAGGACATCGTGCGCATGATGGTCGGCCGCGATCCGTCCGATCTGTATCAGAACAGTGCGCCCGCCGCCGGAGACGAAGTGCTGCGCGTCGAGCGGCTTTCACTCAAGCATCCGCGGCGCTCCGGCGATTTCCTATTGCGAGATGTCAGCTTCGGAGTCGGGCGCGGCGAAGTGGTGGGGATTTTTGGCTTGATGGGCGCCGGCAGAACCGAACTCCTCGAAACGATATTCGGTCTCCATTCCCACAATTCCGCCGGGAGCATTTATATCGACGGCGCGCCCGTGACGATCAAGTCTCCGTCCGATGCGATCGCAGCCGGTCTGGCGCTGGCGCCAGAAGACCGCAAGAAAGAGGGCCTGGTGCTGGAGATGAGCGTCGCGGAGAACACCAGCCTCGCGAGCCTGGCGGAGGACGAGCGATTTGGTCTACTGAATGCACCAGCCGAAAACCAGCGGGTCGGTCGCGCCATTGAGCGCTGTGGCGTGAAAACGCCGTCGCCGCGGCAGCGCGTTCGCAATCTCAGCGGCGGCAACCAGCAGAAGGTGATTCTCGCGAAGTGGCTGGCTACGAGGCCGAAGGTTCTGCTGCTGGATGAACCGACGCGCGGGATCGATATCAACGCCAAACGCGAGATCTATATCCTTATCGACGAACTTAAGCGCAAGGGACTGGCGGTCGTTGTGGTGTCGTCGGAACTGCCGGAGATCATATCCATCGCCGATCGGATTCTGGTGCTCTGCCAAGGCAGGCTGACCGCGGAGTTCGGGCGCGCACTGGCGACTGAGGAATCGATCATGCACGCCGCGCTGCCGCGGCAGAAGGTGCCCGCATGACGGCCAGAGTTCCACGTGTCAGTGCCGCGACCATCGCACGCTTCCAGTCACTGGGGGCGCTGATGTTGATGGTCGTCGCGATGAGCATTCTGTCAGACAAATTTTTCACGCCAGATAACGGCTGGAACATTCTGCGGCAGATTTCGGTCAACCTGTGCCTCTCCATCGGCATGACCCTTGTCGTCCTGACGGCCGGGATCGATCTATCGGTTGGCGCGATCCTTGCGCTGGCGGGCGCGGTTGCAGCGGGACTACTGAAAAACGGCCTGCCGATCGGGCAGTTTGATATTCTGCTGGAATTCACTGCTTTTGGTGCGGTCCTGGCGGGCGTGTCGGTCGGAGCGCTGCTTGGGATGTTCAATGGCATTGCGATCACCCGCTTTCAGTTGCCGCCGTTCGTGGCGACGCTTGGGATGTTCAGCATTGCACGTGGGTTGACGATGCTATGGACCGGCGGTTTTCCGGTCACGGGGCTCGGAACATCGTTCGGCAGCATCGGCACGGGAACGGTGCTTGGTGTGCCGATGCCCGTATGGATATCCGCGGCGCTGGTGGCGATATTCGTCATCGTCACGCGCAAGACGCGGTTCGGACGCTATGTCTACGCGGTCGGCGGAAACGAACGCGCGGCACTTCTGAGCGGGATCCGTGTAGACAACATCAAGCTAAAGGTCTATACGCTCGCCGGCGCCCTGGCCGGGGTGGCGGGGCTGATCATCACCGCGCGGCTCGATTCGGCGCAGCCGAACGCGGGACTGGGCTACGAACTGGATTCAATCGCCGCCGTCGTCATCGGAGGCACGTCGCTTTCCGGCGGGCGCGGGTCGGTGCTGGGCACGGTGCTCGGGTGTCTCATCATCGGCGTGCTTAATAACGGCCTATTCCTGCTCAATGTGTCGCCGTTCTGGCAACAGGTCGTCAAGGGCTTTGTGATCATCGCGGCGGTGGCGGTGGACCGGATGAGCGCACGGCGGACCTGATTTACTCGCGAGCAATGGAGCGTGCCTATGAGCATCAATCAGCGCGTCGAGTCGAACTCCGCCGGATCGGTATTTTGTTGTCCAACGGGTTCTGTTTGTTCTGGCCGGTCAAATCGCGGCGGGAGCACCGGGTTTATGTCGACGACGTTATGCATTCTGCTCCTAATCGTAATCTGCACCCCGTTCGCACACGCCATCGCGGCAGCCTCTTCGTCGATGTCACCGACGCGCTTGATGTGTGAAGTCCGCGAAAATCCGCTTGGGGTCGATGTCGCAACGCCCCGGCTTGAATGGCGATTAACACCGACTGACCCCGCAGGCCGCGGGCTTGTTCAGCGCGCGTACCAGATCGCGGTTGCGAGTTCGCCGGAACTGCTGGGGAACGATCGGGCCGATCTTTGGGATTCGGGAAAAGTAGTCTCCGATCAGACGATCAACATTCACTATCACGGCAAGCCGCTGGTTTCCGACCAGATGGTGTGGTGGAAGGTGCGGGTGTGGGACGGACAGGATGTGGCATCAGACTGGAGCGCTGCGGCCTCATTGCAGATGGGCGTGCTGAACACGGCCGACTGGGGCGCTAAATGGATCACGTCGCCGCCAGACCGCAGCGGCGGCGTCAACGGCACGAGCCTGGTGCGCGGCGCATTTAACGTCAAGCCGGCGCTGAAACGCGCGACCATCAATATCTGCGGCCTTGGCCAATACGATTTGCGGCTCAATTCGCACCTTGTTACCGCGGACGTGCTGACGCCGGGTTGGACCGCGTACGAAAAAACCTGCCTGTACGACACCTATGATGTGACCGCGCTGATGCGCGAAGGTGCCAATGCGGTCGGCGTTCTCCTGGGCAATGGAATGTATCGCGTCGCCAAGGGTGGCCGATACGCGAAATTTGAGCGGACCATCGGGCCGTTGCAGGTGATTGCCCGCATCCGGCTCGAGTATGCCGACGGCTCGGTCGACACGATTGGCACCGACGAACGATGGCGCGCCGGCGTCAGCCCGATGACCTTCTCCAGCATCTACGGCGGCGAAGACTGGGACGCGCGGCTCGAAGCTCCCGGTTGGGACGCACCCGGATTTGATGATTCGCAATGGCAACCCGCGATCACCACCACCGGTCCCGGCGGTCAACTCCGGGGTGTCAGCCGTTCAGCGCCACCTGTCCGAACCTTCGGTACACACGAGCCGGTGAGCGTCAAAGAGGTTGCGCCCAATGTATGGGTTTATGATCTCGGTCAGGCCGCATCGCACATGTTGCGGTTTACCGTAAAGGGTGCGCCCGGATCGGTCGTCAAGGTGACGCCGAGTGAGTTGCTCAACCCGGACGGCCGCGTCTTTCGCAATAACTACAACGGCAAAGCATGGCACCAGTACACCCTGGCCGGGCGCGGCGGTGAGGCGTATACCGCCAAGTTCCATTACGGCGGCAATCGTTATTACCAGGTGGAGTGCATTCCTGCCGATGGCCGTACCGACGTGCCGAAGATCGAATCGATCCACGGGCTGGTCGTTCATTCGTCGGTCGCGCCGGCCGGTAAGTTCAGTTGCTCCAATGAACTGTTCAATCGAATCGAACGGATGGTCCACTGGGCCGAAGTCAGCAACATGATGAGCGTGATCTCCGATTGCCCGCACCGCGAGCGCCTCGGGTGGCTGGAGCAGTCGCACCTGCATGGCCCGTCGTTCTATTACAGCTACGACATGCGGCCGCTGGCGGAGAAGATCATCGCCGACATGGTCGAGGGGCAAACCGAAACCGGGCTCGTGCCCACGCACGTCCCCGAATACGCCAAGTTTCCGCCGCGCTGGCGCGACGCGATCGAGTGGGGCAGCGCGTCTGTGCAGATGCCGTGGCAGGCGTACGAGCGGTCGGGTGATATCGAGATTCTTCGGACGAATTATCCGACGATGAAGCGGTACGTGGATTACCTCACCAGGCGCGCCAAGGACGGCATCGCGTTCAAAGGTCTTGGCGACTGGTCCGGCCGGGGACCGAGCAAGGAGACGGCCGGCGAGTTGATCGCGACGGCGATCTATTACGAGAACGTCCGGGTGATGAGCGAGTCGGCGAAGCTGCTTTCGATGCCTGACGATGCTTCAGCGTGGGACAGTCTCGGCGAGACCATTCGCCGATCGTTTAACGCAACTTTTTTCCGTCCCGACACCAGCCAATACGGGACCGGCTCGCAAGGCGCCGCGGGATTGGCGCTGGCGATCGGACTCGTGGACGAACATAACCGCCGCGCCGTGCTGGACAAGCTGGTGGCGGATATCGAGGCGGGCAAATACGTGTTGACAGTCGGCGAAGTCTGCCTTCCCTACCTCCAGCGCGCACTCGCGGATGGCGGGCGGTCTGATGTTCTGTACGCGATGCACAATCAGGACCAGCATCCCGGCTACGGCTATCAGTTAAAGATGGGCGCGACCGCGCTGTGCGAGACCTGGGACGCCTACCGCGACAACTCGCAAATCCAGTTCATGCTCGGCCACATCATGGAATGGTTCTATCGTGACCTGGCGGGGATTCGCCCGGACCCGGCGGCGATGGGATATCGCCGGATAATGATTATGCCCACGGTTGTTGGCGATCTCACCGAGGTGAAGGCAAGTCATGAAACCGTTCGCGGGAGCGTCATCAGCGAATGGCGGCGCGACGGCAAACGGCTGACGATGCGCGTCGTGATTCCGCCGAACGTCACGGCGCAAATCAGGGTGCCGACCGCGGAGCAAACTGGCGTCACCGAAGGCGGCAAGCCGGCGGCGGACGCGGCGCAAATTAAGTTTACGAAAATGGACGGTCCGGCCGCGGTGTACGAGGTCGGGTCAGGGGATTACACGTTTCAATCAATTCTTCCTTAACCGAGGACACAATGCACATCCTTCATGTTGTCATACCCGCTTTGTTGCTGTTCAGCGCCACATTCGCGATGGCCGCCGATGCGGTTCCGCTTTGGCATCCGCATGACTTGCCGTTCACCACCGCGGCCGCGCCGCAGGAGCCGTTTAAGGCGGCGTTTTCCGCGGATGTCACCGGGCCCGGGGGCGCCAAGTTCAGCCTCCCCGGCTTCTACGATGGGGACAACACCTGGAAAATCCGCGTCTCCCCAACCGCCGAAGGGGAGTGGACGGTGGTGACACACTCCAGCGTGAGCGACCTCGACCGCAAGCGCAGCACGTTTACCTGTTCCGGAAAGCCGCTGCCCGGCATTCATGGGCCGCTGAAGGTCGATCCGCAGTTGCCCCACCAGTTCGTCTACGAAGACGGCACACGATACTTCTCATCAGGTTACGAGTGCGACTGGCTTTGGGCGCTGGACGTTAACGATCCAGAACTGAAGACGATCAATCCGTTTTTAGACAAGCTGGTAGGTTTTGGATTTAACTCGATCATCCTCAACACCTACGCCCACGACACCAGCTGGAAGAAGGGTAAAACAGAAGCCGAAGATTACGGGCCGCCGCCGATCTACCCGTGGGAGGGGAGCAACGAGCAGCCGGATTTCAGCCGCTTTAATCTGGCGTTCTGGAAGCACTACGATCGCGTGATGGACTCAATGTACCGGCGCGGGATGTGGGCGCACGTGTTCCTCCGAGTCTACAACAAGCAAGTAAAATGGCCGGCCAACGGCAGCGCGGAGGACGAGCAGTATTACCGGTGGATGGTCGCTCGCTATGCCGCCTATCCCAACATCACCTGGGACGTCGCCAAGGAAGCCCAGTACGAGAAGGATCTGGGATACAAGGTCGGGCGGCTTGAATACTTCCGTAAGACCGACCCCTATCGCCGGCTTCTGACGGTCCACGACGACCGCGCCATGTACGACAAAGGATCGTACGACGGGCTGGCGGATTATCGGTCCGATCAGCAGCACAAGGACTTCCGCAATTCGGTCATCGCACACCGCAAGCAACGCGCCTGGCCGGTGATCAATACGGAATTCGGATATGAACACGGACCCAAAGGACCAACGGATAAGACTTACAACCACGTGCAGAGCCCCGAAGAAGTGGCCCGGCGTGGATGGCAGGTCTATATGGGCGGAGGTTTTGGGGCGTATTACTACACCTACACCGCGTGGGACGTCCTGCGCACGCAGGAAACACCACCCGGATACGCGTATTTCAAAAACTTGCGGACCTTCTTCGAGGGAACAAGCTACTGGCGAATGGAGCCGGTTGAAGGTGTCGCCAGCGCCGGCGTCTGCTTGGCCGAGACGGGGAAGGAATATATCGTTTTTCTGGATGCTGCCGCGCCGACTAAGCTCACGCTGCCGGGCGTTACTAAAGCCATCAAAGGCGAGTGGTATAACCCCTTTACCGGACAGCGCCAGGATGCGGGAAAGGTGAGCGATGCCAGCGAGGTCACCCCGCCGGCGGAGTGGGGCGGCGGGCCGGTGGCGCTTCACCTTGTCGTGGGGTTATAGGGTATATTGGAGGTCTGGCTAATGAATGGTATATTTGATCCCCGATAGCATTACATCGGCTGATGGGCGCGGTGTGCGGAAACCGCGATGGCAAGCTCAGGGTAAACCCGATTTGTCGCCCGTCAGTTGATGTGACAATCTAATGAGTTGACACCTTGGAGGATTTATGACCACGTTCGACTATCTGATGCCCGACTACAGGACGTTTGAGCCACGCCGCTTCGCGGCCCACACTCCGGAAAAATCCGCCATGCCGCTGGCGATGCGGTTGATGACGCAGGAAGTTCGACGCGTGGTGCGCGTCTCGATGTACGCGTTGCGGCGAAATATCCGACGCTGATCGTATTTCAAGAAGCGCGATTAGGCCGCGATGCGAAGCAAGACCGCATTGGGCGTCGAGCGATCTACCAATCTAAGAGATTGCCGTGGAGGCGTCTTTGCCGCTCGACTCTGCGCCGGCCGGCTGGGCGACGAGTTGATCGACCAGGCTTAGCAGTTCAATGATTTCAAATTTCCCTTTTATGAAGACATGCTCGACCCCGAGTGCAGCAGCCTTCTCCTTCGTCACAGTCGAATCCATACCACTGAGAATGATGATCTTGACGTCGCGCAGACATTCTATCTTGTGAACCGCGCGGATGAACCCAAACCCGTCCATACCGGGCATGCAGATGTCGAGCAGGATAAGCTTTGGTTTCTGAGTCAACGCGATCGTCAGTCCGTCCGCGGCCGTGGCGGCAGTCCTGACAGGAAAGCCCGCATTCGCGAGCAGCGCCTGAAACATCGCTCTTAAATCCGGCGCGTCATCAATGATGAGAATCATGCTGCAACTCTAGAATAACTTACAACTCAATTCAGAAATCACCATGTCATTATTTGCGATCCCGCAACATAGGGAACGCACTGAACGAAGGAAAGTTGCGTGCGCTCGTGATAAGATGCGTTAGCGATCCGATTTGGGGAGCGCTGACGTGCAGTGATATCCAATTGGTTCCCGCAAATCGCATAGCCTCTTGCTCTGGCGTGCATACGCAATATAGGCAGGGTTGAGAAGTTGGGAAGGAATTGATGGCCCGGGTGCATCCCGTCAACTTGAGTCGGATCCAGCCAGCGCTGCCTGCACTCATGCGCGTCGCGGTATCGGCCGGCACATATACCGGCGCGACTCTTTTAACTCTGCTCCTCTGGGCGCCATTGGCGCACGAAGTACCGTTCGCGTTTTACTTTGGCGCGGTTGCGGTCGCTGCGTGGTATTGCGGCTGGCGGCATGGCTTCGCAATGGCGGTTGGCGGGGTGGTGACTGTTTCTCTGCTTAAGGGTTTTTCACTCGCGTTGATCGGGCCGATGACCGTTTTGCTGGGGATTTCAGCGCTGGTCAGCTACTTCTCCGCATCACGACAGTTGGCCGTATCTGCGTTGCACGCGACGCATACCACATCCCGTGCGGTCTTTGAGAATACACAGGACGCGATTCTGCTCACCGACGACACCGCGCGGTATATCGATGTAAACGCGGCCGCGTGCGCCTTGACCGGATATACGCGCGAGCAGTTGCTACAGTTGCGGATATGGGATCTGACGCCCCCGCCGGCCCATCGCTCCGGTGAGGCATTGTGGGATGCGTTCATCCGATCAGGACAGCAGTCCGGCGAATATGTTCTGACGTACAAGACCGGCGTGCAGACCACCGTGGAATACCGGGCGGTCGCAAATGTCCTACCCGGCGTGCACCTCTCTGTGCTTCGGGATGTCACCGAGCGGAAATCGACCGAAGCCGCGTTGCGGGCGAGCGAGGAGCGGTTTCGATTTCTCAGCGAACTCGGTGAACTGTCGCGCGACATGATCGACCCTGAAAAGGTCATGGCCGTCGCGGCTAAGAAGCTTGGGGAGCACTTGCGCGCGTCGCGCTGCGCGTACGCGGAAGTCGATTCCGACGGTGATCGATTCACCATTCTCCATGACCATGTTGATGGCTGCGCAAGCAGTGTCGGCGATTACAACCTGTCTCTCTTTGGTCCCCGGGCCGCGGCGGATCAGCGCGCGGGGCGAACGCTGGTTGTCAATGATGTCGCCGCGGAACTCGCGCCCGAAGAAGGCGGCGATACTTTTAGGGCTATCGGTATTCAGGCGATCGTCTGCTGCCCGCTCGTTCGCGCCGGCAAGCTCGTCGCGATGATGGCGGTTCACCACACGGCGCCGCGAATTTGGACCCCCGATGAAGTTTCACTCGTTCAGGCGGTCGTCGAGCGGTCGTGGGCCTATATCGAGCGGGCACGCGTCGCTCGGGCGTTGACCCACAGCGAGCAGGAGTTTCGCCAGCTCGCCGACGCGATGCCGCAGATCGTCTGGGCTGCGCGTCCCGACGGACAGTTGGACTATTACAACCGCCGCTGGTTTGAGTACATCCGCCTGCCCGACACACGCTCCGCCGATGCCGCGTGGCACAAATATATCCATCCGGAGGACCTGGGGCGCACCTACGAAGCATGGCAGACTGTGCTGCGCAGCGGCGAGCCGTACATGATCGAATTCCGCGTTCGAGGCGGCGACGGCGAGTTCCGGTGGTTCCTGGCACGCGCGATGCCGATCCGCGGCGGCGGCGGACAGATCGTCCGCTGGTTTGGCACGTGCACCGACATCCACGAACAGAAACTGCTGCTGGAGCAAAACCAGCAACTGCTCGAATCAGAACGCTCCGCCCGCGCCCAGGCCGAGCGGGCCAGCAATATGAAGGATGAATTTCTTGCGACGTTGAGCCACGAACTGCGGACTCCGCTCAGCGCGATCCTTGGCTGGTCCCACATCCTCACCCAAGGCGGCGTGAACGAAGCCGATCTTGCCAACGGGCTGAAAACGATCGAGCGGAACGCGCGGGCGCAAAATCGGATCATCGAAGACCTGCTCGACATGAGCCGGATCACTTCCGGCAAAGTCCGCCTCGACGTGCAGTGGATGGACCTGGCATCAACGGTGCAGGCGGTCCTCGATGGAGTCAAGCCTGCGGCGGACGCCAAGGCAATTCGCATCACCTCCGTCCTTGATCCGCATGTCACGCCCGTGTCCGGCGATCCGAGCCGGCTGCAGCAGGTCTTCTGGAATCTGCTGACCAATGCCGTCAAGTTCACGCCCAAGGGTGGGAAAATCCAGGTTGTGCTGGAGCGCGTCGATTCGCACCTGGAAGTGCGCGTTGCCGACAGCGGCGAGGGAATTAGTCCCGATTTTCTTCCTCACGTGTTCGATCGCTTCCGACAGGCCGACGCAACGACAACCCGTCCGCATGGCGGGCTAGGACTCGGCCTGGCGATCGTTAAGCAACTGGTGGAACTGCACGGCGGAACCATCAGCGCCAGCAGCGCGGGGCTGGGACAGGGTGCGACCTTTACCATCACCTTGCCCGTGCCATCGGTGCAGGCCGACTCCGGCGGACCACCGAGCCGCCGTCACCCGCGAGGCGATGGAATGGACGGAGTCGCCGGGGAAACGTCGTCATCGGCTATGGACCCTGTCATATCGGCGCCGTCAGCCAGCATTGCCGGTTTAAAGGTATTGCTGGTGGATGACGAGCCCGACGCGCTGGCGCTAGTCCGCCGGCTTCTGGAGGATCATCACGCGATCATTTCCACCGCGTCGTCCGCCGCCGAAGGCCTGACGAGCTTTAAGGACAATCCGCCGGACGTGCTGATAAGCGATATCGGGCTACCCGGTGAAGACGGCTACAGCCTCATTCGTGGGATCCGCGCGCTGGGCGATCCGTATCTGTCCAACATTCCCGCGCTGGCGCTGACCGCCTACGCCCGCTCCGACGACAGAATCCGCGCGATGGCCGCCGGCTTCCAGATGCATGTCGCTAAGCCGGTCGAGCCGGCGGAACTGGTCACGATCGTCGCAAGCCTCGCCCCCCGCGGAAAAAGAGCGCCGGCCGCCAAATGAGCCTGCTTGTAAAATCCCGGCGTTGGGAGCCTTCCCCGCATATGCGCCCGCAGCTTCAGCGTTCCCCCGATACGCGCGCCACGTTCGGGCGGCGATCTTCATATCGTCTCTTACCCAAGGAACACCGATGAGCGACGAATCCACTCAATTTAAGCAGACCGTGAAAGACACGATGCGCGACGTTCAGCACGCCACTCGAGGCGCCGCCGAAAGCGGCCGAGGCGTGGCAGCCGCTGCTCAGGAAACAATCGCCGGCGCCGGCGACAACCTCCGCAAAGCAGCGGACAAAGTTGGGCACGTTGTCAGTGAAGGATACGACACGTTCAGCGACAAAGCCTCTCAGTCCTACGAGTACGTGCGCGAGTCGGTTAAGAGCTGGGAATCGGAACTGGAATCGATCATTAAGGAGCGCCCACTCGTGGCGGCGCTAGCGAGTGTTGGAATCGGCGTTGTTATTGGGATGCTGCTGCATAATCATCGCGACGATTGATCCCAGATGCTCCGCTGAATGAACTTGCCAGTAAGGTGCGCCGCGCCAGCTTGGTTAACGTGCGCCATTCCTTCGTCGTCCAAGAAGCTGGCCGCCGAGCAAGATGATCGCGGCGATGCCTGTTGGTTCGGGCACAAGAAACGCGTCCAATTCCGCCGCGGATACCGCGACGTTTGCGCCGCCGGGCAATCCGATGACGCGCATGCCGTTGAACAACATCGCTGCCGGTAGTTGGAAGTCCAGAATCTGAAACGGCCGTGCGGGATCAAGAGTTTCGCTTATGGATGTCCCCGCCGGTGCCGCGACCCACAGTCCGCCGATCAGAAGCTCCAGGCGAATTGTGCTGAAGTATCCGCCGGCGGAGGTCTCGGTATCGGCTTCAATGAATCGCACTACGTCCGCTGTTATCGGGACGCTATAGACGATAGCGAGCCACTGCTCCACGGCGTTGTTATTCAGTGGGCTTTGCGTGCTATACCACTGCCCGTCTTTCGACCCCGGATTATAGTCAAGCCCGCGATAATCTGTCTCGAATCCGTCGCCGATCAGTTGCAGTTTTGCCAGACTCGCCGGCGATTGCCCTGTGACCGACGTGCTGACCTCCACCGATCCGCCGTCGCGGCGCACGACGTTGTTGGCGCTGAGGTCCATCAACTGTTGCGTCGGCGACAGCGACAGTTCGCCACCGGCGGCGAGCTTCGGAATCGTCCAGGTGTTGTTCCCGGAATCCACGGTTCCGCCGGCTTGGACGACGGATTGATCGACGATGCTCAAAATGCGCTGCGCGAGCAGGGTGAAGGTGTCCTCCACGCCCGTGGTGCCCGGCACGTAATCGGGCATGTTGCTTAACCCGGTGAACCCTGTGTTCAAGTTGTCACTGAGCGGCACCGCCTGCATACCATACCGCTCGATGTGGTCGGCCGTGGTGAACTGGTCGACGATGTGCTGATAGCCGTGTACGAGTCCGAACAAACCGCCGAGTGAAGCGGTTGAATTGTCGGAGTCCCAACCGGAAAGCGTTGCGATCTGGACCGTGCGTTTGTAGTCGCCATTGCCATAGAGCAGCGCCATCACGCCGGTTGCGAGATTGACCGACGACTCCGTCCATTCACGGTACGTGAACCCGTTCGCACCCGCCTGCGCCTGGTAGCGCTGGAAAATCTTGTCGCGCGTGCTTTCCCAGTTATTGATGTCGCCATTGGCTGTGAAATCGGCGACAACAAAATCGATGACATCCGCGGATTTTGACGAAGCTGGGATGTACTTGCGCGCTTCGTCGTTCAACCAGCGCATTTTAGCCGCCGGCGTCAGTGCGGTCGGCACGACCGCAGCCAGCGAGTACATGGTGGTGAAATATTGCGCCGCGTGCGTGGCATGGCCGCGTGACGTGGTGAGCATCGGGCGGGCGGCATACTCCAGCCCTTTGTCCGGTCGACCGGGCGCGATGGCGCCGAAGATCTCGGTGGTGAGCTGCGCGTCGATATAGTGCGAGTACGGATTAGCCGCCGGGATGCCCGCCGCCTCGGCGCTGGTGCCGCGCGACATAAGGGAGCGCGCCGTTGCGTTCGAGTAAAACAGCCATTGCGTATTATTTGAAGCCCATCCCGCCTTGATCTGCTGATCGCTCAACTTCGGCGTGTTGTTCTGGAGCATCATCTGCACGTAGCTGTACTCGACGTCGGTGTCGTCATCGGTCAGCCACGGCGATTGAAAGTTGAACCCAATTGGCCTTGTATTAAAGGGAGAAGTGTCCGAAAGCGTGCCCCAGCTGGCATCGGTGTAGAACGGCTTGTTTACCAGATCGATGCCGCGGCGCGATCCTTCGGTCATTCGGCCGGTCCAATTGGCCAGGCATTCCCCAAACCACATGCCCCGTAGCTTGTCTGCATACGCGGAACGATCGATGACAAGGTTGTCCGCCGGCGCATCAGCGCCGAGCACAACAACAATTCCCGCGGCGATCGCCGCGCAATATCCACTCCGTCGCCGCATCATTCTCCCGGTTATTAA
>JACMML010000147.1 GCA_014379105.1 Phycisphaerae bacterium
CAGTGCCGGCTTCCCCGGTCGCCTTCAGCGCTGTGAGAAGCTCCGCCGCTGCAAACTCGATTCGCGGCGCGCCCGGCTCATAGAACACACCCACCGCCGCCAAGGCGGAAGTGGAGGCGATGGCGACGAATGAAATGGGTATCAACACCAGAATCGCGAAATAACTTGGCATGGATCCTCCGTTCAGGTCATGGTCTCTTTACCTTGACCGGTTACGACCCGCCTGCAGCCCACTGCGAACACAAGGAGCAACAGCGATAAAGATTTCACCCTCTGGTCATCCGCTCGGGTTAACGACCCGGTTTAACGACCCGGTTTAACGAATTGAGCCAAACGTAATTTGGTACACGCCATACGCCCTCGAGACCACCCGTTCATCACGGCTTTGCGGGCATCGTGGTTGCCGCTGCCCCAGGTTGCGTCACACTGGCGGCGGCTTCCAAATCACCATCCAACGCTGCGCCGTCGAAGGGGATTACGATGACCTTGCTGCCGTGCATGTCGTTACCCCGCTCCTGATTTTTTGGAACATCCAGCACAGCGAGCGTGATATGCGTGACGTGGCCGTTCTCAATGACCACGCCGGGGCGTTCCAGCTTGTCCCATCGGTTGACGGTGCCGTCGGTGTAGCGCACGAAATCGACCGTTGGGTCATACGCCAGCCCGCGCAGTGTCCAGTCCTTGATCCCATCCACAGACGTGATGTGCCACGCTTTTCGGTCGCTCCAGCCGTTGACGACGATGTGATACAGCCCACCGCTGTGCCACACGACCGGGTCTTCGAGGTTGCGAAGCGGCAAGCCCTTCACCGTTGGATAGACCGACGGGCCTTGGATCGTGTACGGGCCCAGGATGCCGTCCTTGCTGATCCAGATCGCGCCCGAGCGCGCCACGATCATGTAGTTGCCGTCGGTCGGTCGAACCATGATGCTGACGTTGGACGCACGTCCGAGCGAGGTGAATTCATTCTCGGCGACCTTGATCGAGCCGAGGTGTTCCCATGGCCCGTCAAGCGACTTGGAGACAAACACGTCCGCCGGCCGCCGGGTCTCGCTGACGACTACGGCATATCGGCCATCCGGCATCACCAGCGCGGTGACGTTGTGCCCTTTGCCGCCTTGGTTGTCCGGCCAGGTCACCCCCTTGTCGACATACGGCCCGATGATTTTGTCACTCACCGCATGCACCGCCAGCGACCCGCCCCACCCGCCGTGGCCTTTCGCCTGGTCCCAGCGGCTCGCGAACATGTGGTACTTGCCGTCGGGCGCTTTGATGATCTGTCCGTCCCAGTAGCACCACTGCTTCATCGTGACGTCTTCAAGACCGTTCTTCGGATCACGCGGAAAAACGCCGGGTGCGCCCCAGATATCCGATACCAGCGCGCCCTCGATGGGCATGGGAAGAAAATAATCAATGAAAGTCTTGTGGGCCGGTTTTGTTGTTTGCGCAAAACCCGGTGACGCGAACGCCATGAGCGCCAGCATGGCTAGCGCAAGCGAGCACCCGAATGCTTCGCGACCGGAGGATGTGATGAAGGTGATTGACATAGCCGCTACTCGTTTCAGATTGCCGTGCACAACCAAAAATATTGACGTGACAAAGGGAGCGCTCATGCTCACTTAGCGCCAGGAACGTGTCAAGTTCGGATTGATCTCCCGCGCATCCGCTCAGGTTCTTACGCCGCTCACTTATACAGCCATATGCCGCCCGGGTTGAAGCGAAGAAAATAGTCGATACTGTGGGTGACGATTCATCATTTCGCTGGCGTAAAAAGGACTATAAGAATGCGGCTCCCCATTGCACTTATCATGTTGACAATCACCGTGCTATCAACGGCTTCATCGCAGGCGGCGATCAAAAAGCTGCTTGTCGTCACCACCACGACGGGGTTTCGACATGACACCATTCCTATAGCGGAAACCGTCTTGGCGGAACTGGGCGCGCAAAGCGGCGCGTTCACCGTGGATTACCTGCGTCAGCCGGCGGGCAAGCCGAACGCGCCGCGTAAGCCGGGGGCGTTGAAAGACAGCGCGACCACGGACGAAAAGCAGGCGTTCGACGCCGCGACAGAGAAGTATCGGGCCGCCGATGCGGCCTATCGCATCGCCGATGCGCAGTGGACTGAGACTTTGAAAGAATCATTGACCAAGCTCAGCCCGGCGGCGCTGGCAAGATACGACGGCACCATATTCGCCAGCACGAGCGGCGATCTGCCGATTCCGGATAAGGCCGGCTTCCTTGAGTGGATCAAGTCCGGCAAGGCGTTCATCGGAATCCACGCCGCGAGCGACACGTTCCATAATTGGCCGGAGTTTATCGACATGCTCGGCGCGGAATTCAAGGGGCACGGGCCGCAAGTGGGTGTTGAATGCCTCAACGCCGATCCGCAGCACCCGGCCACGAAGCACCTGCCGGCGAGTTGGAAGATCGATCAGGAAGAGGTCTATCAGTTCGTCAAATACGACCCGTCGCGCGTCCGCGAATTGCTCGCACTGGACAAGCACCCGAACGATAAAACGCCGGGCCATTATCCCCTCGCATGGACGCGCGATTACGGCGCTGGGCGGGTGTTCTACACGGCGCTGGGGCATCGGCTCGATTTCTGGAATCCGGACCCCGCGCTGCGCGATCGCAAGAATCCACCCGAAACAGCCGCGGCGTATCGCGCCCATCTGCTGGGTGGAATTCTCTGGGCGCTGCAGATCAACGCGCCCGACGGCGCGAAACCCGCCGACCAAAAGCCGCCGTCCGCGCCGGCCACGTCCCCCACTACATCTCCTGCTACATCCTCGGTTCCGTCCCCCGCCACTGCCGCGCCTGTCGTGGCGCCCGTTGACCCCGCGCAATGGCGAAGCCTGCTGGACGAAAAACTCACCGCGTGGGAGCTGTGGATGGGTTCACCCCACGTAACCGTCGATGGCCTGCCCGAAGGCACCGCCAAGAGCGCTAACGCGCGCGGCGCGCCGGCGATGGGGCTCGGCAATGATCCGAAGCGCATTTTTACAACCGAGATCGAGTCCGGCGAGCCCGTGGTGCACATCACCGGCGAAATCTGGGGCGGGCTGACCACACTGGAGAGCTTTTCAAATTATCACCTGCAGGTGGACGTGAAATGGGGCGAGCGAAAGTGGGAGCCGCGCTTGAACCTGCCCCGCAACAGCGGCGTGCTCTATCACTGCACCGGCCCGCACGGCGGATTCTGGAATACGTGGAAGCGATCGCTGGAATTTGAAGTCGTCGAAAAGGAGATGGGCGATCTCTATCTGCTCGGCGGAACCCGCGCCGAGGTTCCGGTGAAGCGCGTCGGCAATCTTTGGGTCTACGACCCGGCCGGCGAGACAAAGGCATTCGGCGCCGGCGTGACCGAGCGCGGATTCGGACGCGCCGCGCATCGGCCAGGCGATTTTGAAAAACCCAACGGCGAATGGAACACGCTCGACCTCTACACCATCGGCCGTACGTCGGTGGCGCTGGTCAATGGGCATGTTGCGATGGTCATTCGCCAGGCCGCGAACATCGAAGGGCCGGAGAAAAAAGAGACCCCGCTAGAGGCCGGGCAGTTGCAGCTTCAATCAGAAAGCGCCGAGGTCTATTACCGCCGCATCCGGATTCGGCCAATCACCGAATACCCGGTGGAAATCAAGCAGGCGGCGGGACTGTGAATATCGTTCTACTCGGACCGCTTGTGAGACAGAACGGTTTGAAATAGTTGATCGCCGCACCGCTCGCGCTCCTATGATAATGCAAGCCCCAGACGCAGGCAGGAGAAGAATCATCGCGTGAATCTCAACATCGCAATCGAACAACCTCATAAAAAACTAGCCCTGTTCGGCCCGGCCGATCGAAATCTGCGCATGCTGCGTGATTCGTTCGGCATTCAGGTGACCGCGCGCGACGATGAACTGCGTCTGTCCGGCCCGACCGATGAATTGCAAAAGGCGGCCGCGGTGCTGGAGCGGCTTCAGAAGCGGCTCAGTCGGCAGGATCATCTGTCGGCCGAGGATGTCTCGCAGGCTTATCGCGAAGCGCAGCACTCGTATGACATCAAGGTCGCCGGCGCGATCGACGTTTACGTCCGCGGCCATGCCGTGCGGGCGAAGACTCAAGGCCAGCAGCGGTACGTCGATGCGATGTTCAATCATGATCTCACGTTCTGCACCGGTCCGGCAGGCACGGGCAAGACCTACCTCGCCGTCGCGGTGGCGGCATCGTTGCTCAAACAGGGCAAGGCGCGGCGACTGGTGCTGGCGCGCCCGGCAGTCGAGGCCGGCGAGCGATTGGGATTTCTCCCCGGCGATCTTCAGCAAAAGGTGAACCCCTACCTGCGGCCGCTGTTCGACGCGCTGCACGACATGATCGACATCGAGCAGGTCAAGCGATTCATGATGAACGACATCATCGAGGTCATCCCCCTCGCGTTCATGCGCGGCCGAACGCTGAACGAGGCGGTCATCATTCTCGACGAGGCCCAGAACACCACCGTCAGCCAGATGCTGATGTTCCTCACGCGGCTCGGCAACGACAGCAAAATGATCGTCACCGGCGACACGAGTCAGATCGACCTGGAAGATGATGTCGAAAGCGGCCTCATCGACGCCGGCCACCGACTCAAGGGCCTGCCGGGCATCGCGTCGGTGGAACTGGAAAAGACGGACATCGTGCGCCACCGGCTGGTGCAGAGCATTGTCAACGCGTACGAGCGTCACGATTAATCGTGGTGCGGGACAGACAATCCTGCCCACCAGATATAGCCTTGCTCAATGGGCGGCATCGGGAGTTTTCCAATCAGAGAAATCTTCGACCTGCCAAACCTTGCGCGCCAGTTCTCGACCGCCATCCCCGAATTCCGCGGCTTCGCGATGAAGCATGGCCGCGATTTCTCGTTCGATCACCTCCGCGGACGTATTGTCCGGGAGCGAATTCAGTAACTTAAGCACTTGGGTCTTTGGTGACGTCATACGGCTCGTTCAGATTATCCAAACTGGGTAACCCACGGCAAGACTATTTCCCGCTCGGTTCTCGGGTGCATTGCAGCAGCGGTCACAGCATCGTCCGATAAACTAAGGCCTGCAATAGGCTTAGAAAAAGCCCCCTTTATCGACGTAGCATCCACAAGCACCACAACCTGCGCCTAAACCCTTAGAAACTTGCATTCGGACCAGAATCGGGCAAGCTATCCAATCCTAGAGAGTCCCGAGACGTATGGCATTATTTCGAAATATCGGACAGCGGCGCGCGGAGATTCGTAAGAATCGGCCGGACTTGAACGATACGTTCTTTGGTCGCCTGTTGCGGCCGGAATATCACCTGTCGTTGATGATCGCCGTCGCGTTTGTCGCGCTGGCGACCTGCATCCTGATGCTGCGCCCGAATGTGATGGGATGGCGGATTGGGCAGTACGTGCCGCACGATGTCGTGGCGCGCGTCGATTTCACTTATCACGACGACGACGAATTCAATACCGCCCGCAATGAAGCGCGCTTCCGCGAACCGCGCGTCTACCGGGCGATCGATGACCCGTGGAAGGAAATCGCCGAAGTTCTCGCCGGTCTGCCTGAGTTGGTTAAAGGCCAGCAGCCCGAACAACTCGCCGAGCCCTACCGTTCGATTCTCGACCGCACGTGCGTCGCAGAGTTGCAGACTTATACTCAGCCCCAGCTTGAGAAAAGCTGGAAGAGCACGGTTGACGAATACATCGCATCGGCCCGCAATCTCAAGCTGATC
>JACMML010000148.1 GCA_014379105.1 Phycisphaerae bacterium
AGCATTGAGACAGGTTTCAGCACCGAGGGCATGCCATACGAAATGCTGCGCGACATGCTCAAGGACAACGAGGCGGTCTTCTGGATCATCGTTCGTCCCGACGGCACGGTCTACAGCTCGAGTGAAACCGCCTTCTGGGGCAAGCCGGTGGACCAGGTCATCCCGGAGATGAAGTCCGCGATCGGAGCGAGCGCGGAGATCGTGCTGCGGCTGCCCGGCGACGTGGACGTGCTGGTTCTTCCGATGAAGATGAAGGAGCGCGGAACACCCTATGTGTTCGGCCTGGCATTCTCCACCGCCGAGGTGGCGCGGCTTCAGCAGCGGATGATCTGGCAAGGCGTGTACATCCTGCTGGGCGTGATCGGTACGATGGGCGCGGTGCTGTATCTGAGTCTTGCCCGCGTTGTGACCCGGCCGTTGGAGAAAATCATCAAAGGCACGCGCGCGGTCGCTGACGGCGACTGGAGCCATCGGGTCGCGCTGCGCCAACTGGACGAATTGGGCGAACTGGCGCGCTCGTTTGATCGCATGACCGCCGACCTGCAGACGACGACCGTCTCGAAACAGTATGTCGATGGTGTCATCCGCAGCATTATTGATCCGCTGATTCTCGTCGGACCCGATGGCATGATCTCATCCGCCAATCGCGCGGCCGGCGATGCGCTGGGATATACCGAAGCGGAGTTGATCGGTACGCCGATGGACCGGATCGTCGACGCCGAGATCATGCGGCCATTGTTGGCGACCACCGCGGATGGCAACCCGCGCGACGTCCACAATATCGAAACCACCTACACAGGACGTGATGGACGGCCAATCCCCGTGCTATTCAGCGCCTCGGCGATGGTGGATGAACAAGGTCGTGTTCAGACGCTGGTTTGTACGGCTAAGGATATCACCCATCGCAAACTCGCCGAAACGCAGCTGCGGCTCGCGACCGAGGCCGCCGAGGCTGCTAACTCATCCAAGAGCGAGTTTCTTGCAAACATGAGCCATGAGATTCGCACGCCGATGTCGGCAATCCTTGGCTTTGCCGATCTGCTGCTGGAACCGCATGCCTCGCAGGAGCAGCGGAACAGTCATATCCAGACGATCCGCCGCAACGGCGAGCATCTGCTGACAATCATCAATGACATTCTCGATCTATCCAAGATCGAGGCCGGCCGCATGGAGGTCGAGAGTCGTCCTTGCGCACCCTGCCAGGTGGTGGAAGACGTCGCGAGCCTGATGCGCGTCCGGGCGATTGCGCGGAAGCTCGATCTGAAGGTCGAGTATCAATTCCCCCTGCCGGCGCAGATTTCGTCCGACGCGGTGCGCTTGCGGCAGATCTTGATCAACCTGGTCGGCAACGCGATCAAGTTTACGGAACGCGGCGCGGTGCGAATCGTCGTGCGGTGCGTGCAGTCTCCCGAGCCGGTCTTGTGCTTCGACATCATTGATGTCGGTATCGGGATGACTGAGCAGCAACTGGGTAAGCTATTCCAGCCGTTTGTGCAGGCGGATTCGTCGACGACGCGCAAGTTCGGTGGAACCGGCCTGGGCCTGACCATCTCCAAACGCATGGCCGAGATTCTCGGCGGCGGAATTATGGTCACCAGTGAGCCGGGAAAAGGAAGCTGCTTCACGGTCAGCGTGCGCACCGGGGCACTTAGGGACGCGCATTGGATCGCCTCCCTCGACCAGGCGGGCTCGACGACGGCCGACGTCGATCTGCATAGCGCCGAACCGCAACAGATCGTCGGGCGCGTGTTGTTGGCCGAGGACGGTCCGGACAATCAACTGTTGATCAATACGTATCTGACCAACGCCGGAGCACAGGTCACAATTGTTGATAACGGTCAGGTCGCGATCGACGAGGCGATGAAGGCGCAGAAAGCCGGAGAGCCCTACGCCGTGATCCTGATGGACATGCAGATGCCGGTCCTCGACGGCTACGCCGCCACCGCCAAGCTGCGCGCGGCCGGGTATCGGCTGCCGATCGTCGCGATCACCGCACACGCGATGGCGAGCGACCGGGAAAAATGCCTGCAATCCGGCTGCGACGATTATCTCACCAAACCAATTCTGCGCGACGTCATGTTGCGCACAATTGCCTCGTACACCAATCGCCAGCCCGCGCCGCGCATCGCGACCGCACCTCGACCGCTTCCTGTGCCCACCGTGCAGACACCCGGAAAGCTTCAGAGCACGTACGCGTCAGACCCGATGATGAAATCCCTGGTTAACAAATTCGTCTCGGGGCTTCCAAGCCGCGTCGATAGACTCACCGAGACGCTCGAAGAAGGACAGCTCGACGCGTTGAAGGTCACCTTGCACCAACTCAAGGGTGCCGGCGGCGGCTACGGCTTTAACGAGATCAGCGAACTCGCAGCGGCCGCGGAGAAGCGCATCAAAGACGCCGACACGCTGGACGCAATCAAATCGCAGGTCGATGCGCTGGTCGCGCTGATCCGCACCGTCGACGGGTATCAACACAGCCAGCCAGACGCCGCCGTCGCAAGCTAAGCGGCGGATTATCACCCTCAGTTGATTGTTCACTTCGCGCTTGATTTTCCCGAATTGATAGTTAGCCGCATTTCTTACCAGGCGAGTTACTACCAGGAGGCGTCTTGAAAATTCCAACCAGCCAGACTCGATCAATCTCTTTGTCGCGCGCTTGCGCGCTGACATCGATTGTTTTGCTCAGCACAGCAGCGTTCACGGGCGCTCAAGACGCGGCCGAAGATTTTGACTTCGAAGCACTCGCGGCAGTCGAGATGGGATTCGACGGGCTCGGTGAACCCTCGCCTCCGAATCAGCCTTATGAGCCGGTGTCAGAGGCGCCGATCGCTCCTGCGCCCGATGACTGGTACGGGCAATGGCAGAAATGGAAAGCGGGCGTGAAGGACCGCTGGGGCACGAGCTTTGACTTCTATTTCAATCCCAGCGACCACTACATCGTGGCCGGCCCGAATGACGGCATTAACCGTGGGGCGCTGTGGTTCAATTTCCACCTCGAACAAAAGCTCTGGCAAGGCGCGCGAATCGTCAGCAATACCCGCGGCGGCTCGGGACACGGGCTCGGGCGTTACATGGACAGTCGCTTTAAAGCCGTGACGCACTCGAATGAGGCGACCGGGCTTTACGTGTCGCACCTGTTCCTGGAACAGAAACTTTTCAACGACAAGGTCACGCTCGCGGCCGGCAAGATGGACCTGCTGGATAGCTTTGACACCAATGAGGTGGGTAGCTGGAACTTTGTCCCCTATCCGCTGGCGCGGAACCCGGCGATTCCAGCGCCCTATCACTCGCTGGCCGCGACAGTGAAATGGGATGTCGCCGAATGGTTTTACGCAGAGGCCGGCATTTCCGACAGTGATGGAGATGTTACCGAGACGGGTTTTAACACAGCATTTCGCAGTGACGAGGCGTACTTCAGCATCTACGAGATCGGGATCAAGCCCAAGCTGCTCGGGCGTCCCGGGACGTATCGTTTCATCTATTGGAATGACACCGGCGACCTCGGTCGTTACGACGGCGGCGGAGTGGAGAGCAGCGACAGCGGCTACGCGCTAAGCTTTGATCAAAAGATCACCGACCACCTCGGCCTGTTCGCCCGATACGGATATGCCGACGCGGCGGTGCACCAGATCGAGCACTTCTGGAGTTTCGGCGGAACCTACAGCGAGCCGATCCCGGGACGTAAAAAGGACACGCTTGGATTCGGCGTGGCCCAGGGTCTGTTGAGCGACGACTTCCGTGCCACCAAGAGCGCCACATCGGCGACAACCACGCTGTTCAATCTTTACTACAAGATCCAGGTCCAGCAGTGGGTGAGCGTTACGCCCGACTTCCAGCTGATCCTAAACCCCAACAACGACGCCGACGACGATCTCGGATTTATCGTCGGCCTGCACGTGGAGATGCGCTTCTGAGAAAGCAACTACACCGGCAAAGGCTCACGTGACGGCGAGACTGGTCCGGCGTCGGGGTGCTTCGGTCGTTTGACGCGATTGGTGAGCAATTCGTCCAGAGTCACACCGATGAGAATGACTGCGCCCATCACAAAATCGTTCCATGAACTTGGAATTCCGAGAAGGATCACGAGGTTCTGAAGAACTCGCAGCAGCGCCGTTCCGAGCAGAATCCCGACGATCGACCCTTCTCCGCCGCGCAGACTGCAGCCGCCGAGCACGGCGGCGGCGATGCCGAGCAACTCGTACGACATGCCGTGGCCACTGGGAGAAATGCTGTTGGTGTAAAACGCGAGTTGGATGCCGGCGATTCCCGCCAGCAACATACCGAGCACGTACGCCCCGCCGATCACCATGCCGGTATTGATACCGGAATATCGCGAGGCCTCTTCGTTGCGACCCACTGCATACAAATAGCGGCCGTACACGGATCGATGCAGCACCACCCACATGATCGCGGCCACCACAAGTAGCGCGATGAACTGCATCGGTACCGGCCCGAGGTCGCCGGAAGCAAGCCAGCGCAGGGGGCCGAAGTTTTCGTCCGCGAACCCCTTTGTCTCATCCGCCGCTGCGGACCGCGCAATGCTGCGATACATCAATAAGCCGCACAACGTGACAATAAACGGTTGCAACCTGAGCCGCGTGATCAGCACCGCGTGAAAAAGTCCCAGGCCCATCACCACAAAGATTGACCCCATCACCGCGATGGGCCACGCAAAATGCCATTCGCGCAAAGCGATCGCCACGAGCACGCCTTGAAATGCAAAGACCGATCCCACTGAGAGATCAATCCCTCCTGTGATGATGATGATGCCAAGCCCGATGCTGAATATCCCGTAGATACCGATCAGCCGGGCTTGATTCTGCAGGTTGGTCGCGCTGAGAAATTTGGGATTCAGGATTGCGACCGCCACGCAGAGGAGAAGCAGGAGCACGCCGATTCCGAGTTCCTTTTTCATTAATCGTTCCTAATTGCTTGCTGTGGCCGCGGCGCTGGCGGCGGTATTGGTTGGGGCTTTGCCGAACGCGAGGTTCATCACCGCTACTTCGGAGAACCTGCTGCGATCAAGGATGCCGGCGATCGCGCCTTCCCGCATCACGGCGATACGATCGCTGATGCCCAGGACCTCTTCCATATCGCTTGAGATCACAATGACCGCAACCCCGGTATCCGCCAGCGCGCGCAGAAGCCGATAAATCTCCGCCTTGGCGCCGACGTCGATGCCGCGCGTGGGCTCGTCAACAATCAGCACCTTGGGCTTCAGCGCCAGCCATTTGCCGAGCACAACTTTCTGCTGATTACCGCCACTGAGATTCATCACGCGCGACTCCCGCGAGGGAGCGCGAATCTGCATCGCCGCGATCTGGCGATCGGTCGTTTCCGACTCGCGCCCACGGCGGATCAAGCCCGCCGGCGCGTGATCGCGCAGGCCGGGCAGCGTGACGTTTTCACGAATTGTCATCGACGTGACCAGACCGGTCTTACGCCGATCCTCCGGCGCGAGGTAGATGCCGGCGTTAATGGCGTCGCGCGAGCCGCGGATCGTCAATTCCTTTCCGTCCAGCGAGATACGTCCGTCCAGCGGCGGCGTGACACCGAAAATCGCCTGAGCCAGTTCCGATCGGCCCGATCCGACAAGGCCGGCGAAAGTGAGAATCTCTCCGCCAGCGGCGTCGAAACTCACGGCCTGGCTCGGCCACGCCGAAGTCCGCAACCCTTGGAGGCGCAGGCGCGCCGGGTGATGTTGCCCGACGCCGGGCACGTAGAAACTCTTTAGATCGCGACCGATCATCAGGCGCACCATATTGTCGTGATTGATCTGCCCGCGACCCAACTCCCCCGCATTACGGCCGTCGCGGAGCGCGACTACGCGGTCCGCTATCCGGCCGATCTCTCCGAGACGGTGGGAGATGTAGATGATGCTGACGCCTTGCCCGCGAAGATCCGTCACCGTCGCCAGAAGGCGTTCTGTTTCAGTGGCGGTCAGGGAACTGGTGGGCTCATCGAGCACCAGGATCCGCGCGTTTTGCGATAGCGCTTTGGCTATTTCCACCAACTGCTGCTGCGCAAGCGATAGTTGGCGTAGTGGCGTGCGCGGATCGATCTTCAAACCAAGCCGCTCGAGGTGCGGTCGGCTGGCTTCGACCATCGCGCGACGATCAATCAACCGCAGCGGCCCGGCCCACAGAGGCTCGCGCCCCAGGAAGAGGTTCGCGGCGATCTCAAGATTGTCCAGGTTATTCAGTTCCTGATGGACGAATCCAATCCCGTGTTTCACCGCATCCGCGACCGAGCGAATGGTCACAGCTGAACCGGCCAGAATGATTTGACCCGCGTCCGGCTGGTGCACGCCGCCAAGGATTTTCATCAGCGTGGACTTACCAGCGCCGTTCTCGCCGATGAGCGCGACGACCTCGCCGCGATCGGCGGCCAGCGAGACTTCGTCGAGCGCAACAACCCCGGGGAACCGTTTGCAGATGCCGGTGAGTTGAAGGATCGGTGCCATGACAAGCGGCCTGTCTTATCGGTTGCGCTGCTTGTTCAGATTGGTCTGAAATGCCTCCACGCCGTCCTTCTTGATCGCCAGTGTGGGAATAAAGATCTGCTTGCTGGCCGGAATCACAGACTTATCGCCGCGCAGCACCTTGGCCATCAGCGTGATGGACATGTTTCCGAACTCGAACGGCTGCTGAACGACGGTCGCGAAAATGTCGCCGCTCTTGATGCCGGCGAGTGTCTCGTCCTCCTCATCGAAGCAGACGATCTTCACCTGCCCGTTCTTCTTCGCTTCGCGGGTGGCATTTAGAATTGCAGGTCCGTTGTAGCTCCACAGGCCGACGAGGCAGGCGATATCGGTGTGCTTTACCAGGGTGTCCTGCACGTTGGATTTGGCGCGCGTGCGGTCGGTGTCGTCGGTGCGCACATCGATGATCTCCACCTTCGACCCGGCCAGCGACTGCTTGATGCCTTCGAAGCGGTCGCGTGCGTTCTGAGCATCAAGCGTGCCGACGAAGAGCATGATCTTTCCGCCGTCGGGCAGCGCTTCTTTGATCAGATTCCCCGCCTGTTTTCCGGCATCGACGTTATTGGTGCCGACATAGCACGCGCGATCGCTGGCCGGTGCGTCGGAGTCGTGGCAGAACAGCAGCGCCTGCTTGGCAACCTGGTTGAGCATCTGCGTCTCGTTGGCCGGGTCGACCGGACTAATGGCGATGCCATCGATTCCGCGGGCCATCAGGTCATCGACGATGCGCTTCTGGCCGGCGGCGCTGCCATCGCCGGGGAGCTGAAAATCGACCTCGATATTCGGAATATCCTTCTTCGCTTTATCACAGCCGGCGCGGGCAATCGTCCAGAAGTCCGACGCATTATTGGTAACGAACGCCAGCTTAAGCGGCTTGTCCGAAGACGTGCTGCCCGCATCATCACCGCACCCGGCGACCAGCGCCAGAACCGCCAAAGCTACTGAGCCGACACGCGCAATTCGGTTGAACATGATGTTCCCTCAACCGGCCGGAATGTTTCCGCGCCGCTTCCTCTAAAATGATTTGAACGATTCCTTGTCAACGTCGCCCATCGCAAACAGATCTTCCACGGCAGGTGAGCGTACCACCGGCGGAAGCCCCGGGGAAGAATTCCGTCAACGGGTTTTCAACCGGAGCAAGCTCACCGAATGGGCCGGGAGGTCGTGCGAGAATTTAGGGCCGGCATTATTGACGGTTATTGCCTTGGGCGCGACTTTTGTCTGCTCCGCCACCGAATTCATCGCGGCCGGTTCGGCGGTCAACACTTCGCCGCTGGCTTGCGGCAGGATTTTGTCGATGCCCTGAAGGACGAGACTCACTGTCTGCGGTTCGTTCTGGACATTGACGAGCTTGACGATGATGTCGCCGCTGGGTGTATCACGCGTTGCGCTGACATATACCGCATCAAAAGGCCCTTGCGGGATCCGGCCGCCGAGATTGCCGAACGATTTAGCGAGCTGTTCCACAGTCAATTTCGGCAGAGGATCGATCGTGGCGGGAAGGACGACATCACCCCGGTTATTTGCGAACATCTTCTGGGCGTAATACGCCGGCGAGCCGAAACTCTTCACGCCGTCATATCCGATCAGATTCACCTGCCATTGCCGTCCCCCGGGGTTCACGTTGACCAGCAGCGGTGCGTAGCAGTTCATGACCACCACATCCGCGTTCCGCTCCATGCCGGTCATGAACGCAGCGTCTCCCAGCGCGAATCCCATGTGCCCGACATCGCCGCTGCCCGGATTATTGGTGGCCCACTCGCCGACGAATATCTTCGTCGCGGTCCGGTCATATTTGTCATATTGGTGAGCAAGATTGAGCGCAGTGGGAATGCTGATGTAGTAATGGTCATCAAGCAGATCGGGCTTGCGCGTGTGATCGTAGTTATCCTGCGAGCGCAGCGACGAGACGACCTGAAGGTGCGGGTACTTGGCCTTGATCGCGTCGTAAAACATCGCAAATCGGCCGGCGTAATTGTTCTTGCCGTTGTTCAGCCAATCTTCGTTGCCGACTTCCACATAGCGCAGCTTGAATGGCGCCGGATGCCCGTGCTGGGCGCGCAGAGCACCCCACTTGGTGGCGATGTCGCCGGTGATGTATTCAATTTCTTCCAGCGCTTCTTCGACAAAAGGCTTGAGGGCGTCTCCAGTGATCGTTGTCCGCCCGCCGTCGAGGTGCATGCCCGCGTAGACGCCGAGAATCGGCTCCATGTTGAGGTCTTCGCACCAGTTGAGGAATTCAAGCAGGCCGACGCCATCGGTTGAGCGATAGGTCCAGGGGCTCATATGCCCGGGGCGTTCTTCCAGCGGGCCGATGGTCTTTTTCCAATCGAATCGGTTTTCGAAGTTGCTTCCCTCGAGATAGTTGCCGCCCGGGAAGCGCAGGAACGACGGGTTCATCCCGGCCAGTAGTTCCATGAGATCGACGCGCATCCCGTTGGGGCGGTCTTTGTATGTCGGCGGAAACAGTGACACGAAGCTGAGCCAGATCGAACCGGGCTTGGACGCCGAAATAACAAAACGCCCGGCCGTGGTCGCGGGCGCGTCCTGGGTCTTCAATTTGACGGTGTATTTTTTCCACTCCTTCGTCACGCCAGTCACCTGGGCTGATGCAAGAACCGGACCGTTGTCGGCCCCTTCCATCGTTACCGTCAACGGTGCGTCGAATCCGTCACTCGCGCGGGCATAAAATGACGCGGTGTACTCGGTCTGCGGCTTGACCGGGATGCCCCAGTAACCGTCATTGGAGACCCCGACGCGCCCGGCGGCCCGACGGACTTAATGTCCAGCCTCAGGCTATTCTTGAGCGCGACGGTGTTCACCGGATTTTGCGCATCGATATCGATTTCCCCTTCGGCGCCCGGGCTGTTGATCAGCCACCAGTTGATGAGATTCGGGTTCTTCACCACGGCAGGATTCGTCGCCGGCCCGGCCGGTTCGACTGCTGGTGCGGTCTCCGGCGGCATGCCCGCCGGGGTGGAAGCAGGTCGGCGGCGCCGCGGAGGGATCGGGCGGTCCTGGAAGATGCGGTTGCGAATCAGTTCGCCGTAGAGTCCGCCGTCGTAGGAATAATTGATCTCCTCGGTCATCAG
>JACMML010000149.1 GCA_014379105.1 Phycisphaerae bacterium
GCCATCGTGTCGTGCGGATGTTCTTCGACCGCCAGCACCGCGCGCTGGGTGCGGCGGCTGGAGTAGATTCTCCGTCGCGCCAGATAAAGCAGCTCTTCACTGATCCGCCGATGCCGGCCCATCATGTCGGCAAGCAAAGCGATCGCGAACATGATGAACGCCATGATCACCAGCGCCCCGCCGATCGGGATCAGGCTGGTGAACGGCGCGGTGCCGTGGACCACGACCGCGTGCTTCACGCCGTTGACGATCTCGGTTTTCGTGTCGCCGATCGCGTACCAGATCGCCACGAAGATGCCGGCCGTCAATCCGGGCAGGAAGAAGAGCATTCCGATCCCGCCGAAGAACTTCAGCGGCTGGATGTCGCGCATCGCGCGCAGGATGATCGGCAGTGATCCGCGGATGTATTTCGTGATGCTCGAGGCGACGCGGCTCTTGCCGTGCTCGCGCACGCCGCGCACGCGCAGCGGCACTTCGGTCATGCGCACGCCTTTGCCGAACAGATCGATGAAGCATTCTTGCGTGTAGGTGTATCGGCCGAACAGCGTCAGGCGATATGCCGCTTCGCGATTGAACGCGCGGAAGCCGCAGCTGACGTCGGTGAATTTGGTCCCGCCGCACACCCAGTTGATGATGCGGGTGACGGCGCGGTTGCCGTAGTATTTCACCGGCGGCATGATCGGGCGATATTCTGCCTTGGCGAATCGTGAGCAGGTGACGAAGTCGGCCTCGTCGCGCTGGATGGGCTTGAGCAGCTCGCGGATGTCGTCGGGGTTGAACTGTCCGTCGCCGTCGATGTTGACGATGATGTCGGCGCCGCGTCGCATCGCGCGTTCCAGGCCGGCCTTGAAGACGTAGCCCAGGCCGGGGCGTCCGATCAGGTTCACGACGATCGCTCCGGCACGGCGCGCGATCTCGGCGGTGCGGTCGGTCGAGCCGTCGTTCACCACGATCACTTCGGTCTCGGCGATGCCCGGAATATTGCGCGGCACGCCGCTGATCACCTGGGCGATCGTCTTTTCTTCATTTTGAGCGGGAATTGTGACGACGAGTTTCATGCAGCTTGCGTTCTCGACCAACGGATTCGAGCCGGGATCCGATCCGTCGGGGAGAGGCGTCCGAATGCTACAACGACTGCGTATCGGCCACAAGGAACGAAGTCCGTGCGGCGATTATCCTGACCTTGAGCGTAAAATCCTCAGCGGCACGCGTTTTCGCCGCTGTTAAACAATGTCCACCATGGCGAAATGCGTGGGGCTGGGGTACGGCAAAATTGGACGAGCGAAATCGTCATCCGCGTCGTCGATAGTGAGTTCGAACACCAAATGAAGCATCGTAGATTTTACATCTTGGTTGCCGCCATCACTGCATTGTGCGCGGTGCTCCTGATGCGCCAGTCCGGCGAAGCCAGCGGCGACGCCGATCGCGCCGGCACGCGACCAGCCGCGCCGGTCCGATATCGTCACATTGAGCGACAGCCGCCGCCCATGCACATTCATGTGATCACGGTCGATCTGACTGATCCGCGCGTCCGCGTGCGCGTCTGTCCCGGCGGCGCCGATCCGGATGGCGACGGACCATGGCAGACGACGTTGCGATCGGTGCGCGAAAACGCCGAGGCGAACAATCTCTCCTGCGCCGTGAACGGCAACTTTTTCGGCTGCAAGGAAGCAAAGCAATTCGCCGGCCGAACCATTCCGTATTTCAACGGCAATTGGTCGCGCGTCACCGGCTGGGCGATGAGCGACGGCAAGCTGTGGGGCACCGAATCGGGCAGCCGATGCAGTCTGATGATCGACCGCGCGGGCCGCGCGACGATCGATCGTCTTCCTGAGCGCCTGCCTGCGGACGCGCGGGAAATTGTCACCGGGATCGAGTTGATCGTGACGGATGGAAAAGTCACCGCCACCGGAAAAGATCGCGCCCCGCGCACCAGCGTCGGCATCGATTCGCGCGGTCGCACGCTGTTCTTCGTCGTCGTCGACGGACGCAACGCGGAATACTCAATCGGCATGACCGCCGCCGAACTCGCGAACGAATTGATCGCGCTGGGCTGTCATCGAGCCGTCCTCCTCGACGGCGGCGGCAGCTCGACGATGGTGATGCGCGACCCGATCGAAAAAATCGTCAGAGTCCTCAACCGCCCGAGCGACGGTCACGATCTGCCAATCTCGATGAGTTTGGAGAGGCCGGTGGCGAATGTGGTAGGGGTGGAAATGCTTGAGGAGGTGGGGAGGTGACGAGTTGGGGAGGTGACGAGTTGGGGAGGTGTCGGGGTTACTTTCTCGATGCACTTTGGCGAGCGCGGATTGGTGTCTTGGGGAACACCCACGTATCCGCGTGGGTAATCATGCCCACGAGAGTTGAGAGAATCCCTTCGTACTCCTGAAAAAGCGGTCGCGCTACGGCGGGATCGAGGTACTCACACTTCGCGGCGAAGGGCAGCCAGTCTTGCGTCTCTGCGGCTCCGGTTTCCGCGTCGTTCAGTTTGAGCACGAACGCCGCAGCATACCGGCGCGCCAGGCTTCGGTAATGTTGGTTGCAACCGATCGCGACGATCGGCGAATCTGATCGGTTAGCGAATGACGTTCCTCTGGCGGAAACGCTTTTGAGAGTTGAAAGATGGTCATCGAAGACGCAAACGCGCGCTGCCAAACCTCCAAATCGCGCCGCGTCTTTGCAAGCTTCCGACCGTTGCCATTTTTCACCTGCTCACCTCCCCACCTCCCCACCTGCTCATCCTCACCCCGTCGGAATCGACCCACTGTCCTTCTGATTATTCGGCCACTTCAGCATCAGCATGCTGCGGCGGAATTCTACATCGTAGTAGGGGATGCCGCGGACCTTGACGATGCGCTTGCCGATGTTCAGGGCGCGGATGCTGCCATCGGCGAAGGCGACGTTGACGGCTTGATTGCCGTTGTGGCGCCAGCGGGGGCCGCCGAACGCGAAGTTCCAGATGCCGAAATCGCCGGCGGTGTCCGCGTTGGCGGGCAACGCGCCGTAGCCGAGGCTTTCCAGGAATTCATCGGTGGGCCAGGAGATCGGGCCGTCCGGGCGGTTGAGGATGCTGGTTGATTGAGCGAAGCGATCGGAGCTCGGCCCGCGATAGCGGAGCTCGGGCGCCATCGGGTTGGAGATTTGCTCGTCGTCGATTTCCGCGCACGCCAGCGTGTAGCCAGCGCTGGTCTGATTCGGGGGGCCAAGCCAGAAAAGCGATGGGACGTCCGGCGCCGCATCGATCCAGACGGGCGTGTCCCAGAACAGAGCGTTGTCGGGATGAAGCTGCGTGAACTTCGCGGGTCCGTACACGCGCTGCGCCACGTCCAATCGCGGATTCAGCTCCATCGGCATGTGCGGCATTGCCACGCCGTGGTTGTAGTACGTGATCTTTTGATTGAAGCTCGGATCGACCGTCGGGCAGCGGAACGCCTTGCTGAAGATCCGCTTGGTCGCGCCATCGTAGTAGCGCGATGCGCCATCTAGCGGAACCGCGTCGACGGCGCCCTTGGTCATGTAACGATCGAGCGAGCCGAACCACGTGATGTAACTGGGATCGTTCGTGGCCGGCCGACCGTTGGTGGGATTGGTCTTGGCGAAGATCATCCCGAACGGCAGGCTGTCGCGATTCTCGGCGGCGTAGCTACGGGCGGCGATGAAGATCTGATGCAGGTTCGACTGGCACGACACGGTCTGCGCCCGCTGCTTGGCCTTGCCCAGCGCCGGCAACAAGATGCCGACGAGCACCGCGATGATACCGATCACGACCAGAAGCTCCACCAGCGTGAACGCGGCACCGGCGCGCACGGTGAACCTCGATGCGGATCCCCGGGAGTTGCTCATAGCATTACACCTTCGTGAGATGGCGCGGCCTTGTCGCACCGGAAGCAGCGCAGGCAGGACAACAGCGGACGATACCATCAAAATGGCCGAAACAGCAACGAAAATGCCGCGTTGCAGCTCAGTGCGGGGCACCATCAGCCGGTGGGCACCGTGCCGCTGTCCTGCTTATTGCCAGGCCATTTCAGCATGATGTACTTGCGGCGGAACTCGGTGTCGTAGTAGTCGTTCTGGACGAACCGCCCCTTGTAGAGCTTCAGCGGCCGAACGCTTCCGTCGGCAAAGACGACGACGCACGTGTCCTTGTTGCCGTGACGAAAGCGCGGGCCGTTGATCGTGAAGGTGATCACCGTGCCGCCGCCGTAGTCGGCGTTGTAGGTCGGCGTGAATGACAAGGTCGCCTGTTTGCTCACCCATTCATCAGATCTCCAGGCGATCGGACCGTTGGGTTGGAGCAGTACATCGCCGGACTGGCTGAAGCGATCGCGGTTCGGCCCGCGGTAACGCAGCTCCGGTGTCTTGGGGTCGGCGATTTGATCCGCGTCCATATGGCAGGCGGGGAAAGTGAAACCCGCGGAAGTGTCGCGCGCAACCCAGAACATGGCAGGCGTGACACTCTCGGCCGCGCCGTATAGCGGCGCGTCCCAGAACAGCGCATTGTCGGGCCAGAGCTGCGTGAACTTCGCCGGCGCGAACGGCGGCGGGTTCGACGTGGACGCATTCGCGGGGTTCATCTCCAGCGGCAAGTGCGCCATCGCCACCGAGTGATAGCCGTAGTGAACCTGCTGCTTGAACGTCCCGGGATCCACCGCCGGGCACTTGAAGGCCTGACTGAAAACGCGGCGCGTCGCGCCGTCATAGTAGCCGGTGTTCGCGTCGAGCAGGATCTGCACGCTTGACTTAGCGGTCATGTACTTGTCGCAGGAGCTGAACCACGTGATATAGCTGGAGTCCGTGCCGAACGGGCGACCCGCGGCGTTCATCTTGTTGAACGCCATCCCGAACGGCAGGCTGTCCTTGAATTCGGTCGCGTAGTTGC
Source organism: Phycisphaerae bacterium (assembly GCA_014379105.1). Taxonomy (GTDB): domain Bacteria; phylum Planctomycetota; class Phycisphaerae; order Tepidisphaerales; family Tepidisphaeraceae; genus JACMML01. The sequence goes on from JACMML010000149.1 coordinate 4,880, forward strand.
GTGCGGCGGTGTAGACCTGCCGCATGTTCGAGCTGCATGCCACCGTGTTCGCCGCTGACTTGGCGCGCCCCAGCGCCGGCAACAGAATTCCGACCAGCACCGCGATGATTCCGATGACGACCAGCAGTTCGACCAGAGTAAACGCTTCGCGTTTGCTCCTGCTCACCGCAGGCAGTTCCACACGCGTAAACACGCGCGCGGGCGCAATTCGATCTGCTGATTTGACCGGTAGACCGTTGTTCATGATTCGCCTTCCGAATGGTGATGCTTGGCGCGAGGTGAGCGAAGGAGTCGCGTCGTCAGCGGCCTGGCGATCGAAGCGTACCACCGTGGCTCAGCTCACACCACCAAAATTGCAATCGGCCTCGCGAACCGGAGCAATCGCTCCAATTCGCGAGGCCGTTGCTCGCCTGGACCTGTTTCCGTGGGCGATCAGCCAGTAGGCACGGTCATGCTGTCGGACTTATTCGACGGCCATTTCAGCATCAGCATGTGTCGGCGAAATTCGTTGTCGTAGCGGGTGCCGGTCGGGCCGACGAACCGGCCCTTGTTCAGCCGAAGCGGCTTGACGCTTCCATCGGCGAAGCAGGCGACCGTGCTGAGATTGCCATGCCGGAAGCGTGGCCCGCCAACCGCGTAGACGTAAACCGTGCCGCCGCCGAAGTCAGCGTTGTAGCTCGGCGCGAAGCCACCGGCCGCCTGCAGCGCTTCGTCAGAGGGCCAGTTAATCGGGCCCTCGGGTCGCAGGAAGACGTCGCCCGACGTGGAGAATCGATCGCGACCCGGCCCGCGATAGCGA
>JACMML010000150.1 GCA_014379105.1 Phycisphaerae bacterium
GCCGCCGGCGATCGCGAAGCTGCGGGTCTGTTCTGTGGTGCCGGGCGTGGGGCTCATTGATCAGTCGCGATTGTAGGGCTCGCCGGCTTATGAACCAAACGGCATCACCCTTGCCTTGTAAGCAAAGATTTGCAGACTCAGCCGGTTATGAACCCCGCCACCACAATCGGCAAACCGCTGCACGGCGTCTCCTATTACCCCGACCTGTGGCCGGTGAGCGAGATCGATCGCGATATCACTCTGATGCGTGAACTCGGCATCAACATGGTGAGAATGGGCGATTTTGCCTGGGCGAAAATGGAACCGAGCGAAGGGAAAATATCACTCGACTTCCACCTGCGCGTGATGGACAAGCTGCACGTGGCCGGGATCGCAACGGTCTTTTGCACACCCACCGCCGGCCCGCCAATCTGGCTGACGCATAATCATCCCGAGCGCTGTTTCACGCTTACAGACGGCACGCCGATGTCCCACGGGTCGCGGCAGCACGCGAGTTACGATCATCCGTATGTGCGCACCGCGTGCATGCGCATCGTCGAAGCGATCGGCAGATCCGTCGGGCATCACCCGGGGCTGATCGCGCTGCAGATCGATAACGAGCTGAAGTGTCATGTCGATCAGGATTTTAACGAGTTTTCGATCAAAGCCTGGCACGCGTGGCTGGAGAAGCGGTTTCGGACGATCGATCAGCTGAACGAAGCGTGGTGCACCGGCATCTGGAGCATGCGGTACGAGCGATTTGATCAAGTCCCCGCGCCGCGTCCGACGCCGTTTGCGCACAGCCCGTCGCTGACGACGGCGTGGCAGGAGTTCACCTATGAACGAATCGCAGAATTCTGCGACGAACAGGCCGCGATCCTGCGGAAGCACTCGTCGGTGCCGATCACGCACAATACGCATCTTTACTTCCCGCTCAATTTCGAGCGGATTTTCCGCAACATGGATTTCGCGTCGTTTGATGATTATCCCAACAGCGCGCAGTACCCGCGGCTGCTGATGCAGTGCGACATGCTACGCGCCGCAAAACCGGGAAAATCGTTCTGGGTCATGGAGACAAGCGTTGCGCACAACGGGTGGTCGCAAAACCACGAGCCAGCGCATCCGAAGGGATATCTCGCGCCGCAGGCGATCGCGTGTTATGCGTCGGGCGCGCAAACGGTTGCGTACTGGCTATGGCGACAGATGCGCGCCGGGGCGGAAATGCCGCACAGCGCGATCCTGAGCAGTTGGGGAAAGCCGGCGCTGGGTTTTGACGAAGTGAAGGACGTCACCCGGCGACTCAACGAGCTGAGCCCGCTGCTTTCGAACAGCGTGCCCGCGCCGACGGAGGTTGCGGTGACGTGGTCGGATACCGGGCGGATGATGATGCGCTCCGAGCCGCTGGGGATGAACGTTGCGCACAAGATCGATTACACGCTGACGATCGAAAAATGGCATCGCCTGCTGCTCGAGGCCGGCCTGCCGCGGGACGTACGATTTGAGACAGCCTCACTTAAGGGTCTGCGGCTGTTGATTACGCCGTACATGCCGAGCGTCACCGAAGCATTTTTGAAGCAAGTGCGGGCGTTCGTCGAACAGGGAGGCGTCTGGATCGCCGGGCCTTTGACGGGACATCGTACGAGTGAGCAAACCGTGCCGCTGGAAGCCGGATTGGGGAAGTTGGAGGAATTCGCGGGCGTGGAGACGGTTTATTCGTTCCCAATTTCCGGCACGGGCGCTTCGGGCGAGGCGCTTGGCGCAAAGGCGCCGCTGAGCGGTTGGTGCGTCGCGCTGCGGGCGCGCGATGACGAGACGCGCGTGATCGGGAAGATCGGGTCCGGCCCCGCGGACGGGCTGGCGTTCATCACCGATCGTCCGGTCGGCCGCGGGCGGGTGGTGCTGATCAGCGCCGAGCCACAGGGGGAACAGGGGGAGGCAATGCTGTCGTCGTTGATCGCCCACTGCGCGGAGGTTGCGAACGTGACGCACCGCTACCAGGCGACCCGAGGCACGGTCGTCTTTCCGCGGGTGAAACAGAGTGGCCGACGGGCGTGGATTGTTATCAATCTGGACGGGAAAGGCGGCACCGTGACGCTGTCGGGAAAAGCGACCGATATCGTGAGCGGCAAGCCAATCGATGCCGGCGATCTGACACTGACGCCTTATGACGTTCGTGCCGTAGACCTCGATTAAAAACAAGCGACGCGTGAAAAGATAAATCTCTTCACGCGTCGCCCAGAATATTTAAAATAACGGACGTTGCGGATTCCAAGTTTTACGGATTGGCTCGTCGCTCGGTCGTCGTTTCTGTGGTGCGTTCCATCGTCGTATTACGATTGGTTCCCGTCGTGTTCATGCCTGTCGTGTTAGTTCCCGACATCTCGGCTCGATTCTTGATCATCTTGGCGATCTCAGCGCCGACTTCGGGGTCGCCGAGCGTGCCGACGCCGACTTTCACGTTGCTGCCGGTGCCTTCCTTATTCACGGTCACCTTAACGACAGCGCCGTTGGCTTTCTTGCCCATGGCCGAGCCGTCGACGTTGGTGCTGGAGGCTGTGACGTCTTTCAGTTCTTTCTCTTCGAGGACGGCGCGTGCCGCTTCGGTGGTGGTCTTGGTATCCGCCTGTACGAACGCGGTCTGCCACAGGTAGGTGCTTTTAACGCCTTCCTCGTGCTTGGACGCGCAGCCTACGGACACGAGACCGGCGATTACTAACGCTGGGAATGCAAATCGGACGCGAAGCATGATGTGCTCCTTTCATGATGGGCTATGCGGATCCGAGGTCCGGCAAAATAACCCGCGGTTGGTTGGTTAGCCGCCGAGACCGTCTCGGGCGGCACCTGCCAACGATAGGCACGCCGGTCGGGCACTACCACTTTTGTTTCTCAAAGGAGTTCACCGATGCGGATCCCGCGTGTTCAAAAATAAAAGTGAATCCAGCGAAAGCAGCGGGTCGGCGTGGTGAGTGCTGTCGCAAAATAAATTATCCATAACGCCTGATCCACTGCACGGCGGCGGAACATTTTGCCTGGTATATCGCGGAACATGCTGATTTCTGCTAAGATTGACGGAATGCAACGTCCTTCCAACCCGTCTCCGCCCCCAGAACTGGCTGTGCAGCAGCAGGCGGAAGACACGATTGAGACTACCGAACCCAACGAATCTGTCGCCCGCGAGCAGATGGAAGGCGTTCACAAGCACGCGACCGCGCTGATGCACGAGGTGGAGAAACTCCCCGGCGGCGACCTGGTCAACGAGATGCTGGCGACGACGCTGAAGCTGCTTCGCGATGAAAACAACCGTGCCGATCTGAAGCTGATCAATACGTCGCTCAAAGAGCTACGCTACGCGATGAAGATCTTCGGCCCGTACAAGGATGTTCGAAAGATCAGCATCTTCGGCTCGGCGCGCACCCCGGAGACTCACGCCGACTACATCGCCGCCGCCGAGTTCGC
>JACMML010000151.1 GCA_014379105.1 Phycisphaerae bacterium
CGATCGTCGGCTTCATCGCCGGCCGCACCGCCCCGCCCGGTAAGCGCATGGGCCACGCCGGCGCCCTCATCAGCGGCGAAGACGATACCGCTGAAGCCAAGCTCAAAGTCTTCCGCGAATGCGGCATCGCCGTCAGCGAAAGCCCGGCGACGATCGGAGAAACGATCGCGCCGCTGCTGGGAGTTAATTAGATTTGCCGTGAGGGGAAGGGACGAGACGGAGATCTTGAGGGCGCAAAATGCGATCTCAAGTTCGCATGGCGGCCGACGATATCAGCCCTTTGCGTTCACCGAAGTGGGTGTAGTGATGCTATCCAGCGTGCTTCGCAGCGAGCGAGCGTGCAGGTGAATATCGCAATCATGAGGCTGCTCGCTAAATGCGAATCAGCGCCGACGGCGAAGCCCGAGCAGACCCGCCAGACCCATCAGGCCTAGAATGCCCGGTTCGGGGATCACGACGCTGCGAAACGCCGTGTTCGTTGGCGCCACTTGCAGCACGGTAAGCGACGCTTCGGCCGCGGCCTGAGTGCCGGAATCTGTGATCGCGCCCAGGCGGCTTCCGTCCGTGGTCGTGAAGTAGAGCAAGGGATTGGTGCCGGTGATATCCACCGCTAGGCCGTGCGCGCCGGTTGGAGCGGAGCCAGCTGCGTCGTAATCGGTGCTGATCGTATAGGCCAGCGACCACACACCGGCGGTCTTGGTCCATTTTTGGATGCCGCCGCCGGTGGTGGTTCGGTCGTCGGCGATATATGCCAGGTCATTCGTTGCGTTCAACCAGAAACCGTACGGGCTGGCCGAACCGCCCAGGTTGATCATCACGGTCGAGGTGTTGCCGGTGGTGGTGGGTTCGCCGCTGAATTGATAGACGCCACGGGTGGTTCCGGAACCGGTGGAAAAGTAGAGATTGTCGTTAAAATCCTGCACGAAGCGGGTGTTGGTGACGGTGGTGGATATCACAGTGCCTGCGCCCGAGCCCCCGGCGGTGATCAGCACCTGTCCGGTGTTGGAACCCCCGGCATAGAGATTGCCATTGACGACGACCGAACTCCGGATGTTGTTAGTGCTGAACGAAGTAGTGGTTGCGCCAATAGCCGGCCCGGTCGCCAGATCGGCGAAAATATCGTAGCCGAGCACGCGCCGCGGCGCCGTGGTTGAAGTGGTGGCGACAATGCCCGCGGTTCCGGCGGCCGCGTCGTAGCCAGCGACCGAAACATGACCATCGTTGAATGTGATTAACAATTCCGAAGTCGAGGTACCGGCGTTGGTGGACCGAAAGCCGCCGGATGTAGGAATGGCGACAGTCTGAACAACCGCCGAACTGGGGACGGAACTGAATTCCTTCAGAAATGCCGGCGTCGCGGCGCTGCTTAACGCCCCACTCCCGTCGCCAACCTGTGCGACGAGCAAGTTGCCGGGGGTAATGACAGCCGCATGCACGGACGTAGTAAGGCCTATGGCCAAAATAGCCCCGCAAGGGACCAGAATCGAGCACTTCATGATTTTCTCCAGTAGCTCACAGAAGGTGAGGCGTAAACAAGCCGGAGTCTAATGAAGTGCTGTCGCCGAAGTGGTTGGTGTGGCGATGAGCTGGAGCCAGGTCGGCGACCAATGAAGGCCGAAGGAATGTTCCGTTACATACCTGACTAAGTGTCGACGCGCTTGCCGACGCTTCAAAGAATCCAGCTCTCCTTTAACAACGCCGGACTATATCAATTGAAGCATCAACCGCAAGCATATTCTTTTTGAAAAAGGAATCTCGCGCTTTAGAGCGCGAGATTCCGCTAATTTGGTTGATTTCGACCGCGTTCAGGCCGGTGTCTGCCGGATCGGAGCGATCACTTCACAGTGACGATCTTCGTGCTGCGGTACATCTTCATATTGAAGCTGCCGACGTTGTCGTTCCACTGCCAGGCGTCCATCATGCCGAAGAACACGCGGGTTGCGCCCGGCGGCACCTTGATGTGCTGGACTTCGCCGTTGAGGCGTTTGCCGTCGCCGACGTAGAAGGTCTGCTTCAGTGCCGGCTGCAGGAGCGAATAGTCGCGCGACGCACTGGTGGCGAAATCGAGCGAGGTCGGTGCGGCGCTGCCGTTGGGGGCCGCGTCGCTGAGGAAGACCGCGATGCAGGAACTGATCGGGGCGCGAAGATTGCCAATTCCGTTGCTGGACTGAGTCGGTGCGCTATTCGGATAGGCTTGGCCTTGCGCGACATTCCAGCTCAGGTTGCCGTCGGGCCCGTTATCCAAAGCGCCCGCGCCGTTGTTCGCCTGCCCGCTAAGACCTTCAAAGCTAAGCAGATCGCCCGCGGCGACGCCGAGCGAGGTCAGCGCCAGCGCCTTCGGACGCTGCTTCGGGTCGGCGGTGGTGCCGGAGTTGTCGTAGCACCAGGCGTTGCCCTGCAGATTGGTGGTCTGCGTGTTGTCCGGCATGCCGGCCAAGAAGATGTTGCCTTGCGCGGGGGCATTGACGTCCACGGTTACAACCGTCGCTTGTGCGACCGACGAGACGGTCAGCGTCTTGGTTCCAGCGCCCAATGCCTTGGCGAATGTGGGCACCGATCCGGCGCCGCCGACGGTATAGCTGAGCGTGACGCGGACCGCATCGACGTTGCTGCTGTTGCTCGCGGTGAAAGCGCGGGTGCCGGCGTTCCATACGCCGATCTCGACGTCGGAAGATGTCAGCGTGACGGTGCGTCCTTCGACTTTTGAATCGGCGCAGACCAGCGCCGCGTGGTTGTATGCGGTGGTGGATTTCGTCGAGCTGGTGATCATCCCGGTCGCTGCGTACCGGGCAGCGGCGTCTGCGGTCGCTTGCAACTCGGATTTCGCCAGCGCAACGCGGCCGACATCGACCGCGAGCACCAGGAATCCAAGCAGCACCGCCATCAACACCGTCGCAAAGACAAGCGTCACGCCGCGCGGACGCATCGTCCGGCGGGCGATTGGGAAGGCACACGCATTATGGCTAGTCGCGCTCATCCATAAGACATCGGATACAAAAACCGGCGCGCCAAGGAGAATGCGCCTCGGGAGGTGCGGGTCTGATAAAGACGCGACTGGCGAACCTCTTCACTTTGTCGTCGTCGTTGTCCGCGCAGCAGTTGTCGGCCGATTTGGAAATCCGCTAAGTCTTATAATCAATCATTGTGCGTTCAGAGGGGTCTGATTTGTCAGATATCGTACAGATACCCTCGTGGGATTGCCGATGTCTGTTTTGAATGGCGGCCCAAGGATGCGGGCGAGATTGTACGGGTGCGGAGCACCGGCCAAATCAGGCGGGTTGCGGCTGACGGCATTGCCGTTGAGCCGAATCAGGGCGGAAGCCCTGCCCACACGAACGGAGTTCACCCATGCAGGTTCGCACTTCGGACATCGTTTCATCCTTGCTCGAAATCGGTCTTTTCTTCGGTGCGGCGATCGTCGTCGCGATCGGCATCATCGGGCTGCGATAAAAGCCGCTTTTTGAGCCGCCGCCGCCTGCCCGATCGGTGGGCACGTCGGCGCGTTAAGATTTGATAAATGCCTTGCGGCCAGGCTTGGTCCGTCGATAACCTCGGTTGGTTTGACGTTTTGCCGTCAGACCGACTATGACCACCGCTCCCCCGATAGCCATCCCACCCCGCGAGATCGCCAGCGTTAATTTGCCGCCGGCGCTGCCTATGACGGCATCGGCGCCCTTAATGCGGGCGCGCGATGTAAGCGTCTTCTACGGGGAATTCGAGGCCATCAAGAAGGTCTCGCTCGATATCTTTCCCAATGACATCGTCGCGCTGATCGGCCCGTCCGGATGTGGCAAGAGCACATTTCTGCGGTCGATCAATCGAATCAACGACACGATTGTCGGCTGTCGCGTAGCCGGTGAGCTGACGATTGGCGGTCAGGACGTCTACGATCCCAACGTAGACCCGGTCCGGCTCCGCCGCCAGGTCGGGATGGTCTTTCAACGGCCTAACCCGTTTCCGCGGTCGATTTTCGACAATATCACCTACGGCCCGCGGCTTCAGGGAATCAAGCGGCGCGACGAGCTCGAAGCGCTGGTCGAGGATTGTCTCCGCAAGGCCGCGCTGTGGGATGAAGTGAAGGATCGTCTGCGCGCCAATGCGATGAGCCTGTCCGGCGGACAGCAGCAGCGCCTGTGCATCGCCCGAGCGCTGGCGTCCCGACCGGCGATCCTGCTGATGGATGAGCCGACGGCGGCGCTGGACCCGATCGCGACCGGCAAGATCGAAGAGCTGGTGGTGCAACTCAAATCAGTCGTCACCATCATCATCGTGACCCATAACATGCACCAGGCCGCCAGAGTGAGCGACTTCACCGCGTTCTTTTATGTGGGTCAGCTTATCGAACATGACCGAACGCGCACGATTTTTACAATGCCGGCGAAAAAACAGACCGAAGAATATATAACCGGACGTTTCGGCTAAAACCCAGCGCTCGCGCGGTCGGGCGGCGCGGTCAGGCAGCCAGGGCTTGAAAGGCACGCAGGATGGCACATCATTTTGACGATCTACTCGACTCGCTCCGCAATCGCATCGCGCGGATGACGGCATTGGTTCAGGACATCGTCGAAAAAAGCGCCGAGTCGTTCGTCAACCTCGACGAAGTGCTCGCCAGGCAGGTGATCAGCGCCGACGACCTGATCGACGAAGAGGAAGTGCATATCGAGAAGCAGGCGATCGACCTGCTGGCGCTGTACCAGCCGGCCGCGAGTGATCTGCGGACGCTGACGATGATCATCAAGGTGAACGGTGATTTCGAGCGCATCGCGGATTGCGCAGTCAACGTCGCCCAGCGCGTGCCGCTGCTGGCGAAGATGGGCGACTACATCATCTCATCTGACCTCAAGCTGATGGCCAGCACGCTGGGCACGACGCTGCGCGACACGATCAACGCGTATAACCTGTCCAATATCGAGCTGGCCAAGCAGGTGATGCGATCGGACGAAGTGCTGGATGCCCTGTACCACCAAATCGTGGAAGACACGCTTGCGGTGCTGGAAAGCGATCAGCACCGCGCCAATCGTGATCTGAGCACGATCATGATCGCCAAGAATCTCGAGCGCATCGGCGACCACTGCACCAACATCGCCGAAGACATCATCTACGTGCAAAGCGGGCGGATCATCCGGCACCGCAGCGCGCCGGTTTGATTGCCGGTTTGATTGCCCTTTTGATTGATTGCCCCGTTTGATAATCGCAAGTTAACCATAGTCAGGTTTGACTTGCGCGGCGGACGAATCGGTTCCAGAACCGGCGGATTGACAGTGCGAATCCCGTCCAGACAAGCACCAGCGCACCAATACACGCCAGGCCCGCGATGATCTGCCCGGTGATGCCGATGATCTCGCCGCGATGGATCGGCAGCACCATCGCGCGCAGCCGGCGGCCGGGGGTCATGGTGTCGAACGATTCGGTGCGCAGCACTTCGCCAGTGGACCGATCGAGCGTGATGCTTCGGCGGTTGTAAGGCGCGTCGATCTCGCTGTGGTTGATCGTAAACGTAACACCCGCTCCGCCACCCCCTCCACCTCCACGGCCGCCCAGGCGCATCGTGATTGATGACGCATCCGGCGACTGCCGCTTCACCTCGTCCCACAGAATATTGAGCCCGTCGAGATTGATCTGGCGCGGCGTCGTCGCCCGTCGTTCCCCCTCGCGCCGCTGACCGTCACCGGC
>JACMML010000152.1 GCA_014379105.1 Phycisphaerae bacterium
AATACATATGCATTTCTTAATCTGCGTCATCTGCGTAATCTGCGGTTCCAACTCTTCGTATTTCCACTCTGTGTCTCCGTGCCTCTGTGGCCAATTCTCCTAGTCCAATCCATACTCTTTCAACTTCCGATACAGCGTTCGCTCTCCGATGCCGAGAATCTTCGACGCCTGCTCGCGATTGCCGGCGGTCATCTTGAGCGTGTTTTTGATCAGCTCTTTTTCGGCCTGCTCGATCGAATAGCCGACGAAGTTGTCCATCGTCGGGCCGACGCCGGTGTCGGCGCGCGGGTTGATCTCGACCGGCACGTCTTTAGCCGTCAGCATCGGGCCGGGGGACAGGACGACCATGTTCTCAACCACGTTTCGCAACTGCCGCACATTGCCCGGCCAGCTGTAGGCCATCAACTGGTGCTGGGCCTCGGGGGCGATTCCTTCGATCTGCTTGGCGTATTTCTCGGCGACCTGGTTCATGAAAAAGTGAGTCAGCAGCGGAATATCCTGCCGGCGCTCGCGCAGTGGCGGGATCAGGATCGTCATTCCCTTGATCCGGAAATACAGATCCTCGCGGAACCGCTTGTCGCCGACCATCTCGTCGAGATGGCGATTGGTGGCGCTGATGAGTCGCACGTCCACAAGGCGCGGCTCATTGCTGCCAAGCCGCACCACCTCGCCGCTCTCCAGTACGCGCAGCAGCTTAGCCTGCATGGCGGCGGGCATGTCGCCGATCTCGTCCAGAAACAGTGTTCCGCGATCGGCATACTCAAACCGCCCTTCGCGCTCGCTCTGGGCGCCCGTGAACGCGCCTTTGATGTGCCCGAACAATTCGTCTTCGAGGATCGATTCACTCAAGCCCGCACAGTTCAGCGGCACGAGGCGCGCCTTGCGACGGCGTGAATTGTTGTGGATCGCCCGGGCGATCAGTTCCTTGCCGGTTCCGCTTTCGCCGAGGATCAGCACGGGGATATCACTGGCCGCGACCTGCCGTGCGGTGTTGATCACGCTCTGCATCTGCGGCGAGCGTCCGACGATCCCCTCAAAACCGCTGGTCTCAATCAACTGCGCGTGCAACACCTCGTTCTCGCGCTGCAGTGACGATCGCTCGGCCGCCTGCTGGACCTTGGCCCGGAAATATTCCAGGTCCAGCGGCTTTTCGATGTAGTCAAACGCGCCGTCACTCAATGCCTGCTTGCAGGTGGGAATATCCGCGTGCGCGGTGACCAGCATCACCACCGGCTTGGGCGTGAGCTTCATCGCGTGGCGCAATAGCTCCAGCCCCTGCGGGTGCCCGTCCATCATCAGGTCGGTGACGATGACGTCGAATTGCTTCTTGGCGAGCTTCGTCAGCGCTTCGGAAAAGTTGTGGGCGATCGTCCGGGAATGGCCTAAGCGATCCAAGGCGTCGGACATCACGTCGGCGTGGTCGACTTCGTCGTCGACGAGCAAAATCTGGGCTTTGTATTCGGTGGTGGACATCGGTTCGGGAGATTCTAGGGGATAGTTGTTGGCTGTCGACGCCTGAACAATACACCTGCGCAGATGCGGGTAAGGGTTACGCATTCACTGGAAGGACCAGCGTAAAGCGGGAGCCTTTGCCGAGTTGGCTATCGAGTTCGACATGCCCGCCGTGCTCCTGGGTGATGCGCTTGGTCATCGCGAGCCCGAGGCCCATGCCGCCTTTGCGCTTGCTGAAATAAGCCTCGAATATCTTGGCCTGATCGTCCGCGGAGATGCCCGGGCCGGTGTCGGTGAAACTCAGCAGCACGTGGCCGTCACGGCGCTGGGCGCCGACGATCAGTTCGCCACCGCCGGGCATCGCCTGCATCGCGTTAAGCATGAGATTGAGCGCCGACTGCTTGATCAGCTTCGGATCGACGCTCGCGACCACCGGCGATTCACAGGGCATCTGCCGCAGCTGGATTCGCGCGATCTGCGCCTGGGGCGCTAGAAAATCGACCAGTTCGCCGAGCATGTTGTTCAGATCGACCGGCTCCCGCTGCAATTCGAGTCGCCCGGCGTAACGGAGAAAATCGTCCAGCGTCTCGCGCAGCCGCGACGCCTCGCGCTGGATGGTCGCGAGCCGCGAGATCACCCGCGGCGACGTGTTGCGATCGCCGACCAGATCCTCCTGGAGCAATTGCAGATTCAGTTGGACGGTGGAAAGCGGATTCTTGATCTCGTGCGCCAGACCGCCGGTGAGCGTGCCGAGTTCGGCGAGGCGTTCGACGTAACGCGCCCGCGCCTGCGCCGCACACAGCCGCCGATAGAGCAGCCAGCCGCCAGTGCCGGCGATCGTCAGCCCGATCACCAGTCCCCAGATTAGCCCGCCATTTAGCCCGCCGATCCAGTCCCACATAGTCACCGGCACCGTACCGGAACGCCCGCCAACGGCAACCTTTGATTTGCCACGGCCCGCGCGTTTTGCCACAGTTACCCGATTCAACGCCGGGGCAAATCCGCACTATTGCTACAATGAGCGTCTCCCCGCCTGAGTGCGGCAGGGGCATCGCAATCGCGTTGATTATGGCACTGTACTATCCGGAAAAAAGCTGCGTCCCGCGAGTTGAATGTATGACGGCTTTATGGGATGAAAGGCGCTGAAACGGGCAGTCCATCAGTACAGCAGCAGGAAGCGGATCCTGTTGCTCCCGCCTTGTGGCAGCAAGGCGAAGGTGACGAACCGGGCTTGTTTTGGTTCGGCGTCACGTTGAAATCTTGATGACAAATTACCAGTCGAGCCAGGCATCCGTGGGCGCAGCCGCCACGTATGACTTAAGACATTGATCGTGAGCGTCATGACGCTCGCTCCGGAGTAGATTATGAAAAAGCGCGTGGTATTTCGTATTCAATTAACCCTTGATGCCAAAAAACGGCTTCTTGAAATTTCCGACCAACTCGGCATCACTCAGATCGCAATCACGTCACGGATGGTCGAATGGTTTGCCAGCCAGCCCGATCTGATCCAGGCGGCGATACTTGGTTTGTATCCGGATGTCATCAAGCAGGACATTGCAACATTGATCTTAAACCGAATGGCCGAGACCAAGCCGGAGCGCTCCTCGAAATAACCGCTGCGCTGGCGACCCAACAACCGCGTATTCGCGTACCAGTTACGACGCACCGCGGCCGCTGACCAACTCTGCCCACGACCCCTCAAACGTGGTATGATGGCGTGGTGTGGTGGTTGCCTGCGTGTGATTGTTTAAGGAGTGCCGCGATGCCCGTCCGGATGGAACTTGCCCGCATCATCATCAGCGAGATGCAGGACATGCAGATCATCGTCCTCAAGGAAGTGGACGGCGAGCGCAGCTTCCCGATCCTGATCGGCTCGGGAGAGGCGTACGCGATCGACCGCCGGCTCAAAGGTACGCCCACCCCCCGCCCACTCACCCACGACCTGCTTGCGACCGTCATCCAGAAGCTCGGCGGCGAGCTGGAGGCGATCGAGATCAATCATTTGGAATCGCACACGTTCTTCGCCCGGCTGCACCTAAGGCACAACGGCAAATTAACTGAGATCGACTCCCGCCCGAGCGATGCGATAGCGCTGGGAATCGCGACCAACGTGCCAATTCTGGTCGCAGATCACGTCTTGGTGCTGGCGGCGCAGTAGGCGCGGTGCAATTGGGCCGTGCAAGCGTCGGGTGAAATAATCGATTGATGGCGGGAAATCCTACTGAATTTGCAGTTTTTCAGGTGTCTCGGCTACGTTCGTGCCTGCGATGCCCGATTCGTTGTCGCCGGACGCCTTTCTCGATCCCGTTAGCGAGCCCGGCCCACTTCGTCCCGTTCGCCAAAATCTAGGCTTTTTGTCAGCGCGTCCGCTTGTTCCGGTCGCCGTCGCGCTAATCTTGGGGATCTCGATCTACGCGCGGGTCCCGATGCTGCCGCCGCTGTGGATCGGCCTGGCAACCCTCCTGGCGGCGCTGGCGCTTTATTTCCGTCAGCGCAGCCTACTGACTACTCCATTCGTTCTGCTCAGTGCGCTCCTAAACGGCACGGCGCTGGCGCAGCTCAGCGACTTCAATTATCCCGCCAATCACATCTCGCAGTTCACGACCGCGTCGCAGC
>JACMML010000012.1 GCA_014379105.1 Phycisphaerae bacterium
GAAGGCCTGCAGAGCAAACTCTTCCTCGGCAACCTGGACGCAAGCCGTGACTGGGGATTTGCCGGCGATTACGTCGAGGCAATGTGGCTGATGCTTCAGCAGGAAAAGCCTGACGATTACGTCATCGCCACCGGTGAGACGCACACTGTTCGCGAGTTTCTCGATCAGGTCTTCGGGCATCTTGATCTGGATTGGCACGATTTTGTCGCAATCGATCCGCGTTATTTTCGCCCGGCGGAGGTCGATTTGCTTCACGGCGATGCGAGCAAGGCGCGATCGGTGCTGAGGTGGTCGCCCAGGACAATGTTTAAGGATCTGGCGAAGATGATGATTGAACACGATTGGGAGCTGGCAAAGAAGGAAGCCTACCTCGCGAAGCGAACTTAAAAATGGTTTCGCACGTCCGTGGTGGTGCGCCTGAACATGACAATCGATCACGCAGACAAAATCGTCATCACCGGCGGGGCCGGTTTTCTGGGCAGTTTCATTGTCGAGGAACTGCGGTCGCGCGGGTTCGAGAATCTGTTTGTTCCGCGCCGGGCGGATTTTGATCTGACCCGCGAGGCGGATGTTGAACGGCTTTACGTGGAGCATAAGCCCCACGTCGTCCTGCACCTCGCGGCCGAGGTGGGCGGCATCGGTGCGAATCGCGATAACCCCGGGCGATTTTTCTTCGCCAATATGGCGATGGGAATGCACCTGATCGAGGCCGGCCGACGTCACGGAATCAAGAAATTCGTCCAGACGGGTACGATTTGTGCCTATCCGAAATTCACGCCCGTTCCGTTCAAGGAAGACGACCTCTGGAACGGCTATCCCGAGGAGACCAATGCGCCATACGGTGTCGCTAAGAAATCGCTGATCGTCATGTGCCAGGCGTATCGGCAGCAGTACGGAATGAACGCAATCTGCGTCCTGCCCGTCAATCTCTATGGCCCGCGTGACAACTTTCATGTTCATAGCAGCCACGTCATCCCCGCGCTGATCCGCAAATGCGTCGAAGCGCGAAAAAGTATAGCGGACCACATCACTGCGTGGGGAACAGGTTCGGCGTCTCGTGAGTTCTTGTATGTCGAAGATTGCGCCGAAGCGATCGTTGAAGCGACGCTGAAGTACGATAAGCCCGAGCCGATCAACCTGGGAAGCGGACGAGAAATTTCGATCAAAGCGTTGACAAGTTTGGTTGCGAAACTCAGCGGATTCACCGGCCATATCGTCTGGGATCCGACAAAGCCGGACGGACAGCCGCGGCGATGCCTTGATGTCAGCCGCGCCACGCGCGAACTGGCGTGGACGGCCACGACCTCGCTCGAAGATGGATTGACCAAGACCATCGAGTTCTTTGAACAGCATGCCGATGCCCCGCCGGAACGCGCATATTAACTTACTCACTGGCTGACTGGCTGCATCCGATCGCACCGTCGCTTACAATCGGCGGCAATGAAACTTCTGATGGACACTGGCGGAATCGCAGGAACTAACTGCTTCCTTGTCGTCGATGAGACGACAAGCCAGTGCGTTCTGTTCGACGCACCCGACCACACGGTCGGCCGATTGCTCGGGGAGATTCGGAAAAATGGCTGGCAGTTGATCGGCCTCTGGTTAACGCACGGGCACTTTGATCATGTCGCCGATCATCAAGTCGTGAGGGATGCGTACCCCGATGCCCCCCACCTGATTCATAAACTCGACGAGCCCAAGCTCCTCAAGCCGAACACGCGTTTTTTCCCGCTGCCATTCACAATCCCGGCCGGCCGGGCCGACGGATTTGTCGAAGACGGTCAGGAATTGATGCTCGGCTCGCTCGCCTGCCGGGTCATCCACACGCCGGGGCACGCGCCGGGACATGTGATGTTTTACTTCGAATCAGAAAGTCTTCTCATCGGCGGCGATCTCATCATCGGGGGTGCGATCGGAAGGTACGATCTGCCGGACTCCAATTACGACGACTTATGTAACTCGATTCGGAAAGTGATGAAGCTCCCGCTGGATACGAGGCTCATGCCCGGCCACGGCGATCCCAGTACGCTGAGGGAAGAGCTTGCGACCAATCCGTTTGTTAAGCAGATCACCGAATCAATGTGAGCCTGTGAGCTCGTCAAGAACATCATTGGGATCAAGCGTCACGCGGACAGCGACCGAACCGTCGGCGTTGTAGTCGACCTGATACGCCCGCGCACGCGCGACTGCCCGGTCAATCGCGGATAAAACGCGCGCGTCTCTGGCACCGGCCTGCTCGATGCTCTGCTGATCGTCGATTTTCAACTTGAGAATGTTCGTCTTGATCGTTTCGCGAGCCTGCTGCTCCGCCAGGCGAGCGGTGCGCAGTTTGGTCTGCTGACGCGCCGCTGTCGCTTCGGCGGTGAGCGGTTCGTTCAGCCAGGCCGGCAGCTTGCGGATGACCAGCGGCGCCGGAGACGGGGCGGTGG
Organism: Phycisphaerae bacterium; assembly: GCA_014379105.1. Lineage (GTDB taxonomy): Bacteria > Planctomycetota > Phycisphaerae > Tepidisphaerales > Tepidisphaeraceae > JACMML01. The sequence goes on from JACMML010000012.1 coordinate 2,430, forward strand.
CGATCGGGCGCGCTTCAATTCCCGCCCGGGCCGTCATGACGGTCGGAAGGCGCGATACGCCGAGGTCCAGCGCGGCGATTTTGTTTGACACACCCAGCACATCGCTGGACACCATCGAACGCAGCTGCTGCTTCAGGCCTTCCTTATCGACAAACAGCGCCAGCTCCACCTGCCGATCCTCGCCAAGCAACACGCGCGTCGCCGGCAGGGTTGCCGCCCATGCCGTGAGCTGCTTGCCGGCGTCGGGCGTCGCGAAGCATTGCGCGACGGACTGGTTGGGCGATACCTGGATATCCGAAGTGCTGACGACGATCGCATTCACGGCCGACGCATGTGCGCGGCTCGCGGCGTCGATCCGCGACTCCTTCGAAACATCGCGCCACGCCGGCGATTGCGATTGGGTAACAACGACCAAAAGCTTGGATTGCGGGATCGCCTGTCCGGTTGCCTGGAAGTTGCGGCGCGACCACTCGGCATGCAATCGCTTCAGGTCGGCCTCGGTGACCCGCGGATTCTGTCGGCCGAGCGGCTGAATGCGTTCCATGATTCTCGAACCGGGGACTTGCAGACGAACCTGAACAACATCCTGCTCGAGCCATCGCGGCCCGCCGACCTGCTCCGACGCGTTCAAAAGATCTTCAACCAGCGCCGGATCGCTCTCAGCCAGATCGCGGACGCTCATTCCCGGCCCGATGACTGACGCCAGAATCTGCCCGCGCAGGTCCGCGCGCGCCGCCTCACGGGCGGCCAGCAGCTCGACCCGGCGCTCATCCGGCGCCGCTGCCAACGAGGCAAGCGCGCAGATAGCGGCGAGGTGGATCAGACGCAGTTTCATCATCTTAATAGACCCATCATCGACATGATGGTTAGCCGAACGCGAGGGTCGCCGCAGCCGGTACGACCGGTAAATCCCGCGTAAATGCCCTGCGCGGCCGGTGGCGACGGCCGGGGTCGTTATCGGGCTCCGGGTCAGCCAGCTGGCGGTGCTGCCGGTTGTGTCGCGGGCTGCGTTGACGGAGCGGGTTCGAGAATCGTGATCTGGTTAGCCGCGGTGATGATGATCTGCATCCGGCCGACGAGAAGGCCAACAAGAAATAAGGATGACGACGATGGAAACCCGTTCAATCGTCCGCGGTGTTCGCCTGTCTGCCGAC
>JACMML010000153.1 GCA_014379105.1 Phycisphaerae bacterium
ACGGGCAGCGCGCGCCAGACGATTTCCGTGCCATCGTTGTTCAATCCCGAAAGCCCGGTTGCAAGGACCACGCCGCCTTTCTTGATAAACGCGTCCAACCGCTTGGCCAGCGGCGCGTCGAGCTTGGCGGTGTCGGGCAGAATGATCATCTCGTAGTCGTCGAACGACCCGTCCGGAAGGATCAGATCAAACTGGTGCTTGAGCTGCGTCAACATACGGGTGACGCCTTCGCGGACGCCGGTGATGCCGCGTTCCTTGTCATCGTCGGCCAGCAGCACGCCGATTTGGGTAACCGGCTTGGCGCCATCCAGCCACGGCTCGCGATCGGCGACACGCTTATAAACCTGGCCGATCAGCTCGTACGCACCGCGGTCGAGCGTGCCGCGCGGGTGCATCTGATCTCCGATGCTGCACTGCGCGCCGTGGGCCATCATCTGCGATATTTCATACTCGAGCGCCGCCTGCGGCTTGATGCCGCCGAAATCCGCCCAGCACTTGTGAAACCGCGCGGTCATCCCCATGTACGGCCGACCGAAGTTGCGCGCGAAGCGGACATTGGTCGGAACATACATGTAGCCCCACCCGCCGGTCGGCAGCGCCTCGATCTCTACCTGCGTCACCATCGGCGCTTCCTCGGCCATGTTCCACAGGGGACGGGCATTGAAATAGACCGTGCCCTGCGGCGCGTGGTCGCGCACCAGCTTGTAGAACCGCTTCATGTACGCGATCGACACTTCGTGGGCATATTTCTCACGATCTTTTTCGTTCCCCGAATCCAGCCCGCGCTTCGCATGGCCTTCTTTGGCGTATTTGCCGAGTGACGGCTGATCCCAGCACATATCAAAGAAAATTCCGTCCACCGGCTTGAAGAGCTTGAGCACTTCCAGCGTCTGCTCGTAGAGAAAATCCTGGTACGGGCTCGACATATCCATGATCTGCCACTGGTACGGCTCGTGCGAAAGCGGCTCGCGCCCGACACGCAGGCCATTGGGGCGCAGTGCGATCCAGTCGGGGTGTGCGTTGGCTGCGAATTCGTCGCAGTGAACAGAGAGATAGATCGGTGCGCGGATGTTGCGTTTATGTAATGCCTCGACCTGCATCGCGAGCAGATCGAGCCCGTTTTTCAGCCCCGGGTGCCTGGCCGGGTGTTTGGTGTTGTAATAGAGATGCCCGTGATGGCACTTGGCAAAAACGGTAACGCTATTCACATTCGCGTCGGCCATCATGTCGCCGAAGACGTCGGCGTCAAATTGCGTTCCGACATCTGTGATCCAGGGTCCGGTGTGAAAGTCGAGGTGGATTTGGCGCGATTGCAGTTTCAACTGGGGAACTCTCAATTCAGGCACTTCTGCTCCTTCGTATAGAATCCGATCGGCGATCCTGGATCAAGCGCCGCTCACGATGGCGTGTGCATTCAAGATGGCGATCCCTATGCTCGCATCCGATGATACTACCCGCGGCGATCCTGTTCGATATGGACGGCACGCTGACCAAAGAGCGCATCGATTTTGCCGGCCTGCGGCGCGACCTGGGCATGGAACCCGATGAAGCGATACTGGAAGCTGTCCACCGCATGTCGCCAGCGGATCGTCATCGAGCCGAGCAGATTCTGCACGATTACGAACATCGCGCCGCGTGTGAATCCACGCTCAATCCCGGTTGCGCTGACCTTCTTCACTGGCTCGACGCCCGCGGGATCGGCCGGGCGCTGATCACGCGCAATACCCGCAAAAGCGTGCAAACCGTCTTCGATACGCACGACCTGCACTTCGAGATCAAGATCACGCGCGAGGACGGGAAGTTTAAGCCAAGCCCCGAGCCGCTATGGCTCGCCTGCGAACGGCTCGGCGTCCGGCCGGACAAGGCTTGGATGGTCGGCGACTGGAAGTACGATATCGAAGCCGCCACCGCGGCGAGGATCTTCAGCGTCTGGATCAGCTATGGTCGCGAGCGGGTATTTGACGCCGTTCCGTCGCTCGACGTTCCTGATCTGAACGGATTGTTCGAACTGCTAAAACAACTGGACGCACAGCGGGAATAAAACTTGGCCACGGAGACACAGAGACACAGAGACACAGAGAAGAATTTTTTAACCGCAGATTACCCCGATTACGCAGATTAAGAAAAGTGCATTTATTATCTGCGTCATCTGCGAAATCTGCGGCTTCAACTTTTTTCGCATTTCTCTGTGTCTCTGTGCCTCTGTGGCCAATTCATTTTCTAAACGAATCGCCGCCGCGAGTGTCTGTTAAAGAGAACCATTATGGACCCAAAGTTTCGACTCTCGTTGGCTTGCCTGCTCTTACTGACCGGTGCGAACGCAGTTCAAGCGGAGTTGGCAAAGGACGCCTCCACCGACCAGATTCTCGACGCGCTGCACGACGTCGGCCGCGACTTGAAGACGCTGGCGGCGGACGTGAAACTGATCGATCAGGACACCGATTTGGGCGATGATCCCAAAACACAGTCCGGACGATTGGTACTCCAGCGCCTGCCGGACGGAGATATCCAGATCCGAATCACCTTTGACAAGCGGGTCATCGGCAAGCGCGAAGTGCCGAAGTATCGGCGCGACTTCGTGCTGAACGGAACGACGCTGATCGAGCGTGACTGGAACGCCGACCCGAAAAAGGAAACCGTCCGCACTCTGGCCGCGCCCGGCCAGAAGCTCGACCTCTTCAAACTCGGGCAAGGCCCGTTCCCCCTGCCAATCGGCCAACCGCGGGAGAGCGTGCTAAAGGAGTTTGACGTCAAGCTCGTCGCCCCCGAAGGTGCCCCGGCCGATCGGCTGGCGATCGAGTTGACCCCCAAGCCCAAGACCGCGCTGGCGAGCAAATACAAGCGCATCGTGGTAACAGTCCGCCGCTCCGACGGCTGGCCGGTGGAAGTCCAGACCACGGACCAGAACGAAACGCAGGTGACGCGTGCGATGCTCGATAACATCCGCGTCAACGACGCCGTCAAGCCGGCGGAGTTTGATCTGGAGCCGATCGATGATTCGTGGACGAAGATTTACGAAGCGTACAAGGAGTGACGACGGGCACCGGACTCCATTAAGTTAACCGCGATTTGCCCTCAATGAGCACGCCATGCGCTGCTTCGCTTCAGAAATCATCTTGTCTCTATCTACGAACAATTTGCCGTAAGATGGCCGAATCGTTATGCTGTACCAGACAACGGTCTGAACAACCGTGTTTAAGCCTCAGGGCTTAACCTGTCGCTCCAATGGTTCTAATGAACCGCAAATGGTTAGTGGTTAGTTTGATATCCCGGGTAATTCGATTTCGATCAGGCCAAGCCTGCTTTTAATGCCGCATCGTGTTTGCGCGCACATTTATGTTTTCAAAATTACGAAAAAAGCTTCAGGGAAACGGTGGAAAAGTAGCCGGGGGAGTCCTGTCAATTGTTGCGGTGTACGCGCTTTGGACATCCATTCTCAGTACCTTCGGCGACAACGAAGCCGAAGCAGCTGCCCGGAATCGTTATTTCATCTGTTCCGAGACCGGCAAGTCATTTTCCCTCACCATTGAGCAGAATATGTCTTGGCCGGTGCAATCGCCTTACTCCGGGAAGAAAACCGGATACCCCGCCGAACCTTGCTACTGGACCAAAGACGGGCAAATCAAATCGACCCCGACGTGGGTGCTGGTAAATCACTATCTAGCGAAGAAGGGTCCCACCTACTGCCCCGAATGCGGAAGACTGGTGAAACCGCAAAACCCGCCTCCACTCAAAGACGCACCGCCGCCCACAGCCAAAGAGAATACGAGTCGCAGCGCACGTTCGGAATGACGACCGTTTTGTACTAAGGATCGTGATTTATGACCCCTCCGTTTCATGCCCGCCGTGTGAGCACCCTAAGGTCGGCCTTTACACTGGTCGAGTTGCTGGTCGTCATTGGCGTGATTGCGATCCTGATTTCGCTGCTGCTTCCGGCTTTGGGAAAGGCGCGCGCTCAGGCGCAGTCTGTCGCCTGTCTGGCGAATCTTCGGACGCTCGGGCAAGCGATGGTGATGTACACCTCGCAGAGCAGGGGTTGGCTGCTCGGTTCCGCCAATACGACCGGAGCGCCGCTCTGGGATGATGCAGGACTCCGGCCGGGCATCACGCCAAGCAACTCTCCCGAAGTTGTGGATGTGTCGGATTATATGGGCCCATTAATCCGAACCATGAAATTGAACATGCCGGATCTGGATAGTCTTGACTCCGTCAAGCGTTTTCAGCGCTATCGTGAAATCGCCGTGTTCCAATGCCCCTCTTACCGAGGGGCGATCCAATCGGAATTCACGGCCTCGGGTGCCGGGGCTGGTCAGGCCATCAGTTACAACAGCGCGCTCGCCTTTTTGCTGCGGCCATTTCGAGGCAGCGCTTATTCGGGGAAATCCAATATGCCCGGCACACCGTATTGGCGGGCACCGGCAAACTACCAGCCTAAAATCACCTCGATCGGTCAGACGACCCAGAAGATATTTCTTGCCGATGGTGGGAAATGGAGCAACGGCACGTCAGCGCCAACCTTTTCCATCACGCCTGGAGCATCGCATAATGACACGCCCTTTGCAGATTTTGGCGCCTTTACAGGAGCGACAAAATCCTACGGACGTCAAGTGCCTAACAACATCGGCTCGGTCCCGATCGATCCGCGTATTTTCAGCTACCGCCACGGAATTCGAAAGAGCCGTCAGGCGACAGGTTCATACCGAATGAACGCTGTATTTTATGACGGGCACGCCGAGACGATGGACGATATGCAGTCTTCAAATCCAACGTACTGGGTGCCATCCGGCTCCCAGATGGATACAGCAGCTTCCATCGCCGCCGGTCAGCCGCAGGTGTATCCTGATGTGGTTAAATTCTACAACCTTCCCGCCACGTTCATCGCGCCGTAAAGCCGGCCGATTGAGCAAGTGTCACATATCATGAAACCGCGTTGCAGAGCTGCCGGATACTTTGTTCTGTACGATTCGCCCAATCGGGTCATGACGCTTACTTCTTCGTCTTCAATCTGATTGTCTTCTGTTTCGGCGGCATCAGCGCCCGCTCCAGATTCCGCATCGCCTGGCGTAGACGCTGCTCGTTTTCCACCAACGCGATCCGCACCCAGTTTTCACCCAGTTCCCCGAATGCCCGGCCGGGCGCGAGCGCGACTTCCGCTTCGTCCATCATGCGGAGGCAGAAATCGATCGTGTTCTGCCCCTTCAAATGCTCGTCGGCGATCTTCGCCCAGACGAACATTCCGGCGCGTGGTTTCTCGTATTGCCAGCCGAGCTTATCCAACTGGCGACACAGCACGTCGCGGCGTGCCTCGTAGATCTTGCTCTGCTCGGCGGGTGTGTCGCGGCACTCGCGCATCGCAATGACCGACGCAATCCAGATCGGCGCGAAGTGGCCGTAATCGTAGTAGCCTTTGATCGTCCCCAGCGCCTTGACCATCTCCCGGTTCCCGCAGCAAAAGCCCACGCGCCAACCGGCCATGTTGTAGCTCTTGGACATCGTGCTGAATTCCACGCCCAGGTCCTTCGCGCCCTCGGCGGCGAGGAATGACGGCGCTTTGTAGCCGTCGAAGTTGATCTCGCCATAAGCAAAATCGCTCATGATCATGATCCCGCGCTTGCGGCAGACCTCGATCGCGCGGTCCCAGAACTTCGGCTCGATCGTCATCGACGTGGGATTATGCGGGTAGTTGAGAATGACCAGCTTGGGAGACGGGTATAGTCCCTCGATCATGTGTTCCATGCGGTCCAGAAATGCATCGTCATTCCCCAGCGGCACGCGCAGCACACTCGCGCCGGCCATCGCGGGGGCGTAGAGATGCGCTGGGAAAGCCGGGTCGGGCACGATCGCGGTATCTCCCGGGCCGAGCAGCGCCAGGCACATGTGCGAGAGCCCTTCCTTGGAGCCGATGGTGATGATCACCTCGTTCTCGGGATCGAGTTCCACGCCGTACTTTGTCTTGTATTTTCTCGCGATTTCCTTCCGTAGCCCGATGATGCCGTTGCTGGTGCTATAGCGGTGATTGCGTGGGTCCAGCGCGGCTTCGCCGAGCTTTTTGACGATTGTCGCGGGGGTCGGGTCGGTGGGATTGCCCATGCCCAGGTCGATGATGTCCACGCCCGCCACGCGCTTGTCGTACTTCATCTTGTTGATGCGTCCGAACAGGTACGGCGGCAGGCGCTCGATGCGCGGCGAGACGGCGATTTTAAATGGTTTATCACTCATGCTTTAACTCTTTATCTAACCAGACAATTAGCGGGTCGTCTCCGGAACATGCCTTTATGTGGCGTTTCCAGATAACTCGAAGCCGAATTTTCGAGAAGTATCGACGAATCCCGATTGATGTCTACGGGCGAAACAATGGGGGTTATACAACGGCGTTGAAACGACGGGCTAAGAACTACGGCCGCTGCTGGGTCGCCGGACCGACGACGGGAGCGGGCGGTATCACCTGTGCCGGCGAGGTGGTGTTTGCGCCCGAAGGCGCCGCCGGCATCGTCGCGGGCGCCGCGGGACGCGGTGCGACCGGTGTCGTCGCCGCAGGGGTTGCCGGGGCAGTTGATGGAGCGGTTGCCGGGCCCGGCGACGGTCGGACGATCGGTCC
>JACMML010000154.1 GCA_014379105.1 Phycisphaerae bacterium
AAACGCGCCAGCGACGGCGACGCCGGCGAATCACCCGACGCCAACGGCGACCCCGACACCGCCACGTTCCGCGTGACCCGCACCGGTGACACCGACGACGCGCTGACGGTCAACCTCCACCCGCTCGCTGGCACAGCCGAGATCGGCGCGACCAAGGACTACACCACCGACCTGACCGACGCCACCAGCGTGACGATCCCCGCCGATGAGGATTACGTGGACATCGTCGTCACGGCGAAGAAGGACGACAAGATCGAGGGAGATGAGACAGTTGTCCTGTGCCTGAAGGCGGATGAGGACTACCGGCTCGGCGGGTATTCGGCGGAGGTGGTGATTAAAGATGGGCCTTGGGTGGATTTGGATATCGACAGTGACAACAACAACGGCTTTGCCGATCCCGATCTTTCCAATTCGGAGGAAGCCATTGAAGATGATCAACCGCTCGGCGGGAAAGTCATCGCCGTGAACTATGCTGATGATGACTTAGACAACGTCAGCGATTATGTCGATGGATTCAGCTATAGCGATGTAGCTACTGGACCAACGCTTTCTGACCCCACCAGATTCTTAAGAAATGAAAACGAGAAACTTGTGCCTGTCGTGTTATCCGTGTCGGATGCCATTGATTTGTCGTCATTTGCATTCACCTTAACTTATGACGCATCTGACCCAGCAAGCACTAGTCACTCCGGCTCGGGCACCGCATCTGATCCGACGCAGTTTGCCAACCCATCCGGGTATTTGAGGCTCTGGACTCGCGGCGGAAACACGCGACGCTTGCCGATACGGTTTGACGCGGCTTCTAACCGGGGTGATGGTTATGGATATTATGTCCCATCGTTGGAAAGCAATGATAGTTTTGCGCCGGGAACTTGGAGCAAATTAGCCGAAGCATGTGGGGTATCTCCAACGGCCCGAACGCTGACGCTGTGGCTTGAAGCGGTTAAGAAGAGCGACAAAGGGCAGTTGAAGATTAAATTCTCGGCGAATCCTAATGGTGATGCCGGCGGCGGCATTGTCAAGGACGAGGTCCTTGTGACTGCGCGACCAGTGACGAAATCTGAGTGGCATGAGGAAGCACTCAAAAAAGCTGGTATCGTGAATGCGAATTGGCGTCCTGAAACTGGGTGGTTCAATGTATTTTCTAAGCAAATAACCGCACAAGTTTACGACTTTTATCGATCCGTTTTTCAGCAAAATAGTCATCTTCAGTGGGCGGGCATGGCGCGATTAGCGTCAGCAAGTGTTGTTGGTGCTTTGAACCAGATGTTCGAAATACGATTGAATTTCGCCATCTTCCAAGCGACCTACGGGGGCTCAAGTTCTCAAGTGAACGATCCGCTCTTCTTGACATGGATGAATCGACTGGAGCGTAATCTGTTGACGATGCAAAAAGAGATTTTTGAAGATTTGGCGTGGCAGCATGAAGCATACCTCATGGGAGGTTTTAGAGCCTTAAGTGATCTCAATGCATACGATGCAACGCAGATGACTGCTGCAAACTTAGCGACATGGGCGATTATTGATAATGGCATCAAGACGCAAAATTACACTGTCGAGATTGAAGGAAATACGAGATTGCTGAGACGAGAGCAGGAAGAAATACTGGATCGAGGGTATAACGAGCTTGAGACTGTTCCACTACTCCCAACGGTAATGACTCTCTTAGTCAAGAATCCTATTCCGGGAGGTCTTGGATGGTGGGCAGCAGAGACTTCGGCGTTATGGATGACATATGTAACGGACTTTCCGGCAAGATGGAATTGGATTGAGCAACAGATGGTCGGACCGTGGAGCATGTGGAGCGATTCGGCCAAAATGGATTTTGTCTCGCGGAGCTTGGATGACATTATCGACGGGCTACCGTAAAAAGTGGCCAATCATTGTGGGCTTGACAACTATGGCTTTACTCGCGGGAGCATTGTCATATCGAAGTCGCATGCGCTATTACTGGGATTTTTCGGCTGATCGAGATTTCCAACGAGTACCCTTCCCCCACACGGGCAGCAACTTTGCCTCCTTCAAGCCTGATGGCGCTCTCGTTACTCTTAAGCTAAAAGAAGGCGTATTTAGTCAATATGTAAATGTGATAAGTTTATCACGACGGGGTCAATTTGTAGATTCGGTTCACATCTCAATGTTTTTTACTTCAGAAGACTCTGCGTATTCTGTTGCTACCGACATAGCTAAGAAATTTTCATTACCTCAAGAGCCGTTACTAGAATGGCATCGTCGATCAAAACCCAATCGTTATGAATTATATGATGCAATGACAGTCAGTGCTAGTAAATCACCAGAGATGACGCTTAGATTATTGACTAGGGTTGCAGACGCCCAACCATATGGTTGTGTATTTACAGTATATTGGCCAGAGCAGAATCAGTGACACTCCCGCTTACCCTGTCCGCACCGCCGACGACCGAGCCGAAGACGCCGTTCAGTCTGACCGCAGAGGCGATCGAGGCGAGCAAATCGATCAAGCTGAAGTGGAACGACAACGCGGATGATGAGAAAGGGTTCATCATCCAGCGCGAGGCGGACGGTTAAACATCTTTGAGTGCGCGGGGAACGGCAGTAGTATGAGCCGGTGGAGGAACCAGCCATGTCCAATGAATCGGTGGCGCATGACCCGTCGCCCATCCTGCAAACCGCGTTCGGGTTCTGGTCGTCCAAAGTCCTGTTGACGGCGGTGGAGTTCGGGCTGTTCACCGCGCTGGGGTCCGGGCGAATGAGCGCAGCGGAGCTGGGGCAGACACTGGGGGTTCACCCGCGCGGCAGGAGCGACTTCTTCGATGCGCTCGTGGCGATGAAATTTCTCGGCCGCGAGGGGAACGGACCCGAAGCGCGATATTACAACACACCTGACGGGTCGCACTTTCTCGATAAATCGAGCCCGCGATATGTTGGCGGGATTCTGGAGATGCTCAACGCGCGGCTGTTCGGGTTCTGGAATGATCTGCCCGACGGGCTGCGAACCGGCAAGCCGCAGAATGAAGTGAAGCACAGTCAGAAGACGATCTTCGACGAGCTATACAGCGATCCGGCGCGGCTGGAACAATTCATGGGCGCGATGACCGGGCTGTCGCGCATCAACTTCGAGGCGTTCGCGAATAAATTCGATTTCAGTTCGTTCAACACCCTCTGCGACATCGGCGGCGCAACCGGCCTGCTCTGCATGGAGGTGGCGAAGCGTCACCCGCACCTGAGTTGCACCTCGTTCGATTTGCCGGCAGTGGAACCGATCGCGCGCAAATCGATCGCAGCCGCCGGACTAACCGCGCGCGTCGCCACGGCGGCGGGCGATTTTTTCAACGATCCCCTGCCCAAAGCGGATTTGATCACGATGGGCATGATCCTCCACGACTGGAATCTGGAGAAGAAGATGCACCTGATCCACGCCGCCTACAACGCCCTGCCGCCCGGCGGCGCGCTGGTGGCGATTGAGGCATTGATCGATGACGAGCGGCGCGAGAACGTCTTCGGGCTTTTGATGTCGCTGAATATGCTCATCGAGTTCGGCGACGCGTTCGATTACTCCGGTTCTGACTTTCGCCAGTGGTGCAGTGAGGTCGGATTCAAGCGATTCGAGGTGATCCACCTCGCCGGCCCGGCGAGCGCCGCGATCGCGGATAAGTGAGCGCGCGGTCCTATCAATTTCAGGCATAGGTCTGCACATGCGGTAGATCAGGGGAGATGAAGTCTGAAGAGAAACTCGTTCTCACGGCCGCTGAGCGTCTCATCGGCAGTCACTCCGTTGTCAGTCCCCGGTTGTCAGTCGAAAGGACCACACTATGAACCCCAAAGACCTTCAAATCTCCACTCCCACGGACACCACCATCCTCTTCACCCGTACGTTCAACGCCCCGCGTCGCCTGGTGTGGGAGGCGATGACCGTCCCGGACAAGATGCGCCGTTGGATGCTGCTTCCCCCGGGATGGACCATGACCGTCTGCGAGTGTGAGGCTCGTGTGGGTGGCGCGTTGAGTTTGGCGTCGAAAAACGAGGACGCCGATCCGGCCATGACGATTCAAGGCGTGTTCACAGAGGTGGTGCCGCACGAGCGGATGGTTCACACGGAAACGATGGCGTCGGGGTCTGGCCAGACGATCGGCTCGCTGCTCGAGACGCACGAGTTTGCCGAGAAGGACGGCATCACCACGATGCGCATCACGCAGGCGTATGACTCGAAAGACGCCCGTGACGGCGCGCTCGCGTCCGGCATGGACCAATGTATGGAAGCCGGCTACAAGCAGCTCGACGCGATGTTAGCTCAGCCCGCGTAGGGCAAGCGGCGTGACAGCACGTGAGCGTCCCTGATGCGTCCTATGAGATATTGCGTTACTGCCGCATCCAAGAAAGATCCGCTGCTATTCTTCACGCTAAAGGGGCTGGCGCAGGGGCCGCGTATGAAGCTGGTGAAACACGAAAAGAAGAAGCCTCGCCGTAACCACTGTTACTTGCGAGGCTTGAAAAATCGGGGTGACAAGATTTGAACTTGCGACCTCTTGATCCCGAACCAAGCGCTCTAGCCAAGCTGAGCTACACCCCGGACTTATATCCTCCGACTTACTTCGAAGAGGGTAAAAGATACCCGCGCGGAGCGAATATTCAAGTCGATGAAATCGCCCCGAATTCCGTCCGGCGGGGGATTTATGATACCCTTGCCGCGATGGAACGGATTCCGATCCAACAGCTCCCCCAATCACTCGTCAATCGCATCGCCGCCGGCGAAGTGATCGAGCGGCCAGCGTCGGTTGTGAAGGAATTGGTCGATAATTCAATCGACGCCGGCGCGACTCACATCATCGTCGAAATCGAAGACGGCGGCCGGGAACTGGTGCGGGTGATCGATGACGGCAGTGGGATACCGCCTGTCGAGCTGGCGTTGGCGTTTGCGCCGCACGCGACGAGTAAATTGCAGACCGACGAAGACCTGTTCCGCATACAGACGATGGGCTTCCGCGGCGAGGCGCTGGCGAGCATTGGATCGGTCTCACACGCCCGCATTCTATCGCGCGTGGCGTCCAACGACGAAGCGTATGAATTGAACAATCGCGGCGGCGAACTGAGCGATCTCCAGGCGGCCGCCGGAAATATCGGCACAACGATCGAGATCCGCAACCTGTTCTTCAATACCCCGGCACGCCGCAAGTTTCTTAAAGGCACGCAGACGGAATTCGGGCACATCACCGAGATGGTTATGCGGCTGGCGCTGTCACAGCCGCAGATATCGTTTCGCGTGCTGCATAACGGTCGCGTGGCCAGGGAATATCTCGCCACGACCGCGAACGAACGTCTGCTCGCGGCGTGGCCGGACGATTTCCGCGAGCAGCGATTGCCGGTGCAGACGCGCGATGCGGAGATGCGCATCACCGGCATCATCGGCCTGCCCGAGTTGGCGTCGCCGACGGCGAAATATCAGCACCTTTATGTGAACAATCGTCCGGTGCGGGATAAGTTTATCCAACACGCGCTGCGCGAAGCGTATCGCGGATTAACCGAGCCCGGTCGGCATCCAGCGGCCGTACTTCTACTTACCTTGCCGCCCGGCGATGTGGATGTGAATGTGCATCCGACCAAGAGCGAGGTTCGGTTCCGAGATTCGGGCCGCATCCACGGGCTGGTGATGAGCGCGGTCCGCGAAGTGCTTCTCGGGCATGATCTGGCGCCGCGCGCGGTGCCGCGATTTGATGGCGGAACGAACGTGCTGCCTGTGCCGGAGCGTATCGACATGCAACAGAAGCTCGCGGCCTTTTTTCGCCCAGGCAATGAAAGGGGCAATGAAAGCGCGGCGCAGCCGACATCGTCCTTCGCCGCGCCGCCAATGTCCTACTCTGCCGGCCCTTACTCGGGTGGGTCTTATCGCGACGGGTCTTATCCGTCGGCGTCGCCACCGGTGTCGTACCCGGCTTCCGATCATGCAGCGCCGGTGTTTCTTGATTCGCCAATAAGCGCGTACGCGCCGCACTCCGCGCGACATTACGAGCAGCGACTGCCCGATCTACCGCGCCAGATTCCACCGGGCGATTCATCTCCACACGAATCCAACGCGCGTACAAATTATCCGCCCGCCCCGCGCGCCGGCGACGAAGTGCTTAAGAGCAAAGCGATTCAACTCCACAATAGCTATCTCGTCGTGGAATCCGACGAGGGAATGCTGGTCATTGATCAACACGCGCTGCATGAGCGGATCATCTACGAAGACCTGCTCGCGAAAGTCACCGCCGGGCCGCTGGAGAGCCAGCGGATGCTGATCCCGCACACGATCCGCGCGTCATCGCGTCAGCTTGATCTGCTGGATCAAATTCGTCCGATGCTAAGCAAGCTGGGGATCGAGGCCGAGGCGTTCGGTCCCGAGGCGATCGCGATCCAGGCGTTTCCGAGTTTTCTTGATCGGCTGGACCCCGGCACGTTTGTGCAGGAACTGCTCGAGCGCGGCGAGCAGGAGTTGCTCGACCTGCACGAGGAGGAATTGCTGCACGAGGTGCTCGACATGATGAGCTGCAAGGCGGCGGTGAAGGCGGGGGACTCGCTCCAGCCGGAGGAGCTCAGCGAGCTGCTGCGGCAGCGGACGCAGATCGAGCGCTCCAGCAACTGCCCGCACGGCCGGCCGACGACGATCCGGTTGACCGTCGCGGAGCTCGAGCGGCAGTTCAAGCGCAGCTGAGCCTTCTTCCCAGAGAGGCGAGCCCGAGCCGCGTCAGCGAATCACAAGCTCCGCGCGAACCCGGCGCACACCCTCCACCATGCTCACGAGCTTCCGCTTCGCGGCCCACCGCGCCGTCTGACTCAACCCGCAATCGGGGGCGAAGCTCAGCCGCTCCGCCGGGGCGTGGTCGAGACAGCGCCTCACGCGATCCGCCACGTCGGCCGGGGTCTCGATGTAGTAGCTCTTCACGTCGATGACGCCCACCGCGACGTCCATCCGCTG
>JACMML010000155.1 GCA_014379105.1 Phycisphaerae bacterium
CCACGTCGGCAAAATGATGTACGACGAGGCCCCCGACGTGCCGGCCGGGCGGATTCTGAATCTGCCGATCTCCCGGCTGAACACGCTTCGACGCGCGGTCTTCAAGGAGATTCAGCGGCTGGCCGAGAAGCATGATCATGTGATCATCAACACCCACGCGACGTTTCGCTGGCGGCACGGGTTGTTCGCGGCGTTTGATTACGACCAGATCAAGCAGTTCAACGCAGACCTCTATATCACGATGCTCGATAACGCCGAGAGCATTCATCAGCGGCTCAACAAAGAGCACGATATCGACCACACGCTGAAGGACATCATGGTGTGGCGCGAGGAAGAAAACCTGGCGACCGAGATCATCGCCAACATCCTCCGCGGCCACGGCAAGTTCTTCGTCCTCTCGCGCGGCCGCGAGGTGCCGACGACGATGACGCTGTACCGCATGATGTTCGAGCCGCACAAGAAGAAGGTCTATCCCAGCTTCCCGATGAGCCACGTAATGGACCTGCCCGAGACGCTGAAAGAGATCAACACCTTCCGGGCCGCGCTGGCGGATCACTTCATCGCTTTCGACCCCGGCGACGTCGATGAATTCGTCCTTCACATGAAAGCCACCAAGGCCAAGGAAGACGGGCACGACACCACCGTCGTCGACGCCGCCGAAGGGCCGGTAACGTTTAAAACAGAAGAAATCCTGCAAATCTCCGGCGACATCATGGGCCAGATCTACGCGCGGGATTTCAAGATGGTTGACCAAAGCGACATGATCGTCAGCCTCGTCCCCGAGCTCGCCAACGGCAAACCAGCCCTCAGCAGCGGCGTCGAACGCGAACTGCACCACGCCTGGGAAGGCGGCAAAGAAGTCTATGTCGTCTGGGCTTGTAAGGGCACGCCAAGCCCGTTCATCTCGGAGACCGCGACGCGCGTGTTCCGCTCGGTGAGCGAGGCGCTGGAGTATTTTAAGATGAAGGGGTACGTCAAATAGCGATTATTTGAGATTCTTCACCAGGCGAAATGTGATATCTCGTGCAGTTGTGCGGGCTTCTGAGCATCACCCGGAGGTGGTGCGCAATCTGGTTGCTCATTGGTCGCTACATAAAGCTCGCGCTCGACAAGTATTCCATCCAAGACCAAAGCGGTATATGCCGCGCCACCTCTTGTGAAAATCAATCGGCCGCGAAAATCCCATTCCGCCCACTCGACTCCGGACATTTCCATTGTCTGCGCCGCGCCGCGTAACTTGAGCCGATACGTTTCATAATAAACACCCACGCCCTGCGGCTTCTCACCCACTCCGGTGTGCGCGTCCATCAAGAGGTCACAGTTCCCCGTACGATTTGGTTTAGCCAATCTCAGTACGCTATGCAGATGGTTCGGCTCTAGGTCTTTCCAATCTTCTTGAAGGCGCCAACCATCTCGGGTAAGCCGTTTCTCAAAAATTGGATAGTCCTCTGAATGGATTTCATAGCGAGTAAACTGCTTGTCGCTAAAAAACAACCCGCCGCCGCCCCAAGAGTCCGACTTTGGCCAGAACTGAATCGCGGTCCAGTACGGTACGCGACTTATGGCCGTCCATGTTGGCGGATCAGATTTGTAACTCGATGCAAAATAGATCAGTAACGAACCATCCGGCGAAAGGTCTGATCGGCGGGGAAAAACTCGCGCGTGAACCCACTGACCTTCGTCAAACCGATCATTTTCAGTATCCCACCGTATCAGTTGCGTCCAACTACTTGGACCACGGCGCATGAGGACTACCACTCCAGCATTCCGCGCAACAATTCCGAACAACCGTGGGGATACGTGCGGCATCTACACTCCTCGCGATCTACAACCCCGCAAAAAAATCATTCCCCTTATCGTCCACGATAATAAACGCCGGGAAACTCACGACCTCGATCTTCCGGATCGCTTCCATCCCAAGGTCCTCAAAATCGACCAGCTCTACCTTCTTGATATTCGTCTGTGCGAGCACTGCCGCCGGGCCGCCGATGCTGCCTAAATAAAAGCCGCCCCATTTTTTGCAGGCTTCGGTGACGGCCGTGCTGCGGTTGCCTTTGGCCATCATGATGAGGCTGCCGCCGTGGGATTGGAACAGGTCGGTGAATGCGTCCATTCGCCCGGCTGTGGTCGGGCCGAAGCTGCCGCTGGCCATGCCTTGCGGCGTTTTTGCCGGGCCGGCGTAGTAGATCGGGTGGTCCTTGAAATACTGCGGCATCGGCCGGCCGGCCTCGAGCATCTCGCGAATGCGGGCATGCGCGGCGTCGCGCGCAACAATGAGCGTGCCGGTGAGCTCCAGCCGCGTTTTGACCGGAAACTTGCTGAGAATCGCCCGGACCCGGTCCATGCCGATGCTCAGATCAATCTTCACCGGCGGCGCAAATTCGGGTGCCAGCGCTGGCAAATATTTCTGCGGCTCAAATTCCAGCTGCTCCAAAAACACGCCGTCCTTCGTGATCTTCGCCTTGATCTGCCGGTCCGCGCTGCAACTCACACCCAGGCCGATCGGGCAACTCGCGGCGTGCCGCGGCATGCGGATGACCCGGGCATCGTGCGCGAAATACTTCCCGCCAAAGCCCGCGCCGATCTTGGTTTCCCGTGCCAGTTCCAGCACACGTTTTTCCCACGCGAGATCTCGAAACGCCCGGCCGCCTTCCGATCCCGTTGTTGGTAGATGATCGAGATATTTGCAGCTCGCCAGTTTCACGTATTTAAGGTTCGCCTCGGCGCTGGTGCCGCCGATGACCAGCGCCAGGTGGTACGGCGGACAAGCCGACGTGCCGATATCCTTCAACTTGCTGCGGATGAACGCCTCCAAATCCTTTTCGTTCAGGACGGCCGGCGTCTGTTGATAGAGATAGCTCTTGTTCGCGCTGCCGCCGCCTTTTGCGACAAAGAGCAGCTTGTATTCGTCGCCGCTGTCGCCCATCAGATCAATCTGCGCGGGCAAATTCGTAGCGGTGTTCTTTTCCTTAAACATCTCCAGCGGCGCAAGCTGGCTGTAGCGAAGATTCTTTTCCTGATACGTCTGCCAGATCCCGCGGCTGATCGCCTCTGATTCGTCAAAATCCGTCAGCACGTACTGCCCCTTCTTCGCCATCACGATCGCGGTGCCGGTATCCTGGCAACTCGGCAGTTGGCCGGCGCTGCTGATGACGGCGTTCTGCAAGTGTGTGTAGATGACGAACCGGTCGTTATCGCTCGCCTCCGGGTCGCCCAGTTCCTCGGCCAGCTTCTGCAGATGCTCGGTGCGGAAATAGAAATTGATGTCATTATACGCCTGCCTTGCCGCCAGTTGCAGCGCCTCAGGCGTTAGTCGCAGAAAACTTTTTCCCGCGACATCGACGGTCGAGACCAGATCGCCGGTCAGCTTGCGATACGCTGTCAGGTCGTGGCCGAGCTGGATGGTCGGTTCATAGGTAAACGTGGGCATCGCATAATCCTAAGACGTTAGTCACTGTGGGACAAAGCGGCACATCGCACGTTATGCCGCCGACCTTTCACGGGTCGTGAGTTCATCGATCCGGGCGCTGAGCGCCCGCAATCGCGCGGCGTGCCGCTCAACGGGGTCTATCAATCGCCCCGCCCATGTGATTATGGCGGCCGCCGGATGCTGGTCGTCGGTCGTTCGGCGCAGCGCGCGTAGGATGCGGCGCGATGCGAGCCAGCGCAGCCACATCCACAGCGCGAAGAAATAGATCATCAGAAAGCCAACGCTCTTGATCAGGTAGGACGCGCCCAGCAATTGGACCACCAGCAGCAGCGTCTCGCGGCTGAACTCGGTAAACGTTCTCGCCAGCGCGATCTCCAGCACCGGCTGCACGATCGGAAACCAGAGCGCCGCGCCGATCGTCAGAACCGGCGCGAACAGGCGCGTGAGCAATGTCGGACGCGAA
>JACMML010000156.1 GCA_014379105.1 Phycisphaerae bacterium
GCGGCTTGGAACTGAATGGTGCAATTATTACCACGACCTTGGGTGGAAGCATCGATTTACGCGGCCGGGCGGAATCCTCGGTGCCGTCGGTCTCCATCAATACTGGTGTGCACATCTCAGGTTCCATCATATCCACCAGTGGCGGTCCTGGGCAGATCGTAATTAGTGGCGAGACAACTGAATCCTTTACCGGCATCCGCATTCAAACTGGTTCGGGGACCCCGCCTTCCACGATTGGCGGTCCAGCGACTAGCGGCAATATCGTAATGCGGGGCAAAAACAATGGTGGTAGCGATGCGCTCGCAATCGGTTCCGACGCCGTGATCCAGACCACCGGCTCCGTCAATCTCCGGCCGGGTGGCGTGGCTCCTGGCGGCAGCTTCACTGCCGCCGAGAACGACCCGGTCTTTATTGCCGACCCGCAGTTTGTCGGAGGGACTGCGCTGGGCCCTTTCGGTTTCGTCCTAAGTTCGCCTGAACTTGCGACCATCCGCGACGGTAGCGCGGGTATAGTGATCGGCAGCGCAACCCACACCGGGCCCATCTCCGCCAACCTGGCGTTCAACTGGCAAGACGAGCTGACGTTGCAGAACGCTGGCGCGGGCAGCGCCGGAATCACCATCAACAGCCCGATTACCAATCCCAGCAATCTCGTAACGTTGTCGAGCGGTGGCCCGGTAACCCAATCATCAGCGGCGCCGATCACTGCAGACAGCCTCCTTCTCCATGGCACCCAGCCGCAGTCGAACTTCCAGCTCGGCAACACTGGCAATAACGTGGAAACGTTCGCCAGCAAGTTTGAAGTGCCGAAGGGCCTTCCAGATCCTGGTGGTAGCTTTGGGGACGTGAACTACGTAAACAGCGGCGCTTTGGCAATCGGCCGGCCTTCGGCCATGGGTCCGCTAACGGGAACCGGTTTCGACTCCTCGAACAACCAACCGACGCCGCCGATTATTGCGACGAATTCCACGAGCGGTGGTGATTTCTTCGCACAGACGCTGTCCGGCAATCTAACGCTCAATCACAACATCAGCACTCTCGCGAGCGATATCACGTTGGTAACGAGCGGCGTCTTTCTTAACCCAGGAATGAACACACTAACGCCAGCAGGTGGCGGGCGCTTTTTGGTTTTCGCCGACACGTTTACGGGCGAAATCGACGGCGATCTGACGGGAAGCAGTCCGCAGCCAAACTTATATGGCTGCACATTCTCAGGCGGTTGCATCGCTGGGGTAAGCATCCCCGCAACAGGTAATCATTTTGTCTATCGAGAGCGCCCCGCTGCAACGCTTACAGCCGACAACAAGGCTCGCATTTACGGCGCCCAGAATCCGGCATTTACATTTCAGACTAGCGGACTAGTCAATGGCGACACTTTAAGCGATGCGGTATCCGGCGATTTCAGCACCGCAGCAACGCCTACGTCGAATGTCGGCGCCTACGCGATTACCGGAAGCTTTGTCTCACCTGTCGGTTATGCGCTCAACGTCGTCCCCGGCACGCTCACGGTAAACAAGGCGCAACTCTCGCTTGTTGCCGACCCTCAATCGCGTCTGCAGGGAGCCGCGAACCCGCCGCTGACAGGAACAGTCACCGGCTTCGTGGTCGGTGATACGGCCGGTAGCGCGACTACCGGATCTCTCGTTTTCAGCACTCCGGCCGACACTGCTTCCCCGATCGGCTTTTACGCGATCAACGGCGCGGGGCTCGACGCCGGTAACTACCTCTTCATGCAAGCGCCGAGCAACGCAACTGCGCTGACGGTTTTGGCGCCGAATATACCGCCGCCGGATCGCCTCCGCCTCGGCATCGATCAGGCGCCACGCCAATCCAGAGAGCCCGGCTTCGACGACAGCTACGTTTACGAAAGCAACCTCGGCTTTCCGGAATTGTGTGCGGCGGCCGGGCCGCTGACCGTCGCCGGGGGCGGCTCGACAGTCGGCGATTTGCTCGATTACGAGTGGGCGCGCGTTCGCCTCAACCCCAATTTGAGCAATTGCATCAATGTCGATGAGCAAAATGGCTGCGATGACTTTTAACAGCCGCTACGGACGGTTCGTAATTGGACTATGGCGAGTCATCCCGAGTCCTCTGGGGAGGACCGGTGATTGGCTGCGAAGCAGATTTTTCGAGTTTCAACCGAAGAATGACCTAGCGCAGAACAACTGCGCGCATTAACTGAAGTGCCGGCGAGTCTGTTTATCCGGCTTATTGACGGTATACGTATCCGCGGAGCAGTATGAGATCACAGTTAGGACAAACGATTATGCCGAAGCAGTATTCCGTCGCACCACGGCAGCTTGACTGGTGGCGGCGTGGCAGTTATGGAAATACAGGAAGCGTCGGACGTGCCTGACATCGAAATGCTGCTCGCCGACATCCCGCAGGAGCCGCCGTGCGGGCCGAATCTCGAATATATGCCGGAATTCATGGCGGTCGAGCAAGCGGCGATGGGCAAGCCTGAACGCCAGATCGGGACGAAAATCACGTCTGCTGAGCCACCCGATTGGGTCAGCGTCGCGAAAGAAGCGCAGGCTTTGCTTTCGCGCAGCAAGGATATCCGCGTCGCTATTCTGCTCACGCGCGCATTAACCAGAATCGAAGATATCGCCGGGCTTGATGCCGGCTTGA
>JACMML010000157.1 GCA_014379105.1 Phycisphaerae bacterium
AATCGCGCTCGGCGGACGCCCGATCGTCGCGCGGAAGGACCGGGAAAAGGTGAACGGGTCGGTAAAGCCCGTCTCGGCGGCGACTTGCTTCACCAGCACGCCGGGCTCGGCCAGGCGGCGTGCGGCGTATTCCATCTTCAGACGCCGGAGCAATTGGTACGGCGACGTGCTGTCGAACCGCCGGAAGATCCGCGACAAATACGCCTCATCCAGCCCGCACCGCTCCGCCAGCGCCTGCACGCTGTGCAGCGAGACCGCGGATCGGTACAGCTCGCGGCGGCAGCGCAGATAGGTGTCGAACGCGGGCGTCGCTTTGGTGGGCGTGGCGACGCGCGTGTCGGCGATGCGATAGGCGAGAACCTGAAACAGCGCCCCGCACGCCTGGCGCGCGTGCGGCGCCTCATCCAGCCCGCTGCGGATCAGTTCGTCGAAGATTGATAGGATCGCCTGCGGCGACACCGTGTAGAGCACCTCACCCGGCCGCAGACCGGCGATCTTGAGGAGGCTTGCCACTTCCGAACCGCTGACATCCACGAAGTATTTCACCAGCGGATCGTCCTTGTCGCTACGGATATCGTGCGGCACGGAGGCGTCGTAACAGAAGAGCTGTCCGGGGATCAGTCGGTGGTTCCTGCGCCCCAGCCGCAGCTTGCCGGCCCCGCGGGCGACGAACTCAATGCCCAGATACGGAAAGCCGCTGCGCTGAACGTGATAATCGGTCGCGCACCGTTCTACGCCGCCGCCGATTACTGTCAGGCCCGGATTCCCGCTGACCGGCGAGAAGTGGAACCGCTTTGCCTCTGAAATCTGCAGCGAGTAGAATTCCGGCTCGCGTGACTGCGTGTCCGAGGAAAGCGGAGATAAGTCAACTTTTGACATGCCTTTGTCAATAATAGCTATTCTTGTCCGCAAATCGAATCGGCATACTTCCCGTGTCAACATTTACGGAGCAGCAGATGTCAAAGAAGCCAAATATGGCGGATCGTTGCGGCAAAGACGAACTGATTGTGATCACCGGCGCCGGTGGATTTATCGGCGGGGCGCTGGCGCGGTATTTCAGCGATCTGGGTTTCAAGAGGATTCGCGCGGTGGATCGCAAGCCAATTCCTGACTGGTACCAGCGCGTGCCGGGGGTGGAGAATCTGAACCTCGATCTCTCAGACGAAGAATCGTGCCGGCGCGCGTGCATCGATGCGGCCGAGGTGTATAACCTCGCGGCGGACATGGGGGGAATGGGCTTTATCGAGCGATTCCGCATTCAGTGCCTGCGCAGCATTTTGGTCAACACCCACATGATCGAGGCCGCGTACCAGGCGGGCGCGCAGCGCTTCTTCTTCAGCTCATCGGCGTGCGCCTACAACACCGAATTACAGAAGCTCCCGACCGTCCGCGCGTTGAAAGAATCAGACGCCTATCCCGCGATGGCCGAGCGCGGCTACGGGTGGGAGAAACTGATGAGCGAGATGTTCTGCCAGGAATACTGGTCGGAGCGCGGGCTCAAGACATCCATCGCCCGCTTCCACAACGTCTACGGCCCATGGGGCACCTGGGACGGCGGCCGCGAGAAAGCGCCGGCGGCGCTGAGCCGCAAGGTGATCGAAGCCAAGGACACCGGCAAGAAAGAGATCACCATCTGGGGCGACGGCACGCAGACGCGCTCGTTCATGTACATCGACGATTGCGTGAAGGGCATTGACATGATCGCCCATTGCGAAGACCTGATCGCGGTGCCGATCAACCTCGGCAGCAGCGAGCTGCACTCGATCAACTCGCTGGTGGACACTGCCGAGAAGATCGGCGGCATTAAGCTGGAGCGCAAGTACGACCTGGGCGCCCCCAAAGGCGTCGCCGGCCGCAACAGCGACAACACGTTCATTAAAAACGTGCTGAACTGGGAGCCCAATGTCCCGCTCATCGACGGATTGACCAAGACCTACAAGTGGATCGAGCAGCAATACGTGGCCCGCAAGGAAGGCCAGAAAACGGTGCGGGATACCGGGCACTGAATTGTAAAGGCAGGATTCACTACTAGAATTTGTCTGAAAGCGATATCTGTATTTCGTGGCATGGGCTTCCAGCCCATGTTCTCAAACAACACGGGCCGAAAGTCCGTGCCACGGATGCAAAGCCCCGGATTTCCGCCACGTAGTCGCTTGATGGAGTGTGTTTAATGCCTGGCCCGGACTTATCCGAAGCGATCAGCCGAATCCCGTATCGCATGGCGTTTGCCGGCGGCTGGATCGATCAGCCGTTCGTGTCGCGGATGAATCCCGATGTGGTCGGCTCGATGGTGGTGATTGCGATCCACCCGACCGTCCGCTTCATGGATCGCTGCGGCATGGCCACGGGGACGCGGAAGGTCATTCGCCGCATCTGGGGCGATTCACTGCCTGATGGCCGATCGCCGGCGGAGTTGGTGAAGGAGCTTTACGCCGAGGAGAACAAAAATCTTGCCGAGCCGTCCGGCTCGCAGGACATGATCGGCTTGCTCTATCCCGGCGTAAATCGGCTTGATTACGACGCTTCCCATGAAGGCGGCATCTTCCCCACGCACATCGAGAGCAATCGCGATCCGCAGGTAGCTCAATGGCTGGAAAAAGTAGTCCACGTGGTCGCCGTAGCGCCCCGTCCACCGGGTTATAGCCCGCTTGGCGAGAAGAACGTCACCGATTCGCTCGCCAGAGACCTGGGGCAGACCGGCAAGGATTGTTACGACGCGATCATCCACCGCGACCTGGGCAAGCTCGGTAAGTCGATGAACCGTTGCATGGCGGTCTGGGCGGAGATGCTGCCGCACGTGGTTCGGCATCCGACGCTGGAACTCGATCTGCAGTTGCTTCTCAAGGCGTACCAGGCGCGTTACCCCGGCGCGATGTATTCCGGCTGCGGCGGGGGATATTTGTATGTCGTGTCCGAAGATCCCGTCCCGGGGAGCTTCGACATTCGCGTCCGCATTTAAGGACAGATCATGCCGACTATCGCAGTCTCCGAGAGCTTTCACGATCTGAAGACGCGCCATGTGCGACTCGTCTCCGAGGCCGCCCGGCTTGGCGACGTGACGCTGCTCCTTTGGCCGGATGAACTCATCCGCTCCGCCGACGGGCATGAGCCGAAGTTTCCCACCGAAGAGCGCCGCTATTTCTGGGACAGCTGCCGGTATGTGACGCGCCTGGTTGATTCACCGAGCTCGCTGTCGCCGACAACGCTGGATCTGTCGTTGATCAAGCCGGACATCTGGGTGATGCCCGATGACGCCCGCGCCACTTCGCGGCGGGACTGGTGCGATCGTAATGACATCGACTTCGTCGTGGTCAGCGAAGAGGTTCTGAAACAATTCCCCCCGGCGGCGGTGTGTCCGGAGAATCCGCAATCGGCGCGCAAGAAGGTGATCGTCACCGGCTGTTTCGATTTCTTCCACACCGGCCATGTGCGGTTTTTTGAAGAGGTGGATGAGCTCGGCGATCTCTACGTCTGCGTCGGGCATGACGAGAATATTCGGCTATTGAAAGGCGAAGGGCATCCGCTTTTCCCCGCCAATGAACGGGCGTTCATCGCCGGATCGGTGAAGTTCGCAAAGCAGGCGCTGGTCACCAGCGGGCAGGGGTGGTTGGACGCTGAACCGGAGATCGAACGCCTGCGCCCCGACGTCTATGCGGTCAATGAAGACGGCGACCGCCCGGCCAAGCGTGAATACTGCGCGGCCCACGGCATCGAGTATGTCGTGCTGAAACGCCTTCCCAAGCCCGGTCTGACGCGCCGCACCAGCACGGACCTGCGCGGCTTTTAGAAAATCACGCCTCAGCGCGCCGCTGGGCTGGTCCATAATCCGCTTGCTTCCAGCACCAGCACGAACGCGCGCCCTGGCGCACATAGTCCGATAAACGAATTATTATCACAGACTGATTTTGGCACGCGATCCGATCGATTGACACATCGTTACAGGCGTCGTCATTCATACAGACGGCACGGTCGAACCTGTGGCTATGAATAGGCGGATCGCATGGAAATCCTAATGAGCATGTCGCGTCGTACTCGGCGCAGTGGTCTGCTTCGCGCGCTCACCCGGTCTACTTCGCTGGCACTGCCGATTGCTCTGCTGGCCGCGCCGATCGCGGCCGATGAGCCGGCCGACGCCGCGGACTTTACGTCGCTCAGCATTGAGCAGTTGATGGACGTGCACATCACGACGGTGTCGCGGGTAGACGAATCGCTCGCCACGGCGCCGGGAAGCGTCTACGTCTTCTCTCGTGATGACATTCGCCAGCGCGGCTACCAGAACCTCGGCCAACTGCTGCAGGTCGTGCCGGGCTTCACCGTATTTCATAAAGATCTACAGTTCGTGGCGGGCGTACGCGGCCTGAATGCGAACGACAACGAGAAAATCAGCCTGCTGATCAATGGCCAGAACATGAACGGCATGAACGAGCCGGATATTCTGAGCGGTCCGATCAATCTGGACAACGCCGAACGCGTGGAAGTGGTCGTCGGCCCGTCGTCGCTGTTCCAGCAGGCCAATACGCTGGCGGCGACGGTCAACGTCATCACTAAAGACGTCGAAGGCGTCGACGTCATCCTCGGAACCGGCAACGACCTTGTCTACTCCGCGACCATCCTGGCCGGCCACAAGTGGGAAGAGGACCAGAAGCTGACTTTCTCAGTAACGACCCAGGAAGTACGCGGGTTCGACGCCTGGAGCCAGGACTTTCGCAGCAACATCTCCGACGATCAGTCCACCGGCGCGATCGAGCAGCCCAATTACTTCAGCGTCCTCAAAGGCCAATACGGCGAATTGACCGGTCAGTTCACCGCCTATCGCACGACCAAGCCGGAACTGCTGATCGATAACAGTGCCCCCGGCAACGACGGGCAGATGATGGATCAGATCTACTCGCTGTTTTTCAAAGTAGAACACCCCTTCACGAAAGATCTCACCGGCGTCGCAACAATCGAGGGAACGTATCGCCAGCAAAGTCGCACCGATCCCAAAGGCGGCGCCAACAACGCGACGCAGCAGTCCACGAGCCAGATCACCTATGCGACCGACTGGAGCCTGCAATATTCGGGCTTCGAGAAGCACTTCATCCAGGCCGGCGTGCAGGTGTCTTATGACGATAATCTCGAATCCTGGTTCTCGACCGACGCGGGCGTAAATTCATTTCCGCCAACGTCGCTTATTGACGAAGACACCTGGGCGCTGGGCATCTACGCCGACGACACCTATCAGTTGAGTGATCACTGGAAACTCGTTGCCGGCGCACGGGTTGACCGCAATACCCGGCTCGAAGGCGACCGCTGGTTCCCCGGCTGGCGTTCGGCGATCATCTATCAGCCGGACCCGGCGTGGACCAGCAAACTCGTCTACAACCGCGCCGTCCGCATGCCGTCGGCAATGGCGGCGCTGAATGCCGCATGGGGAAACGACAAGTCCGGCGCCACCGCCCCGAGCTGGGCAATGCTCGCACCCAACGCGGAAAACCCCGAAATCCTCTCAACCATCGAATTCAGCAATATTTTCCGTATCGGCGACACGCAACTCGGCGTGACGCTCTATCACCAGCAACTGGACGACTTCATCAGTTGGTTCGGTCCGCACACCAACGTCGGCAATTTCAGCGGTAATGGCGTGGAATTGAGCGTACAGGCGCCGATTCGCCATGACCTGACCGTTTGGGGAAACACTTCCTACAACGACTCGAAGCTCGAGGCGTTCTCACAATACGCCCAGAGCTCGAGCAACGACGTGGAAATGCACCATGCCCTGACGAACTCGCAAGGGCGTATCATCGGCGCGCCGGTCATCACCGCCAACGTCGGTGTGGACTATCACATCTCGCGGCACCTGGTATTTACGACCGCGGTTCGCTATTTCACCGAGCAGGCGGCGTACGATTTCACCGAGCAGGAAGACATCGTCATCCGCAACCGGTTTTATCTTGATGCGAGCCTGCTCTGGAAAGAGGCATTTGGAAACCAGAACATGAATATCCGACTCGCCGGCACGAATCTTCTGGATAACCGCGATCCGGTCGGCGGCCAGTGGGTTAAAGACACCTACAACCCGCAGGGCGCATCGGTGGCGGTGTCACTGGAGTGGCACTTCTAGCGGGGGCGCGGCTCAAGCTTGAGGCCTGAATCCGCAGCCCTTCCGACCCGCGTGTCCGAGTTTACCTGATATGTCTCAAAGGATTTGCTCGATATCGCGGAGCCCTGCAAAGTTTGATGATAAGAATCACCACTCAAGGCCATTGCGCCTCGGTGATTCTTTATGGTCATACAACGGAGTTCGCGATGAAGACCGCTCAAGTAATTTCCCGTGCCGCTGGTGAAGCAAGCCGCCACATTATTGAAGATCTGGACGATTCGCTGGGCACCGACGCGCAATCGTCGGACAAAAACAACGGCGGCAAAAATTTGGGAACGCTCGAGCGCGATATCTCCATCGCCGCCGGCGCGATCTTGGGTATTGTCGGTCTCAAAAAAGCCGGCTCGCTCACTGGCCTGGCGCTGCTTGGACTCGGCGGAGCGTTGATCTACCGCGGGATCAAAGGGAATTGCCCGCTCTACGACAAGCTCGGATTCAGCACCGCCGGGCATTCTGAAGGCGAGCCCAGCGCTGCGCCGGAGGAATATAATTCTCGCGGGATTCACGTCGAGCAATCCATCACGATCGATAAACCCGCGGCCGAGCTTTTCCGGTTCTGGCGCAATTTCGAGAACCTCCCGCGATTCATGGATCACCTGAAGGACGTAAAAGTCACCGATTCACAGCACTCGCACTGGGTCGCCAAGGCGCCGCTGGGCGCGTCGGTGCAGTGGGATGCCGAAATCATCAATGAAGAGCCCGACAAGTTGATCGCCTGGCGCAGCACCGGTGACGCGGACGTTGACAACAGCGGCACAGTGCGGTTCCTCCCCGCCGGCGATAACGGCAACACGATCGTAAAAGTAACCCTCGACTACATCCCACCCGCCGGCAAGCTCGGCGCGTGGGTGGCCAAGCTGTTTGGTGAGGAGCCGGATCAACAGATCAGCGATGACTTGGCAAAATTAAAGCAGGTGATCGAGCAGGGTGAAGCTGTTGCCGTTTAGCGACCCGCCAGCGGGTGATCTTAGTGTTGTTTTACGTCGCCCTCGGACTCATCGGAAATTGAACCTACGAATACTGATGCTGCCGCTGAGGGTGTAGCTGCGGCCGCTCGCGCTCGATTAGGTTGTCGTCGTTCATAGTAAAGTAGACTCAGCCACCCCCCGGGACTCGCAAGCCCAGTTCGGCCAGAGCGCTCACAATCTTCAAGTGCGCCCCAGCACTGCCAGCCCATCGCTCACCCATCACGCCCTGTTGTAACTGCGCAAAATCGAATATACTTTCGCTCCTTTAGTAACCAAACGTAGCCCGTGCGTGATGGCCGGCTCGGAGGGATTTTGGGCATGGCGAGCGGGTATACGATCGGTCTTGATTTTGGAACCAATAGCGTCCGCGCGATCGTCGTCGACGTGAAGGACGGCCGGGAGGTCGCCGAGAGTGTCTGGAATTACGCGCACGGCACCGCTGGCGTAATTCTCGACCATTCCGTTCCCGATTTGGCCCGGCAGCACCCGGCGGATTATGTCAAAGGGATAGAGATTACTGTCGTCGATGCGCTGAAGCAGGCGTCGAAGATCAGCGGTTTCTCGGCCGCCAATGTGATTGGGATCGGCGTGGATACGACCGGCTCGACGCCGATGCCCGTCGATCAGAACGGCACGGCGCTGGCGCTGCTGCCGCAGTATGACGCGAACCCCGACGCGATGGCGTGGCTGTGGAAGGATCACACGTCCCACGCCGAAGCCGAGGAATTTACTGTCGCGGCGGCGAAGCAGCATCCGGAATATCTTGCCAAGTGCGGCGGTCGGTATTCATCCGAATGGTTCTGGGCGAAGATTCTCCGCTGTGCCCGCGTGAATCCCGAAGTCTTCGCGGCGGCGCACACGTGGGTGGAAATCGCCGACTGGATCCCCGCGGTCCTCGCGGGCACGACGCACCCCTTAAAGCTCAAGCGCGGCGTCTGTGCCGCCGGGCACAAGGCTTTCTACAACGTCGCGTGGGGCGGATATGCCGATGCGGATTTTGTTGCGTCGCTCAATCCCGGCTTGTCGCGGGTGCGGAAGTCGCTGCCGGATAAAGC
>JACMML010000158.1 GCA_014379105.1 Phycisphaerae bacterium
CCGCGGATGAGATCCGAAACGTAGCACAGCGAGCGCGTCTGTTTGCCCTCGCCGAAGACGGTCAGCGGCTCGTTATTCAGCGCCTGACGAATGAAGCTGATGACCACGCGGCCGTCGTACGGGTCCATGCGCGGGCCGTAGGTGTTGAAGATGCGGATGAGTCGGGTGTCGGCCTGGCGCTCGCGATGATAAGCCATCGTGCAGGCTTCGCTGAACCGTTTGGCTTCGTCATACATCGATCGCATGCCGATCGGATTGACGTTGCCCCAATACGATTCCGGCTGCGGGTTCACCGCGGGATCGCCGTAGCACTCGCTGGTGCTGGCCATCAGGAAGCGCCCTTTTTTCTCGACCGCCATCTCCAGCAGATTCCATGTGCCCGCGGAGTTGACCTTCATCGTCAGCACCTGATGCTTCACATAACCGATGGGCGAAGCCGGGCTGGCCATGTGATAAATGCGGTCGACCGGGCCGTCGATCTTCAGCGGCTCGATGACGTCGTGCTCGATGATTTTGTAATTCTTATTGTTCGCAAGGTGGGCGATGTTGTCCTTATTGCCCGTGATGAAGTTATCGATGCCGATCACCTCGTGGCCTTGCGATAACAGAAGATCAGTGATGTGCGAACCCAGAAAACCAGCTCCACCGGCGATGACGCAACGCATGAAATGTGCTCCTCTTTGATACGGACTTTATCGCACTTCACTCTACACGGCGATTGAGGTTTGCGCCAAAGCGCATAATTTTCAGAACCGCGCCAGAAACATGGTCCGGTAATCCGGATTACGGCGCGGCAGGCTGAAGCAAAACCGTTCCGCGGGCCCATACGTATGTCGGCATCGAGCCTTTTTGTTCCCAGGTCATCACCGGTTTGCCCAGCGCGGAATTAATTTCATCCTCAATTTTAGGCGCGGTGAGCACGTACACCCCGCTGGTGGTCGCCAGCCGCTCGGGAAACGACGTCTCACCGCGGACGGTGAGACCATAGCGCGGATAGACATCGAACCGTGGTATCGCCAGCCGCGTTCGCCCGCCAAGGATGAAATACGCGCGATAGATTGAATACTCCTTGGGCATCATATCAATCGACAGCGCCCGCGGCGGCTCGCCGGTGATCGGGTCGTTTGCCCAGGCAAGTTTGCTGCGCCACGCCGCTGTCGCCGCCTCGGTCCACATCGCGTCGGAGGCGCTGCGGGTCGGGACGATCTGACGCGGTGTCCGCGCGTCCCAGTAGACTTGTGTTCCGGGGCGCACGTTGGCTTCGATCCATTCGGCAACGGGAGCATTCGTACCCGCCGGCGCGCGCCATTCGGCGCGGAGCACGGTCATGCTGACGCCGATTCCGATCGCGACCGCGACGATGATCCCGCAGATCTTGCACCACGATTCGCCCATCGCCGGCAGACCGTAGGCCGAGAGAAGCAGGATCGTCAGAACGAGTGGACCTTCCTGAAACAGGCTCTGCCCGACGCCGCGAATTCCGAGTGCGATGATTGCCGCACTGATCAAAAGCGCCCAGAAGAATCGGCCTCGGGTCGGCTTGAACAATAGCCCGGCGTACATGGCGATGAGCAGGAATATGATCGACGGCAAAAGCCCCGCTTGCAGACAAAGCGAATCAACAATTCCCGTGAGAATGCTTTCCACGGATGCGCCTTGCCACGAGTTGTTCGCCATTACGCGGGCGGCAACGATGCTGCGGACGTTTGTCAGCAGGCTCGTCAGCAACCACGGCGCCGCCGCCAGCGCTGCGACCGCGGACAGCAGCAGGCCTTTGATCGCGTTCCACGAGCGCGGTTTGGGCATCGTTCCCCATGTCTCCCACAGCAGTAATGGAGACATCAGCACCATTTCAAACCGCGTCGCGATCGCTAGCCCGAGCAGGATGAATGCCCACCGCCGCCGGCAGTCGCCACCGGCCGCGGCGAGATACATCGCCCAGATCGCCAGCGCCCAGGCATAGATATGCGGCAATGTCATCAGGCTGAACGAGACAAAAAGCGGGCTGAATGCGACGACACACCCGAGCAACGCGCCCCCGAGGAATCCGCCGCGCAGCAGGCCGTAGCGGGTCGCGCCCCAGACCGCGAGCAAACCGAACGTGATTGAGCCGATCAGATGCACTTTGCGCAACCGGGTGCCGTCGTGATACGCGTCAAAGAGTGCGGCATTGAGCGCGGCGCTGGGTCTGGCGAACGGCGTGACCCCTTTGTCGGCATTGTCGGGGTATTGCAGATGACGCGCGGCATCCACCATCGCAAACGCCCATGATGTCCAAACGATCGGTGCGCCGGGTGCG
This sequence comes from Phycisphaerae bacterium, assembly GCA_014379105.1. Taxonomy (GTDB): domain Bacteria; phylum Planctomycetota; class Phycisphaerae; order Tepidisphaerales; family Tepidisphaeraceae; genus JACMML01. Next base: position 2,300 of record JACMML010000158.1, read on the forward strand.
GCCTTATAAGTGGGCGCCAATCCCTCGGCGAGCATCAGTCCGCCGCTGGTGTAGCTCGGCTCGTCTACGCTGCGATAGGCGTTGCCGGGATAGTACGGCAGCCGGATCGCCAGCGCACCCGCCAGCAGCACCAGGATAAGCATCACCGTGCGGGCCCGGTTGTGCGGGTGAATCAGGTGGATCGAGGTCGGGATGGTCGTCACAGAAGTCTCCCTGAAGATGTGAAAAGCTCAATTGGTAAACGCGAACCGGATGATCGCCGCCACCGCGCGGTAGCCGTCGCGCCAGGTGATCTTCTTTCCCTCTTCGTAGCTCCGTCCGTAGTAGGCGACACCCACTTCATATATCCGCAGCCGCGGCCGAATCTTGGCGATCTTGGCGGTCACTTCCGGCTCGAAGCCGAAACGATCGCACTTAAGCGTGATCTGATCGAGCACGCTCTTACGGAACACTTTGTAGCAGACTTCCATGTCAGTGAGATTGAGATTGGTGAACAGATTGGACAGCATCGTCAGAAAACGATTCGCCAGGTAGTGATAGAAATAGAGCACACGGTGCGGCTCGCCGATAAAGCGCGACCCGTAGACAACATCGGCCTTGCCATCGACGATCGGGCCGAGCAGTTTCATGTAGTCTTGCGGGTCGTATTCCAGGTCGGCATCCTGCACCAGCACGAGGTCGCCGGTCGCTTTGGCAAACCCGTCGCGGAGCGCGGCGCCTTTGCCCTGGTTGACGGGTTTATGGTGGATCGAAAACGCCGCCGAGGGGAACGCGGCCGGCAGTTCATCGAGCCGGGCGGCAGTGCCGTCGGTGGAGCAGTCGTTGACGCAGATGATCTCGCGTGACATTCCTGCGGGAATATCCGCGTCCACGACCTTGCCGATTAACTCATGAATGGTCTGTGCTTCGTTATAAACAGGGATAACTATCGAGAGTTTCATCAATTTCCTTCAAGCCCGCATCAGAGCATACCGGGCGGCCGTGACGATAGAAACACCCGGCTTGTGCTGCTATACTGGCGGGTCTGCAATTTCCCCAATAGGAGCTGTCTGATGGCTGGTATGACGATGACCGAGCAGATTCTGGCGAAGCATTCCGGGCGCGAGCGCGTGGAGCCCGGAGATAATGTATGGGTCAATGTCGACATCCTGATGACGCACGACGTTTGCGGCCCGGGCACCATCGGCATCTTTCACGAAAAGTTCGGCCGGGACGCGAAGGTCTGGGATAAAGACCGCGTCGTCGTCATCCCTGATCACTACATCTTCACCGCCGACGATAAATGCCATCGCAACATCCAGACGCTCCGCGATTTCGTCAGCGAGCAGGGCCTGAAATACTACTACGACCCGGAGTTCGTCACGATGAACCCGGGCATGCCGTCTCCATACAAAGACCCGACCAAGACGAGCTACAAAGGCGTCTGTCACAAGGCGCTTCCGGAAGAAGGACACGTCCGCCCGGGCGAGATTCTGCTTGGCACGGACAGCCATACCTGCACCGCAGGCGCGTTCGGACAGTTCGCCACCGGCATCGGCAACACCGACGCGGCATTTACGCTCGGCACGGGTAAGACGTGGCTTAAAGTGCCGCCGACGATGAAGTTCACTTTCCATGGCCAGATCCCCCCGTATCTGACGGCCAAGGATCTGATCCTCGCGGTGATCGGCGAGATCGGCGTCGACGGGGCGACCTATCGCTCGATGTATTTCGCCGGCGAAGGCATCCGATCTCTCACGCTCGAAGATCGCATGACGCTCACCAATATGGCGATCGAGGCCGGCGGTAAAAATGGCATCTGCGATGTGGATGAGAAGACGCTGGCGTATGTCCGCAAGCGTTCCAACGTCGCCAACTGGGACGTTCCGGTCGAACACGCGGATGCGAAGTATTTCGCCGAATACGAGTGGGACCTCTCGACGATGGAGCCGATGGTCGCCAAGCCGCACTCGCCGGATAATAAGGACACCGCACAGAATTGCCGCGACGTGAAGCTGGATCGCGCGTACATCGGTTCGTGCACCGGCGGAAAGATCACCGACATGATCTTTGCGGCCAACATTCTCAACGGGAATAAGGTGAAGATCCCGACCTACGTCGTTCCCGGTTCCACTGAAGTGCACACCGACATGAAGACGCTCAATCTGCAAGGCCAGAAAAAAGGCCCGACCGAGAAGAGCATCGAGGACGTGCTCGCGGATGCAGGCTGCTTCATCGGCCCCAGCGGCTGCTCCGCATGCCTCGGCGGCCCGAGCGACACGTTCGGCCGGCTGAACTCGGCGCTGCAGTGCATCAGCACCACCAACCGTAACTTCCCAGGCCGCATGGGCGACAAGAAAGCGGGCGTCTACCTCGCATCCCCGCTCACCGTCGCGGCGTCGGCGCTGACTGGATTTGTCACCGATCCACGTGAATACGTAAGTCAACCGATCGAAACAGGAACTGCGGGGTTGGCGTGATATGGCTAAGCCCAAGCGCAAGTCAGCGTCATACCGCGTTTTCGTAAGTCACGCTTCAACAGATAAATGGCTTGCCACAGTGATCTGCGAAAAGTTAGAAGCAAGTGGAATCTCGACTTTTCGCGACGATAGAGATTTAGCTGGCGGTGACGATATCCCAGATGAGATCCGGCGTGCAATCCTGAATTCTGATGAGCTATTGGTTTTATTAACACCGGATTCAGTGGACCGGCGATGGGTTTTAATGGAAATCGGTGCCGCTTGGCTGCGTGGACCTCAAATGCGTATCATCGCACTGAGATGCCATATCGAAATTGACCCTATTCCTGATATTCTAAAGAGTAAGAAGGTATACTCCATAAACGATTTTGATCGAATGAGGGACGACATCGTGCGTCGCTCCGCAAAGTGAGAATCCAAGATGCGTAAGCCCGACCGAGAACCTCGTGTGTTTCTTTCCTACGCAGCCATCGATCGCGATGTAGCTCAAGAGGTGCACGATGCAATGACGCGAAGCGGCCTAACTGTCACGGGCAGTCATACGCTTTCCACTGGTGCGGACCTCTCGCGAGAGCTGCGCAGACAGCTCCTGGAGTCTGATGCCGTGGTGGCAGTCAGCATAAGCGATCGACAAGGTGCCCCTGCCGTCGCATTCGAGGTTGGTGCAGCCTTGGCGGCAGATAAGCCGCTGTTCGCGATCGTCGACGCCACAGTCGCTCATGTCGCACCTATATTCGCTGAAGCGCGCGTATACAGTATTTCGCACGTAGACCAGATGATTCGGCAAATCAGAATTACCGCCAGTAAAGCCATAGCTTCCTGAACCAGCCAATTCAGTCCGCCATGGAGCCTTTCTGAAAACACACTTAGTTCAGAGCACGGGTATGGGGTGAAGCGTTTGAATAACCGCGACAGCTGAAAACCCTGCATGACTCCCCTCCACGTAGACAACGTCAGTAAGACTTACCGGCAAGGCGACCGCGTTGTCGAAGCCTTGCGCGGCGTGACGCTTGATGTGGCGCGCGGGCAATTCGTCGCGATCATGGGCGCGAGCGGCTCGGGCAAGAGCACCCTTCTGCATCTCACTGCCGGGCTCACCAAGGCCGAGACGGGCGGGGTTTATATCAATGGGCAGGACCTGGGGAAAATGAATGACGCGCAGCTCACGCGGTTTCGGCGCGATCAGATCGGGCTGGTGTTTCAGTCGTTCAACCTGATCCCCACGCTGTCGGCCGAGGACAATATCCTGCTCCCGGTGCGGCTGGCGCGGAAGATGACTGATGCGGACCACCGCCGCGTGGAGGAATTGATCGACCTGCTCGGCATCGGCCCGCGCCGGCATCATAAGCCCGACGCGCTGTCCGGCGGCGAACAGCAGCGCGTCGCGATCGGCCGGGCGCTGATCAACGATCCGGCCGTCATTCTCGCGGATGAACCCACTGGCAATCTGGATTCGGTCAACTCGCGAAGCGTCTGTGAACTGCTCCGCGACCTGTGCCGTCTACACGGCAAAACCATCGTCATGGTGACGCACGAACCGAGCGTCGCGGCGTACGCGAATGACGTGGCGGTGATTAAGGACGGGAAAGTGGTTGATTCGTTCAGCACCGAGAGCACGCCGGACCAGCAGTCGCTCGCGGCAAGATATCAGTCGGCCATCGGTCCGAAATGATGCGATTTCCCCCCTCGGCAGGTCAGACCAGCGCGCAAAAAAGACCCGCGGAAGGGAAGGAGCTTCTCCCGCGGGTCGCGAAGCATAGATTGTTTCTGAACGGTGGTCTCGCCGATTAGGCAGGACTAGGCCGCCATCGGTTGTGTCGAGAGATAAAGCCCGAGCATGCCGCGATCGACTTCGTCCATGTCGACGAGCCGCCCGGCGATCTCGCAGGTGCCGTTACCAAGTTTGGTCACGCGGCTCACAACCAACCAACCGACCCAATCATTGGCGGGCGCTGTACCCGCCTCGTGGTTGATGAACGGGCTGATGCCGGCGTAGGTGGGCAGGCGCAATCTCAGACGAATATGTGTGTCCGGCGCTACCGAAACCTCGCGGCTGCGGATGCGAATCCCACCCGCGGATATGTCAGCGACGATGCCCAGAGGCGTCCCCTGCTTGCGCACTGCGTCCCAGCGCTCCACGATGTACTGACGATTCTCCAGATCGTGTCGACGGTGCTTCCGCCGTTCGACATTCTGAGTCATCGCCATGAACGGGATTTGCTCGATCTCACGTTGAATGGGTTGTACAAACACGCCTAAGCTCCTGTTAAAATAGGCAATCTGAACAGCTTACACCTGTTGTATCGGTTAATCCCTGAGATGATATTGTTAATTTGGGTAGTTTTTGATTTTCTTCAAAGGTCTGATAAACTGTGTTCGTAATGCTCGACGGAACGGGCTTTACCCCAGTTCTTGCCGCCGAATCCAAGGATCGCCGTTCTGATGCGTGCCCGAGTCACAGTTAAGAGATCAAAATCCCCGCCCCTACCAGTTTTTACTGAGGATGATGACACACCCCGTCGTCGCGGCCGAAGTGACCCGTTGGCCGACCTTTTTATCCACGTGCAGCGCACCGCGGATCGGTTAATGCAAGGCCTCGAAGACGCGCTGCGCCCGACCGGAATCACCCCGGTCCAATATCTGGTGTTGCGATCATTACGACAGGCCGGCGCGGCGGGAATGCCGTCCAACCAAATCGTGCGCGACATGACCACCCACGACCCGGACATGACGCGCCTGCTCGACAAGCTCGAAGAGCGC
>JACMML010000159.1 GCA_014379105.1 Phycisphaerae bacterium
GGCAAGGGCGCCGGGAAAGCTGCGGTTCTTGCCGGCAAGCGCGTCGGCACCGTCGTCACGAAGTTCCTGCCGACGCGAATGAACATGCCCGCGCCTGCACCGCTCCCGCCGCCGCCGCTGCCGCCCGCCCCGGTGATGAGCAACGCCAAGCCGAAGAAGAACCTCGCGGGCATCAGCCCCAAGGATCTGGAAGTGTTCCGCGCCCTGCTGCTCGCCAAGCGCCGCGAGCTCGTCGGCGACATGAGTTCCATGGAACGCGAAGCCCTTCGCAGCGCCACCGGTTCAAACCTGTCGAATCTGCCCCTGCACATGGCCGACATGGGCACCGACAACTACGAGCAGGAGTTCACGCTCGGCCTGGTTGAAAAAGACCGGCAATTGCTCCGCGAGATCAACCGCGCCCTGGCCAAGATCCAGGACGGCAGCTTCGGCGTCTGTGAAGGCACCGGCAAACCGATTTCCAAGCCGCGTCTGGAAGCCCAGCCGTGGGCGCGCTACTCCATTGAGTACGCCCGTCAGCTTGAGAAGCCTCAGTACCGGCGTGCTTACTGAGCCGCTATGATCCGGGTTTGATGGAACTGACCACCTCACGAGCAACCCGATCCGCCGGCGCATGGGCGTGCCTGCTGATTCCACTGATCCTTGGTCTCGCGGCCGATCTGGCGCTAAAGAATCAATCCTTCGCGGCTCTGGTGACCGAACGCTTTTATAATGATTCCGGTCGTCTCACCGGTGTGGACTCGCGTGAGACTCAACTGATCCCCGGGTTCCTGCACCTTCGAGCGCACATCAATTTCGGCGCTGTTTTTGGCATCGGGCAGGGGAATCGCGTGCTGTTCGTCGCGGTCTCGGTGATGGCGCTGGGGCTGCTGATTCATCTCTTTGTCAGGTCCGGCCGTCAGCGCATCTACCAGGTGTTGCTCGGCATGCTCATTGCCGGCGTCCTGGGCAATTTCTATGACCGCGTCTACTTCGGGTATGTGCGCGACATGATTTACGCGCTGCCGAAGTGGGGCATATTCCCGTGGATTTTCAACATCGCCGACACGCTCTTGTGCGTAGGCGTCGGCGGCATGTTCTGCTATTCGATCTTCGTCCGCGAAGAGCCATCCGGCGACGTTTCACGGATCGACACCGCACGCCCGAAAGCTTGAGCACGATGTGGACCTCCGCTGATGAACCCTTCTCACGCCGCGCACTAGGCCTGGCCATGGGCGGCCGCGGGCGCGTTGAGCCGAATCCGATGGTCGGTTGCGTAATCGTTCGCGATGGTCAGGTGATCGGCGAGGGTTTTCACGCCGCTTTCGGCGGGCCACATGCCGAGCCGACCGCGTTGTCGGCGTCCACACAATCGCCGCGCGGCGCCACGGCGTACGTCACGCTTGAGCCGTGCTGCCACACCAATAAGAAAACGCCGCCTTGCGTGCCAACGCTGATTGAAGCGGGCATCACGCGCGTCGTCATCGGCTGCCTCGACCCCAACCCCAATGTCAACGGCGCCGGCGTGCGGATGCTGAGGGACGCGAGCATCGAAGTCGATAGGGTTCCGGACGGCCTCGGCGCGGAATGCCGGCAGTTGATCGCGCCGTTTCTGGTGCGGCAGCAATTTCAAAGGCCGTACGTGACGATGAAATGGGCGCAAACCGCCGACGGAAAAGTCGCCGGCCATGAGGGGATGCGGCTACAGATCAGCGGTGATCGTGCCAATGCGTTTGTGCACACGCTGCGTGCGCGGAGCGACGCGATCGTCGTCGGCATCAACACCGTCCTGACCGACGACCCGGTCCTCACCGTTCGCGGCGTGCCCGCGGTGCGCACGCCCGAGCGGGTGATTATCGACCGAAAACTGCGCACGCCCAATGATTGCAGGCTTGTCAGGACGGCGCTGCAGTTGCCGACAGTGGTGGTGACGTCGCTCACTGCGCCATCGACGAATTTTGAGCCGTTGGTCGAGCGCGGCGTGCGGGTCGTCTGGCCGCCGGCGCAGCGCGAGGATGTTTTGCTCGCCGCCCTCGCGGCCGGAGACTGGGTCCAGAAGCCGTATTCGCACGTGCTGGTTGAGCCCGGCCCCACGCTCGCGAATGCATTTTTTAAAGCCGGGCTGTGCGATCGGCTATGGGTGATTCACAATTCCCGATCAATCGAAGATGCGTCCGCACCGACAGCTGCGACTGTGCCCGACTGGTTTGCGAAAACCGGCGAGTTGTCCCTGGGAGCCGATACGCTGATTGAATATCTGAACGTCCAGAGCGCCGGCTACCATGCGACCGTCCCGTCGGCCGACTTCACGCTCGCGCAAGACTTGAAATAGCGTGCGGCCACAAGTTCAATGAAAAGGCAGAACCGAGAGCAATTGGTCGATCTGCGCCTCAGTATTGTAAAAATGCGGCGCCGCTCGCAGTCGGCCTTCGCGCTTGGCGATTTCGATGTTCGCTTCCCGGCATTTCAAAACGATCTGGTCGTGTGAATGTCCGTGGGATTTGAAGCTGAGGATGCCGCTTCGCATCGGTTCTTCGCGTGGCGACACGATTTCGTAACCTTTTTTCGTCAGACCTTCGACAAGATGATCCAGCAATTGTTGGACGCGCGCGTAAATGAGCGGCACGGTGACCTGATCGATCAATGTCAGCGCGCCCAGTAGCCCGAGCAGACCGGGCACGTTGTAGGTGCCGCACTCGAAGCGTCCGGCATTGGATTTGAGCGTGTAATCGTAATGGCCGTAGCTTTGCGGGTTGATGACGTTCATCCATCCGATCATCAGCGGCCGGGTGTGTTCGACGAGCTCTCGCCGGCAGTAGAAGATGCCCGCGCCTTCGGGGCCGAGCATCCACTTATGCCCGTCGGCGCTGAGGTAGTCGATGTTCATCGCCTGAACGTCAACCGGAACGACGCCGACCGATTGAATCGCATCCACGCAGAAGATGATCTTCCGTTCGCGGCAGAAGGCGCCGATTCGCGCCAGGTCGTGCCGTTGTCCTGACGCGTATTCCACGTGCGACAGCGTCACCACGCGGCACCTCGGGTCGGCCGCGGCAGCGAGAATCGCCTCGATCGGCACCTGGCGGCTGCCATCGGGCATCGTCTGCTCCGGGACCATCTCGAGCCGGGCCCCGCGACTGCGGACGACTTCGAGCCAAGGGTAAATATTCGCCGGATACTCGACGGCTGTCGTCACGATGAGATCGCCCCATTGCCAGTCGATTCCGCCGGCCACGATGCTGATGCCTTCGGAAGTGTTCTTGATAAATGCGATCTCATCCCGGTGCGCGTTGATCAGCGACGCGCAGAGTTTTCGCAGCGACTCAATGTCGGCGTACCAACTGCTGTTCAGATATCCCTGCATCTGCGCCTGGTTCGCGTATCGCCGCAACTGGTCGGTCGCAATGCGCGGCAGGGGGGCGACGCCGGCGTGATTGAAGAACGCCCAATGAGCCAGAACTGGGAACATGTCCCGGTTGCCGATAAGTGTTGCGGCATCGAGCATCGCGACTGAGTATACTCATGAACATGTTCAGACGCAGTACGGTACTCACGATCCCGCTCGCCGCGTTCCTTCTTAGTGTATTCAGCACTGAGCTTGCGCATGGTGCGATGAAGTCGACCATCGACGAATGGGTCGATCGCTTCGCGCCCGAGGAGTCGCCGGAGATTAAGCTGCCATCGTACGCGGGCCCGGTCGACCGCGCGCAAGCGGAGATCGCCGCGGGTAAGTATCGCGCCGCGCTATCGACGCTTTCGTCGATCAAACCGGACGCAAAGTCGGAAGACGCCGCGGCCCGCGCGATTCTGCGCGCCCGCGCGTTGCTTGGGCTCGGCGAGTTTGAGGATGCGGCGATTCTGCTCGCGTCCGAGCCGTTGGCGTCAGACCCCGAGGCTATTAATGTGCGCGTCCGCGATCTTCTGGACCGTGAGCAAGGCAGGTTGGCCGCGCCGATTATCGATCAATGGCTGGCGCAGGTTCCCGACTCGATCCAGGCGCACCTCGCACACGGACAGGTGCTGGAGCAGGCCGGCGACTTCGCGGCGGCGATCGAGAGTTACAAGTGGTTTCTGGGCGGGCAACAGGTGTTCGTGCAGAAATGGCTGGACGATCCACTCCAGTTCGAGAACGCCGATGATTTGTCGGACATTGCGACCGCGGTCCATCGGTGGGCGACGCTGAGCATGGCGTACAAGGAGCAGGCATCGCTCAACGACACCGTGCTTGGAATGTACGTCCGGGCGTTTGACGTGATTGATCGTGAGCACATCCCGTCCCGCGTCGCCGCGGCGATCTTTGCGGCGTCGCGCGGCAATGTCGCCAGCGCGCAGACATATCTAAAGCCCGCGCTGGAACGAGCGCCGCACGACCCGCGCGTCTTGTTGGCTGCAATGCGGGTCGGTGCTCAATCGGAACAGGAGGACGCGCAGTCGCCAGTGCAGGCGCTGCGCATGGCGGATCCGGAATCGTTCGAGGCCGGCCTCTACGAAGCCATCGCGCTGGCCAATGCGCGACAATGGCCTCAGGCGGATGATCGAGCGGGGGTTTTGCTTCAGAAGTATCCCGGTCGCCCGGAGGCGATCGCGTTATACGCGGCCACGCAGTTCGTGCGCCAGGGACCTCCGCGCTGCGACGAATTGCTCAGTCAGGCGAACACGCAATGGCCGGCGCGCACCGATGCGCATGCTTTCGCGGCCCGCCTGCTCAAAGGCGCCGATCAGTACGACGCCGCCGAGCGATACTTCAAGATCGTGATCGAGCGCACCCCGTGGCAGACTGAGGCACGCCATCAGCTTGGCGGGATGTTCCTGAATATCGGGCGCGAGGATGAAGCACGCGCCGTGCTGGATGAGGCCTACAAATCCGATCCGTACAATCTCGCGACGGTCAATTTTTTGCGGCTATTAGACGACATCGCGAAGTACGAGAAGCACCACACCGAGCACGTGATCGTCTACTTCGATCCCCGACTCGATCCGATCGTCGGCGAGCAGGTCGGCGCGTTCATGGAGCAGACATTTCAGGACCTGGTGAAGATTTTTGACTACACGCCAGACGGGAAGGTGATCATCCAGGTCTATCCCGGCGACGATGAATTCTCGGTGCGCATGGCCGGGGTGCCTGGTGTGGAAAACTTCGGCGTCAGCTTCGGCCGGGTGCTGGCGACGATCTCGCCGCGTCGCGGCACCAAGAAGGGCAACTTCAACTGGGGCCGTGTGTTGCGACATGAGCTTGTCCATACGTTCAACCTGATGCAGACGCACCATCGAGTCCCGCGCTGGCTCACCGAAGGGCTCGCGGTTTGGCAGGAGGGCGTGCCATTCCGGTTTAAGGACGTGCCCGAAGAACTGTATAGCCGCGCGATGGATGGCAGCTTGTTTACGATCCGCAGCTTTCCCGCGGCGTTTACACGTCCCACGCGTCCCGGTGATGGCGAACAGGCGTACACGCAGGGCGCGTGGCTGGCGCGCTATCTTGATGAAACGTATGGCCGCGCGTCGATCGTCCGGCTTCTGGGCGCGTATGCAGCGGGAAAAAACGACGTCGCGGCATTTCACGACGCCACAGGACAAACGCTCGAGAAGATCGATGCCGACTGGCACATCTGGATGAAGCAGCAGATCGCTCCGTGGGGATACAGCGAAGAAGCAACCGAAAGAGCCGAAGCGCTGGTCAATGAGGGAGACCAGGCACTTAAAGCCAAGGTGCTCGAACAGGCGGTTAAATCCTTCGCCGAGGCGTACGCACTGCAACCGACCGAGCTCAAGCCGCACCAGCGGCTCGCTTATCTCTATTTGCAGAAGGAGACAAGCAACCCGGTCGGCGCGATCGAGCATCTGAAATTTCTTCACATTTTCGAGTTGCAGAACAACCGCTTCGCCAAGCAGATCGCGCGAATATACATGCGGCAGAACGATCTTGAGAATGCGCTGAAGTGGGCGCGTGAGGCGACGTATGTTGATCTTTACGACGCCACGTCGTACGACCTGATCGCCGAGGTGGCCGAGCGGATGGGCAGGACGGAAGACGTGCAGCGCGCGAAGCACACCGCGGCGCGGATCGCGCTATGGGACAGCCAGCGGGGGGAAACCCAGCGTACCGCCGAGCCGCCGCCCGCCAATGCGCCGCGGCCGGAGTGAGTGTTACGATCAGTCGATTTATAGAGTGCACAAATGAACGCCAAAGACCTGACGATCGCCGCGTTTCAAGAACACATCCGCCAGCGGTACGAGAAAGTGGATCGAGAGCGGGGTACGCCCAAAACATTTTTATGGTTCATTGAAGAGGTCGGCGAACTGGCAACGGCGCTCAACGGCACGGACCGCGCGAATCTCGAAGAAGAATTCGCCGACGTCGTCGCCTGGCTGTGCACACTGGCGAATATCAACGACATTGATCTGTCGGACGTGATCCTGAAAAAGTATCTCTCCGAATCCCCACCTCAAGGCCACAAGTGACACAGCCAGATTACGCAAATTGACGCGCCGTGACGCCCATCGGTATTTTTTATGCATTTCGCCCGGTTTTGTTCTTGTGCGACGGTTGATGCCCCCTAAATTGCGGGCCTGACCAATTCGTCGTTATGAGGACTATCCGCATGCGTAAGATCAACTCGTCGGCCGCCGCAAACCGTACCAGCGCTCAGGCCGCAGTTTTGGAATCCGTTGAGTCACGCCAACTCTTTTCCACTTTCATCGTCACGAGCACCGCCGACGCCGGCACCGGCACGCTGCGCGATGCGCTGATCAAAGCGAACAAGAAGAGCGACGCCGATCTCATTCAATTCAAGATCGGCAGCGGCGTGAAATCGATCGCGCCGTCGAAACCGATGCCGTACATCATGTACCCGGTCACGATCGACGGCACTTCCCAGCCGGGATACGCCGGCAAGCCGATCATCGAGCTGCGCGGCGACAAAACCTGGGGCGACGGGCTCGTTCTCGGCGGCGGATCGAGCACGGTGAAGGGCATGGTCATCAACCGCTTCAAAGGCAGCGGCATCCTCGTCGTCAAAGCCGGCGGCGATACGATTAAAGGCAACTACATCGGAACGGATGTCACCGGAACAATTGATCGCGGCAATGGCGGTAAGGGGATCGTCGTCTCGTTCGGAAAAAACACCATCGGCGGCCCCAACGCGGCAGACCGCAACATCATCTCAGGCAACGGCAATCTAGGTCTGCAGTTCTGGACGTATTACACGGCCGAGAACTGGGTGCAGAATAACTACATCGGCACGGACGTTACCGGTAATTTTGCAATCAAGAACGGTACCAGCGGCATCGCGCTGAACGGCTCGCCGCGCAACACGGTCACCGGCAATGTGCTCAGCGGCAATGGCGAAGACGGGCTGGTGATGAACATCAGCGGCGGCGGCTACAACAAAGTGCTCAACAACATCGTCGGCCTCAATGCCGCCGGCAATGCGCGGCTCGCCAATGAGCATTACGGCATCGAAACATCGACCAATTACAACACCATCAATGACAATGTCGTCAGCGGCAATCACTACAGCGGCATCGTGCTGTGGCTCGCCAGCGGCAGCAATAACATCGTCCAGGGCAATCTGGTGGGCACCGACAAGTCCGGCACCAAGGACATTGGAAACTGGTGGCGCGGGATCGACGTCAGCAACGGGTCTAAGAACAACCTGATCGGCGGCACCGGTGTTGGGCAACGCAATATCATCTCCGGCAACGATTTTTACGGGGTGCTGGTCTATGAAGGCACCGACAACAAGTTCATCAATAATTACGTCGGCACCGACATCACCGGGTTCAAGAGCCTGAAAAACTTCGGCGACGGCTTCCGCCTGGTCCGCACCAAGAACGTCACTATCCAAGGCGGCATCATCGGCTACAACACTGGGTACGCCGTTCACAACGGCGCGAGCATCAACACGCGGATCAGCGGCGTGAAATTGATCGGGAATGTTCTGTTCCTGGTCAAGATGCTGTAAGTCACGAGCGCGATCGGACTCACAATTGATGTGATCGGTGGGCGCATTTCATCGCGCGCTATTCGGTTTCGACCTAAGATTCACCAACAGACCGCGATCCGCGATTGCCTCACGGGCGCAGCGGCCTACAATCGCGCGACGTATTTGACGGAGCGCATGTCCCAGGTTCCCGCACTTTCCCAAGTATCCAGCGCGCCAGCCGATCTGAAGGGTCCGCCGTTGCGCCGCGCGATGTCGTACGTCACCATTGCGTGGCTGTTCGGCGCGTTCTGGATGCACGCCCAGGCCGGTGCGCCGCTGACCATGTTCGCTAAGACGCTGGGGCTTTCCAACTTTGAATTCGGGCTATTGGCGGCGATGCCATTCATGGCGGCGCTGCTTTCGCTCCCGGCGAGTGTGCTGATCGATCGCACCGGGCACCGCAAGGGCATCTTCATGGTCGCGCTGTACCTGAATCGGCTGCTGTGGATTCCGATCGCGCTGGTGCCGATGTGGATCGTTCTCTACGGCGGCGAGAATCATGCGCCTTGGGCGATCTTCGCGTTCCTCGCGTTCTTCTTTTTGATGCACGCCGGCCAGTGCGTCGGCGGGCCGGCGTGGATCAGTTGGATGGCGGACGTCATCCCGGATCGCGTCCGCGGCCGATACTTCGCGCGGCGTCGACAGCTCGGCATCTTCACCGGAATCCCCGCAGCGCTGCTCGCCGGCTGGGCGCTGGACCGCTATTGCGGCCACGGGCAGAGCGAGCGGACGATCCTGATCACCTGTTCGGTCATCTTCATCGTCGCGGCGGCGGTGGGGCTGGTGGATGTGTTTCTATTCCACTTCGTACCGCACCGGCCGGTCATGAAAGCGAAGCAGCCGGTCATTCAGATGCTGCTGCACCCGCTGAAGAATCGCCGATTCGTCTGGTTCAGCGCGTGCACCGCCATCCTCTGGTTTGCGGTGGCGGGGCAGGGGCAATTTGTCAGCAAGTTTTTGATCGATCATCTGAAGATCAGCAGCACGCAGGTGCAGATGATCGTGCTGGTGGTCCCGCTGCTGACACAGTTGGTCGTTCTGCCCATCTGGGGACGCGCGATTGATCGCTACGGCAAGAAGCCCGCGATGATGACGGGCATGCTCGGGATTGTTCCCGTCGGTGCCGGCTGGTGCCTGATGAACAGCGGCCACGTGTGGCCAGGATATCTGCTGGCGAGCTGCGGCGCGGCATTCTGGACCGGCGTGGAGGTTGCAAATTTCAACATGGTGCTGGAATTAAGCGGCACCGACGCCGACGGAAATCACGGCGGCACGGCGTATGTCGCGATCAACTTGGTGATCGTAAACATCGCGGGAATGGCCGGCGGCATCTTCTATGGGTCGATCGCCGAGGCGCTTACCGATTTCCAATGGGTCTCGGGCATCGCGTGGCTCGCCCCGATGTCGTTTTACGAGGTCCTGTTTGCGGTCAGCGCGGTCCTGCGCCTCGCGGCGTTTCTACCGCTGCTGCGTGTCCACGAGCCCGAAGCGCGTCCGACATTTGACCTGATGCGATTCATGGCCGGCAACCTGTATAACAACGTCGCCGGTGCGGTCCTGCTGCCGGTGCGCCTGATCCGCCGCGACACCGGCGAGGACGAGGCAGAGAGCTCAAAACACGAGTAAGGCGGCGTCAAAGCGGGTACTGGTCAACCGCAAACGCCTCGGGTAAACTCGCCCCATCGCCGGAGAGGTGGCCGAGTGGCTTAAGGCGACGGTTTGCTAAACCGTTGTACGGGTTTATCCCCGTACCGGGGGTTCGAATCCCCCCTTCTCCGCTTCAGTTCAGTCATGCGAGTTTCACCAGCCTTCAGTGTAGTTGGCCAATCGATGTTGGATTTTCGGCCACCGTTTTAGACTAACACCCGCGCAAAATCAGCCGGTCTTTTTTTGCGTCCCGTTCGAACGCCCATTCGAATTACCGTCGACCGGGTTTTGAAGCCCGATTGACGAAGCATTTCGGCGGGCTTTAGCCTGCCGAATTGTACGGGTAACGCGCGTTCCACAACGTTTGCCGTTTGTCGCAGCCACACGGGACACCGATCGACTTAAGCGTTGCCTTGGCTATGACGCCCAGCTCGCCAAGCATTCGGTGTACCGTGTCTCCGACACCGGCGTCTGGCACATCTCGCATGTCTGCGACCGATAGCGCCCAAGCGGGCCATTCGGCAGCGGGAACTGGTTCAGCGACGATCACTTCCCGATCCGGCCAAGCATCGGAATCGGTGTCAATCACTACATGGAAATAGGTGCGTTCGATGATTGCCTCGCGGACCTCATCTTCCGTCACGCCAAATCGCTTCAACGTTGCCGGGAATACGAACTCAGGAATTGTGACCAGATTCATAGGCAGTCCCCCTGGTCGTCGGCCTCGCCGTCAACACAGTCATCGCCATCTCGGCATTTAGTCGTGGTCGCGCCCAACGTGGTGTCGTGCTCAACGTAAGCGGGAACCCAGGGACCGCTTGGGTAGGGGTCGTAGTACCCCATGCCGGAAAAATAGTTGTGACTGATTGTCTCAATGGAATTGGGTGTTCCACCCTCAGCCCCCCAGAAATTTCCCTTGCCGGAAGCTCCCGAATCCAGAGATGGCCCGGACCCCGAGGTCCAAGGAGTGTTGCTCCCCGAAAACCATATCGGGCCCGGGCTAAAAAATGTGGGCGCCGCCGGGCTATTCTCAATCCCGTAAGGCGTTTCAAGACTGTTGCCGCGCGAATGGAAACCACAAAACCCGCTGCCGAAGAGGCCAAAGTATGCGCAGTTCTTGGAGACGCCTACCTTATATCGCCACCAAATCTTGAGGCGAGACGCGGCTTCTTCGGCTTCCACAATGGGAGAGTTGCGGAAGCCGCTTTCGTCCACTTCCCACCCAAAGTAGGCCCGCCCCCCGAAGTTGTAGTAATCCCACGCAAAGTCTGATGAAGTGCTCAGCAGCGGGTAGGTTAATGACAGCGATGCGTACTGCGCTAGGAATGGAATCGGGCCAGCTACATCATCGCTCCATTTTGTTCCGCGAGCGCCTGCATTATCCAGTTGTATTACCGACGGAGCAAAAGGTGCAACGGACCAGAGCTCCACTGCCTTGCAGAAAAAACAGGTGGGGAGGGTACAGGATCGGCAGCTGTCAAATCTGCCCTTGATATCTTCTTCAAATATATTTGGCGGCATCGTGGAAGGGCCGACACGTACATAGCATAAGCCGCCAACACGAATGGAAATGGAATCCGCCGTTGCAACACTAGGATCAACATAGATTTCATTAGACATAAAACCACTCTCCTCGCATGGAAAGGCATATCTAAAGCCGACATATGTGAATCTATCATATCCGCGCCAGCTAAGGAGTGCAGCATTCAAAATTGAGTATCTATGGGCAAGAGAGTTACGATCACGAATTCGCCATAAAAAACCAACACCATCTTCATTTCAGCGCGTTGTTCGTTGGGAAAAATCACCACAGCAATTGACGCGGCTGGTTCGACGAAAGTCTCTTCAGGAATCCGTCGCCAGCCCCCCCAACCCACGAAAGATCGGCATCATATTGAAAACACGCGCAAGCGTATCGACGATTCCGATATCGCCGATGGAATCTCGCGATCAGACGAGCCATAAGCGGCCAATTCTCTCGGGCAATAGAAACGACTTTGAAGGAATCGGGGGCTTGCTCAACCGGCTCTGAAGAATTGGCAATGTCTTCTTCCCAATCTTGACGAATTGCTGTGTTGATGACTTCAATTACAGACGCATCATCATGGATAAGAATTCAACAGGCATTCTTTTACAGCTGCTGGTGTTTAATGTTGATGACCTGCCAATATCGCTCCATCCGAGCGGCACCCTCGCTAATTGCTCCGTCATTCTCGAAGCGAATGAAAGTTCGTCGTACCCTACGCGCTGATACAGCCGTCTTTGTTCGGACAACTGTTCGGCCGCAACGGGGTTAGGCGCTGTCCTTAATTTAGCTATTCCCAGCCGGCGTTTTGGAGGAAGAAGGTTCGAACTTTGTCCCTGAAACTCCGTATATCCCCGTGTACCCCGCGCCTCCTTTTAGCCGCTCCTTAGTTCTATTTGAGCAGTCTACCACATCGGGGTGTCTCCCATGCATTTCTCAAGGCGAGCCTGATGTTTAGGCGCCTTCATTAGGACGATAGTTTCTTCAGTGCTACTGGAGTGATTCCCAATAGTTCAACAGAAAGGCCTGATTATGAAACGCACAATTCTCAATCTCTCCCTCGCGTTGGCAATGAGTGGTTTGCCGCTCTCAGTCGGCTGCGATCGCACCGTGTCTGAATCGGAAACGACCAAGGAGCGGTCGGACGGAACGGTCTCGACGAGTAAAGAGAAGACGACCGTCAGCCCCGATGGTGATGTTAAGACGACACGTGAGCGCACGGTCGACAAATAGCATACGCGGCGTGTTATTCACGTTCTGAGTCTCACGGCATTCACGGGAGATCGATATGGGTCTGATTTTACTCATCGTCGTTGTTCTGCTGCTCGTCGGGAGTGTTCCAACCTGGGGACATAGCAAGGGCTGGGGCTATGGACCCAGCGGCGGACTTGGGTTGGTTCTGATTATCCTGCTGATCCTCATCTTGATGGGCCGGCTTCCGATCGCGTTTTAACGATCACCTTTTTTAAGGAGTTCGCAATGGACATGATTGCCACTAACGCTCTCCCGGCCGCTGCTGCGGGATACTCGCTGCTGTACTTGATTCTTGGCGGCGGACTCGGCGGTGCTGTTCTAATCTTTATTGTTGCCAAAATGCTCGGAAAATAGTTTTGAATGGGCGGCGGTGTCGGGGAAACGTCGCCGCCGAAAAAAGTCCTCAAGTTCCCTCCCTCCCTTTTGCCCGCGAACGGGGCACCTTTCCAGGTGCCCCGTTCGTTTTTGCGCTGCAATGCTTCGGATTATATTAGATCGTGTGTGATTTATTCCCCTGTCAACCTGGAGAGCATCACCCCCGTGACGCCTCGGCGGCAGAGACTGCCGCCCTCAAAGCGCCGCGGACAGATCGGACTTGATCGCAATAGATCGATTTCAATCGTGCGTCAGTATTCAGTCAAAAGCGGAAACAGATCGTTCAGCGATTAGGTTCATCAATATTTCGCGGCGTGCGCGTGCCATCATTGAGAAACGTGGGTGGCGATTTGAACTCGCCTTTGGCGGCGATTGTGTCGGCGGATTTTTCATCGGACCGATTCCACGCATCCTCCACCGCCGACCGCACCTGCTGCCATGTGGTGCCGCTATTTCCGTGTTCTGCCGCCCAATCTTTGGCCAGCATTTCGGCGACGGCGTCAAAGCTTGCCGCGTCGCGGTGTTTTGCCCGCGCCGAGCGTCCGTACTGGGCCGCGATCTCGGCGTGGTCCGCCTCGCGCCGCGCGCCGGCCTGTGACGTCTTGGGGTTGATGTTCCGAGGATCAGATTCGTTGAAGTGGGAAGTTCCGGACGCCGGCTTTTTGGATGGATCGCTGTAGCTCATATCCTTACTCTTTTCCTGATGTTCGATTCCCGTGTTGGGAAAGGCGCGATCACGTCGCGTTTTTCAAATAGATTTTCACACCACTTTTATCGAGTGAATCTCTCAGCGCTCCCCCGGCCACGGAACTCTCCATGCCGGACAACACTTCCCGCCAGCGGCCATCCTCCAATCCTACGTCCCCTGATTTCAAACTCGCCGGCGGGTCGTCTTTAGATTAACGATAACAACCACCACATCACCTTCGTTCGTCCACTGCTTGTAGACACTAATTTTTCAGCCCCGCGCAATGCGGAACCGATCGCCCGACGCTCTATTAATGAACAGTCATCACGCGACTGCCGGCGATTGTGTCGCAGACGTAACGGCAGTGGAAACCATTGAGGCCTGCTCTTTCAGCCGCGCCACCAGCGGCCCGAACGATTGCTCAAGACGCAGATCGCCAACCGATCGAGTCTCCGCGCCGTCGGCGCTGCTGCGCATCTGCCGTCCCGGATCGATGGAGACATCGACGATTTTCGCGGAATTGCTCAATCGTCCGGCCAGCGATTTGAAAAGCCGCCGTGAGTGGCTGACCGAAACAGGTGCGACCTGAACGATGGCGGCGTATCCCGCGCCGGTTTCGCCGATCTTCGTCGCCACTTCGCTCGCGAGTAGGTCTGACGACAGCGCGATCGCCGGCACGCCTTCGGATGCCGCGGCGTATACCAGCAGGCGGGCGGCGGCGTAGTCGACCTCGTTCTGGGCGGCGATACAGACCAGAAGCGGATGCTCCGCCGCCGCGGCGGCATCGTTGCCGATCGTCACCTCCAGGCTATTCACCGCGCGCCGAACGTGCGCCGGCTCGATCATGCCGGCGGCCAAGTCGTGTTTGAGTTCCCGAAGCACTGGGAGCAGCAATTCATCACACAGCACCGTCGGGGTGACGGTCTCCAGCCGTTCTGTGATCAGTTCCTCGGCGCCAAGATCGTCATCCACCATCAGGCGCTGATAAAGTCGGGCCACCTCGGGAACGCGCGATTCGGTGCCAAACAGGTGATGAAAAATCGCCAGCATCGGAACGTGTTTGCCAATCACGACGAGGCAAACGGTGATGGGAACGGCAAGGACGATACCGATCGGCCCCCATATCCACGACCAGATCACCGCCGCAACAACTACGCCCAGCGTGGAGATGCCGGTGCTATTCGCGTAGAGGATCGGCTCAAGAACCATGTTGGTTGTAAGCTCGATCACAGCAAACATCGTGGCTACGCCCAGGACGCGCGACCATCCGGGGAAAACCGCAGCCGTCAGCAGGATGGGCAGAATCGCGGCCAGCGAAGGACCGATATAGGGTGCGAACCTCAGCAAAAAGCCCAGTACACCCCATAACAGTGAATTAGGAACGCCGAACAGCATCAATCCGAGCCACACCATGATGCCATAGACAAGGTTGACCACGAACTGCATGCGCAGGTAACGCGCAATGCGCGTGGACACCTCGTCGGTGGCTGAGGTCGTCAGGCTGATCTGACGGATTCCCGCAAGCCAGATGATTCGTTCCCACAAGTCCTCGGTGTAGAGCAAGAGAAAAGTCACGAGCAATATGATGATGCTCAAAGCAGCCAATGCCGGCATCACCGGTCCCAGCAGATCGAACGCGTATTGGCCGGCACCTGGTCCCTCGCTCACCACCTGCACTTTCACGGCTTCTTCCACCGGCGCTACCACAGGCGTGGCGGCGGTCGTGGGCGCGGTAGTCGATTGCGTGGCCGGGGAGGCTAACTCGTGCTTGAGCTCCTCGATGGTGCCGGTGAGTTTTGCAAATGTCCCGGTGTCGGAGGTGCGGAAGCTGCGCACCTTTTCGCGTAGATTCTCGCGGTAATCGGGTATGTTCGCGACGAGCTGGTATGCCTGCTGAATGACCACCCATCCGATCGCCGACGTGATCCCCAGCGCAAGTATCACCGTGATCACCACCGCTAACCCATTGGGTATGCCGATGCGGCGGAGCCTGCGGACAATCGGGTGGAGTAGAAACGTGATGAGAATCGACAACGCGATCGGGATCAGGATGTCCCGTGCGATCATCAGCGCGGCAATGCCGGCAAGGATGGCGAGGAAAGTAAGTGGACGATTACGTCTGAGTGATCCGGGGTTCCTCATGGTACGGGGTCGCCATCTGGTGGAACGCGACCGGCTGCGGGTGCCGCGCCGCTAAGATGAGTGCGAAGGATTCCCTGCACGAGATCCGACTGCCCAAATGCAATCAGTCGCTGGAGCAGGCTCGTCGATGATGCCGCGACCTTGGCGACTTTGCTCCCGCCGGGAATTGATGAGACAAAAACACCCAGCGCCGCGGCCATGCCGACTGTTACGAAGGGGTGGTTGCGCAGCGGTTTGAGAAAATCGACATCACGCGCCGCGTCTCGGAGGCGCTGCTTATGTACGTCGAGATCCATTTCTTCGGGGACGCGCTCTTTGGGGGGAAGCATCGGGGTTGCGATAGGCTGCGTGACGCCCGGCTGCGGCGTCAGCGCATCTTTGATCATCCGATTAGTCGACGTGCTATCCATGTCGTGCCTCCGGCGATCAACAGCGCGGCAATGCCAAACATCACAGCGGCCGCTGGTTGGGAAACGTGTTCAGCCAGGAACAGGAAGAAGCCGTAAAGCAGGAACCCGATGCCGAAAAGACCGATAAGCGACGCCGACAACACGAGCACCGCCGCCACCGTCAATCGGATCAGGTGGCGGCGGAACGCGCGTCCTTCGGCTTCAACGAGCCCGGCCGTCGCAATGATGAGGTTCGCAATCGCCTCCATCAATGCCTCCGACCGAGCACCTTGGCGATTAGATACCCCGCGCCGAAAGCGATCAACGCCGCCGGCAGCGGATTCTCTTCGATCTTCCGCTCAACATTGGACAGGCTGTCAGTGCCCCGTTCCTTGAGCGACGAGATCTGGTCTTTCACCCGCACCACGGCATCGGAAGCACTTTCCTTCGCCGCCTCGGCACTGCTGCGGCCGAGACCGAACGCGTGGTTGAGCACATCCACCACGTCGGTGCGAAGCTGCGAGAAGCTTTCTTTCAAACTATCGAGCTCGCTATTCACCCCCGCATTTTCGGCGGCTTTTTCAACGGTTGACTTCATCGTGTGCTCCTTTCAAGAGCCATGTTGCATCTACTTATTATTATTACTTATTCTAGTTACGGGCATTCATGCGCAACCGCGTTACAGCGGCGGTGTTGATCCTTTATTGCCGAGCGCCCGCATGATCAACGAAACCACGAACAGGATCAGGAAAATCACAAATAGAACCTTGGCGATTGATGCCGCCAGGGAAGCGGCCGCCATGAATCCGAATGCGCCCGCGATCAACGCTACGACCAGGAATATCAGTGTCCAGTAAAGCATGAGAACCTCCAAATCGAGTAAAAGGGTCTGTAAAAAAAAATTAGTCGAGATTTAGCGTCCGGTATCTTTTTCCGCTTTAGCGGCGTCACGCAGAGACTTAACCCGGTCGTGCGCGTGTTTAATCATCAGGTATTGCGCTCGTATTACATCCGCCGCAGGAGCGGCAAGCGAGGCGTTCAGCGCCTTCTCATAGGTCGCCAGCGCCGCATCCTCGCCACGCTCGCACTCGGCGAGCACCGCGTAGCGATCTTTGCCGGTAAAGAGGGCGCGGACTTCAAGCCACGCGCGATGGATCGCGGCCGACGGATCGCCGGATTTTGCTGGTTGTTCGCCTTGTGATTGCACGATGCTTTGCAGCTCGCTGGTGAATCGGCGCCGCTGCGCGCTGAAACCGTTAAGTTCTTCCTTCAGCGCCATGTCTTCGACGACTTCGGCGGCAGCCGCGAAACCTTTTTCGCCGTCGATGCAGATCTGTGTCAGTTCGTTTAAAGTGCTGATAACATTAGGAGCGTGGAGAACGGCCATGACGTCCTGCTTTCTGTCTTTTGGTACGACCTTTTTGTTTGGTACAACTCGACTACCAGACTCGACTACCAGACACAATCACGATAGGACACGATAGGACGCTCGTTACATTGGAAATATCGGGGAAACACTGATCCCCGCTGAGTGAACAACGGAACTACAATCTCAGGAAGCTTCGGGTAAGCGATTCTGAGATTGACGCGCTCTTGAAGGACTTGGCGCGATGTAAAATATGAGGGAGTTAGATATGGCCAATGCCGTTCCGACGATTTCCAAGGGAAAACCTGCCATCGCAGTCTTATTGGTTGACGATCACCCGATCCTGCGGCGCGGAATCGCCGACCTGATTAATTCTGAGCCCGATCTGAAGGTCTGCGGCGAGGCCGGCACGATGCAGGAGGCGTTGGCGGCGATGACGCAGTTTAAACCGCGCTTGGTCGTCGTGGATGTGTCGCTGGACGGCAACAACGGCATCGAGCTGATGAAGACGCTTTCAACCCGCTGGGCAACCACGCCGCTGCTGGCGTACTCAATGCACGATGAGACGATCTATGCGGAGCGCGCCCTTCGGGCCGGCGCAAAAGGGTACGTGATGAAACAAACCCCGCCGGAGACATTGCTCACGGCGGTGCGGCAGGTGCTGAAGGGAAAGATTTTCCTAAGCGACCAGATGTCGGATCGGCTGCTTGGCAAGCTCATCGGCGCCGGCACCACCAGTGCCGCCGTCACGTCGCCGGTGGAGCGGTTGAGCGATCGGGAACTGGAAGTGTTCGAGATGCTGGGCAAAGGGCTCAGCACCGCGCAAATCGCCGACAAGCTGTGTCTCAGTGTGAAAACAATTGAGACATATCGTGAGCATCTAAAGCAGAAACTAAGCCTGGGAAGTGGGCCGGAACTATTGCGGTACGCGATCGAATGGTCTCTGGAGAAGACCCGGCAATAGCGGAACGTCACCGAAAGGCGCGCAAATGTCACTCGACGAGCCACTTGACGATGCGGCCACGCTTCAGCGTCAATTAAGAGCGCTGAGCGAGAGCCTGGCCAGACAGGTAGCCCAAAATACCGCCGAAGCGACCGCCCGAACCGAGCAGTTGCGCGACCTTGCGCTGGCGCTGGCGAACGCTGAGACGCGTGAGCGCAAGCGTCTGGCGCAGCTGCTGCATGATCACCTTCAGCAACTGATCTCGGCCGCCCGTCTCAAGACCGGGATCATCCGCCGGATGGCAAAAGATGATGCGATCAAGGCAAATCTCGTGCAATTGGAGCAGTTGCTCGAAGAGGCGCTGAGTTCATCCCGCTCCATCACGACCGACCTGAGCCCGCCGGCGCTATACGATGCCGGCCTGTGCGCCGCGATCGAGGTGATTGTCCGTGCGTTTGAAGAGCGCAACGGCGTGAAAGTGAAACTGGATCTGGACACCTCCGCCGAGCCGCTGGATGAACCGCTTCGCGTGCTGCTTTTCGAGGCCATCCGCGAGTTGCTGCAAAACATCGTCCGCCATGCCCACGCCAAAAATGCCACGATCAAGAGCGGGCTTCTGGTGGGCGGGCGAATTGAGATCATCGTTTCGGATGACGGCTGCGGATTCGAAGTCACCGCGCTGGCCGGACGGCAGCGCAGCCCGGATCGCCCGATGGGGTTGCTGGAGATTCGCGAGCGGCTTTCCTATATCGGCGGGGACCTGCAGATAGAAAGCCGCGTCGGCCAGGGAACCACCGTGCGGCTCACTGCGCCCGCGGCGTTGCGCGACCCAAATCAATTCACGCGAACAATCCCGTCGACAGCCGGGACGTCGGCCGTTCAGCCGCATGCCCAGCCGCGACCGGCGGGGCGACCGGCGCGTGTGCTTGTGGCGGACGATCACGCGCTTTTCCGCGAGGGGATCATCACACTGCTCCGCGAAGACCCTTCATTGCAGGTCGTCGGTGAGGCGGCGGACGGAGTAGAAGCGGTGGAGATGGCGCGTGCGGTCCGGCCGGACATTCTGCTGCTCGATATCACTATGCCCAAGCTGACCGGTCGAGAGGCGGCGTCGATCCTTTCCAAAGAGTTTCCACACCTGAAGATCGTCGGCCTATCGATGCACGCCCCCGAAAGCATGGCCGCCGCGATGCACGACGCCGGTGCCGTGGCATATCTCTCCAAAGGCGGCGCTTCGGACACGCTATTGAGCGTGCTCCGCAATCTTGCCGCCCACGAATTGCCCGCTCCCTGTGAAGCGCCCGGGCTGGCATCAGTGAAACCAACGTCTGATTAGAATCCGTCGCTTTGATTCGCGCACATGCGAAAAAGTCACGGGATTTGCCGCACTCCGTGCCGCAAATCCCGTGACTTAATAACTAAGAGCGTCAGTCGAATTAATCCGCCGCATCCTGCAGCTTCTCGCCACCGCGTTCGATATCGCGACCTGCGCCGTCCATCGTGTTGCAGGCGGTCAATGTGACACAGCCAGCGAAGAGTACGGCCAACGTGACGATTTTGCGTACCAGGGTCTTGAGTTCCATGACAATCTCCAATTTGCGTCGCTCGCGCCCTGATGCCGTTGGTCACGTAACCCACGTAGCACAGGACTCGGATGCGACTAACTTGCAATACTTTAGCAACAGACCGAGCGCTCCCTATCGGGTTATCGCGGGGGCCGAATACCATAATCCGACCCGATGCTTATGGGGAATGCCCCGATAGGGGAGCTGACTTGGCAAGGCAGACCGCTTGTGACGCGGATGATTCGTACGGATTATGCAGAAACCGATTAAGGAGTTGGGCGGAAGGATTAGCAGTCAATCGACAGGATCAGTTCGACGCACCGACAAAGCCGTCGAGCTGCGCGATCTGTTCCATCAACTTCTCTGAGCCCTTCACCCAGAAGTCCTGCGCCCCAGCGAGGCGTGCTTCGTCGCGGCTCGAGTCGTCGGCGCTGCAGATGATGACGGATAGGGAGGCAAGTGATTGATCCCGGCGGATCACTCGCAGCAATTCGAGGCCGGACATGCCGGGAAGTCGCTGATCGACGATCAGGACGTCCGGCCGGGTCTGTCGGACGTCTTCCAGGGCATCGTCCGCGTTGGCACGGCACTCGACAGTATGGCCGTGCATTTTCAGAAGTTGCTCAATCACATCCCGAAGATCGGCGTGATCGTCGATTAATAAGACTTTCGCCATAGTATCGCCCGTACAGCACGATGCCTTCGTCAGTCGCTCGCTCCGAAGCGCAAGTGTACGTGCCAGGATGATTTTTGTCGATATATACTCGCGCGATTTGCGCGCATGGCGATCGGCACCTCGCCGAGGCCCGATGTCGGGGAAAAAATGTTTCATAAACAGTCTGGACGCATAACCTAGCTACCCGCACCGGCAGTTTGCTTCTGGCGTGGCCGTGGTGACGGCGCCATCGTTGAGCGGCTATTGCGGATCGATCGGGGAATG
The DNA here is from genome assembly GCA_014379105.1 of Phycisphaerae bacterium. Lineage (GTDB taxonomy): Bacteria > Planctomycetota > Phycisphaerae > Tepidisphaerales > Tepidisphaeraceae > JACMML01. The sequence goes on from JACMML010000159.1 coordinate 20,796, forward strand.
CGCGGCGCGCCTTGGCCGCCGCGAGACGTTACCTGCTGGTAGAGAATTGCGGTGCCCGCGCAGCCGGCAAAAAACGCCAGCCACCCGCGAAATACCGCGGAATACGCGATCAGCGCCAAACCGGCGGTCGCTTTCTCGATATGAAGATGGCTATCCCGTCCCTTCGCGTTATTACTTTGGGCATCTGTTAACTGAATGAGATTTGGTCGGTCATTTTTCATAATTCTGCGCTCCATTTCAATTTTTTAACTGCCTTGGCGGAAGTCGCGGACTGTTAAACGACGTATTTCAGGCCGCGGCGTTGTCGAGCTTCGCCAGATCGTCAAAAAGGTCGGCGATTCGTCGATCCACCGCCGCCAGCGTCACTTCGCGCGCCTGGGTCTGCATGACGTCGGCCGCGGTGGCGATCGTTTCGTCTAATTTTTCGATTCGAACTGCAACATCGCCGACAAGGTGACCCAATTGCGGGTTGTTGGTTGCGCTGTCATGGCGGATGGACTGATCTGTCCGCGCGATTTCCCATCGCCGGAGGCGTTCACGTGCGTCATTAAGCCGATCCCGCCATTGGGCGCCTATTTCGTCGTGAGCCTGTTCACATAAAGTTGATTGCATCGCTAAACCCTCAGAAAACACGCTTTAGCTATCGCAAAGCGTTAATGCCCATAGTCTCGCCCGGGCGTGCCCTTGCCATCAGGCCGCTGCGTCCTTTTATGCTAGGGGAATCCTGTATGGTGCGTTGCTGGAGCACTCGGTTCGACCGGCCGCAACAAACCGGTGATTGGTGTGTAAAGTAAAGGAGCCAGGCGCGGGAAAATGATCCGTTAATTTTCTGATGTTTTCCGAGACGCTTCGAATTCGTGCGATATATTGAGCTAAATAAGTGCAGGACATTCCATGAAGATTGCGGCTTTTTCCAATCAGGTCATATCGGGCTGTTTGATTGTTGGTGCGATCGCCAACGCATTAGTTGCCCAGGAATCCAAACCCATACTCGACCTCAAAAGCTCCAAAATCACTGGAATCCAGTGCACTTGGCGCACCGCCAACGACTCGACGCTGAGGATCGAAGCGACCGGAGATGGCAATTCGGTGCTATCCATTACCCCCGACAAGGCGCTGGATTTATCCGCGTCGCAAGGTGTGCGTTTTACGGTCCGGAACGTGTCGAAACAGCTCGTCGGAATCCGCGCCAGCGTCGCCGAGCCGGATGGCAAAGGCATCACCGGCGTCTGCACGGGGGTCACGGAATTGGCTCCGGGCGCAGAAGGTGAAGTGCGCGTCCAGCTCACCCGCCGGCCGGAAGATCCGGGCTATGAAACGCTCAAGCCGTTCTACATGTACTTCAAGCAGATCAATGTCCGTGACAACACGGTTGACCCGGTCAACATCGGCCGCATCGAGATTGCGATCGAGCAGGCAAAGACTGGCCAGGCAATCGAAGTGCTGAAGATTGAACCGTACGGAGCAGGCAAGCCCGGCCCCGTGCCGTTCTATCCCTTCATCGACAGCTACGGCCAGTACATCCACAGCGACTGGCCGGGCAAGATTTACAGCGATGCCGATTTCGCCGCCAACGCCGCCAAAGAAGCCGAAGAGCGCAAGACCTGGCCGGGCCCGGCGGATCGTGATCAGTACGGCGGATGGGCAAACGGGCCGAAGCTCGAAGCAACCGGATTTTTCCGCACCGTCAAACACGAAGGTCAATGGTGGTTCGTCGATCCTGAAGGACGACTGTTCTGGTCGTACGGACCAACCGGCGTCGGACCCGGCGGCGACCACTCGCCGGTCAATGATCGCGAAAAATGGTTCGCCGAGCTACCGGCGCGCGACGGCCCGTTCGGGCGCTTCTACCGCACCGGCCGTGGCGCGACCTATATGTATTACCAGGACCGCGACTGGACCGGATTTGATTTCGCCCAAGCCAATCTGATCCGCAAATACGGCGAGAATTATGAGCAGAAAGCCGCCGAGTTATTGCACGAGCGCCTGCGCAGCTGGGGTTTCAACACCATGGCCGCGTGGTCGAGCATGTCGATGGCGAAGATGCACAAAACGCCGTACGTGACGATGATCCACTACGGCTCGCGAATGATGCACTCGCACATGCCCGACGTCTACGAACCCAATTGGGAGAAGAACATCCGCGAGCGCATGATGAAGGAAAGCCAGACCACCGCGCTGGACCCATGGAATATCGGATACTTCGTCGATAACGAGCGCTGGTTCGGCTTTCGCAGCCGGGCGGCGGCGATCGGGGAAGAGGCGCTGAAGAATCCGCCGGACGCGCCGGTGAAGCTGAAGTTCATCGAGCAACTGATCGCCAAATACACATCGATCGACGCATTGAACCAGGCCTGGGCGACCAGGCACCAAAGCTGGGAGGCGCTCAAGACGCATCGCCAGCCGCCGGATATGAAAAACAAAATGCTCGAAGCCGACTGCGGCGACTTCGGCATGATCACCGCCGATCGGTATTTCTCAGTCTGTCGCGATGCCGTCAAAGCCGCGGCGCCAAATCACCTGTACATGGGCTCGCGATTTCACGGTCACGTCGATCCGGAAGTCGTCAAGCTCGCCGCCAAATACGTGGACGTCGTTTCTTACAACATCTACGACAATCCGCCCGAAAGTCGTATGCGGAATTATCGCGCGATCGATGTGCCGTTTATGGTCACCGAATGGGGCATCGGCTCGGACATGCAGCAGATGCCGTTCCGCGGCAAGGACGAACAGACCCAGACACCCGCCGGCCGTGCCGGCGATCTGACGCGGTATGTCGCCAGCGCGATTCGGCACCCGAATCTGGTCGGCGCTCACTTTTTCCAATTGCGCGATCAGCCGATCAGTGGCCGCCCGGATGGTGAAGCGACGTTGCGTGGGTTCCTGAACGTGGCTGATACACCCAACTTTCAACTGGTGCAGGCCAACCGCGCCATTGCGTATGACCTGTACACAACGCGCGCCAAAGCTAAGCCATAATGGATGGTAGAAATTGTTTTAATTGCTTCGAGCAGCATGATTTACCATAATGCCGCCGTCCAGGAGTTCTCGACCCGATGTCCGTCACCCTCATAGCCAACAAAGCCGGTGTTTCCATCGCGACCGTGTCGCGTGTCCTTAACAACAGCCGTCCGGTGAACCCGCGATTGGCGGAGCTGGTTCATAACGCGGTCCGCGACCTGAAAATCGCGCCCAAGCCCGCCCGGCGGCGCATTCGCACGCGCTCAACTCAGCGTCAGTTGACGGTCGCGCTGGTGGCGGTGGGTTCGGTCTATCGGGAATGGTTCGAAATGCCCGTCATCGCCGGCGTCGTCGCCGAGTTGACCGCCATGGCTCAGAACCGGCATATGAGCGTGCTGATCACCGAAATGCCCGACCCGCGCAACCTCAGCCAGGTTTTGCGCCGCCCGGATGTCAGCGGGGCATTCGCGTTCGTAACTACCGGCATGCCGCAGGCGGATATGGCGACGCTTCGCCAGCACATGCCCGTCGTGCGGGTGATGGGCGGCGCAATTGATCCAAGCGAAATTGATCAAGTTTGCCCGGATAACGTCGCCGTCGGCTCGCTGGCGACCAAGCACTTTCTTGACCTTGGAATCCGCGAACTCGCGTTCGTCACCTCCAGCGCTCCGTGGGATTTGACCCGCATGCGGGCGCTGGGCTTCACCGTCGCGGCGCACGTCGCGGGAATCACGCCGACGCTTTGCCAGCAGGAGAGTGGATCGGAAATCCTGCCGGTTCCGGGTGCGAATATGCTGTCCGCTGTGGAACTGGTGGATGTAGTTCGCAAACTCCTTCAACAGCGCCGCGGGCGGATGGGGATATTTGTCCCGCGCGATCTGGAAACGGTGGACATCTACCGCGCGCTCTCGGCGTGCGGGGCGCGCATTGGCGAAGATGTAGTCGTCGTTTCCTGTGACAACGAAAATCCCCGCCTCGCGTCGCTTCATCCCCGGCCGGCGAGCATCGACCTGGGCGCGGTGCAGATCGCGCACCATGCCGTCACCCGGCTGGCCGAGCGGATTGAGCATCCAGAAGACCCGCCTATTCGAATCATGATTCAGCCGAAGATCATCCTCGGCGATTCCTAACGCTCCGATTTTCCCGATAACCTTCGACTGCTAAAGCATTAACAGAACGACGCGATGCCAGTAGCTCGAGTTCAGTATGGCCCTCGTTTTTGGAATAACGGGAAAAATCTGCACAATCCGGGAAAATAAAGCTTTATTACCCATTATCGAATATGATAGTTGTGCGCATTTTTGTTGTGATCTGTAATCGGCGCTGGAGGCGGAAATAGTGAATTCCCGGGCGAAAAAACTGGTCTTCCTGGCAGCGCTATCGGCGCTTGGCGGAACTGCTGGCGCCGACGCGCCGTTTGTGACGCTGATGCCCATCACCGATTCCAATCCGGGCACCGACGAAAGCGCGCGATCCAATACCGCCATCAACTCCGTCTCCTTCAAGCGGCAGGCCATTGCGACGGTCGGCGATTACCAACTCGTCTCGTATTACCACGCTGATGGCACGTTGATGGTCGGCCGTCGTAAAAAGTCGGGCACATCCTGGACCGATTGGTACCTGCGTAAGACCGCATTCACATCGTTCAACATCAACGACTCCCACAACACCAGCACGATCGCCGTCGATGGCGACGGGTTTCTGCACATGGCGTGGGGGCTGCACGGCAATGTGATGCAGTACACGCGATCGAATACATCGGTACTGAACGACAACGCGTTTACGATGTTTAACGACACGGTGGGAAACGACAACACCAATGGCGTAAAAGCCAACGAGATCCCCCTTTACAACCGGCCGGTGACTTACCCGGAGTTTACGAATGTTCCAAACAGCGGCGACTTGATCTTCGCGTACCGGACCGACAGCTCTGGCAACGGCGAGTTCCAGATGTCGCGGTGGAACAATGCAGGCAACACCTGGGCGGGCATTCACACGGCGTATCAGCCGGGAAATGCCCCCGCGGCGCAGCCGTGGATTGATAATGACTTCAGCGGCGACTCCCTGCCCAACGTCAACGCCTATCACAACGGCGTCGTCTATGACGCCAACGGCCGAATGCACGTCGCCTGGACCTGGCGCACCGGCGGCGATTCGACGACCGGCTTCACCGACTATCAATCCAATCACAACCTGATGTACGCCTACTCCGACAATCACGGGGTAGACTGGCGATTAACCAACGGCACGCTGCTGCAGCGCAGCGGCATCCACGACATCGATGAAAATAATGCGACTCCGGTGCTCTCAATCCCCGACGGCAGCAGCCTGATCAACCAGGCCGGCATGACGGTGGATGCGGACAATCGCCCGATGGTGGCAACTTGGTGGGCGCCCAACGCGGCGCAGGGAAACCACCTGCGGCAATACATGCTTGCGTGGCACGACGGAACCACGTGGCAGAAAACCGCGATCACCAGTCGCAACTCAGAGAACAACAACAACCGTGTGCCCGAGTCGCAGCTGAACACGTACAGCATGTCGCGGCCGATCGTGGTTGTGGATGATGAGAATCGAGCCTTGGTGGTTTTCCGCGATTACCAGCGCGGGAATGTGGTGACCGTGGCTTACAGCCTGTCGCCGCTGCGCAATGACTGGCAAATGCTGGACCTGACTACCGAGGACCTCGGCACGTGGGAGCCGAGCTATGACGTCGCCCGCTGGAAGAACGACGGCATCCTCAGCATGTACTACCAGCGCATCGGATCGCAGACTGGCGTGCAGGCGTCGATCCTCGAATGGAATCCGGCGGCGTACTTCAACTCGCTGGTTAATGGCGGTTCCGGCTCGTTCTGGAACGTGGACGCCAGTGGCGCGTGGGGCGGCGCGAGTGTCTGGACGCCGGGCATGCCCGACGGGATTGCCGCGATCGCAAACTTCGGCGGCGGCGGCACGGCAATCTTAGATAGCCGGACGATCACGCTTGATACGACGCGCACCGTCGGGCAGCTCACATTCAACAATGCGTTTCATTCCTACACGCTCGCGCCCGGCGCGGTCGGTAGCCTGCTGCTCAGTAATGGCGGCGCGGCGGCGACTATCGGCGTGACCAACGGCAGTCATTTCATCACCGCGCCAATCGCGATCACGGCCGCGGGCGTGAGTTTCAATCTTAACGGCGGGACCAGTCTGCTCGGTGTCTCAGGTGACATCAGCGGGGCGGGCGATCTGTCGGTCAGCGGCGGCGGGACGCTGATCTTCAGCGGCACCGGTGGCTGGGCGA
>JACMML010000160.1 GCA_014379105.1 Phycisphaerae bacterium
AACTGTCGGCGTTCGATGAAGTGACCGTCGTCGTCACCGCCGGACCGGTTCAGACACAGACCCCCTTCAGCGGAACGCCCTTCGCCGTCGGTGCGACCATACAGGCCGAGCAGTTCGACAACGGCGGCACCGGCGTCGCGTTCTTCGATTCGGATTCGACAAACAATGGCGGCAAATATCGCACGGATACCGGCGTAGATATTGAAAACACCACCGACTCCGGTGGCGGGTTCAATGTCGCGTATGCAGTCGCCGGTGAGTGGCTTGAGTACACGATCAACGTCGTCACCGCCGGCAACTACGTCTTGTCCAGTCGCGTCGCACACGCGAGTAACGGCGGTACGTTCCATGTCGAATTTAATGGAACGAACAAGACAGGCGCGATCGCGATCCCCAATACCGGCGGATGGCAGAACTGGCAGACCGTCACCCGCACGGTGAACCTGCAGGCCGGCATACAAGTGATGCGTGTCGCGATGGATACCAACGGCGTGTTCGGCTTCACCGGTAACTTCAACTGGTTCAAGCTCACGACCGCCTGATAGAGAAATCCCATTTCCTTAACCCCAAACGAGGCCCGGCTATCACAGCGGGCCTCGTTTTATTTTGCGCCTGACTATTGTTTGACAAAGCCCCCGATGTCACGCAAAACGCTTGGACCATGAGCGATATTCGGATCGGACTGATCGGTGGTAGCGGGCTCGCATCAGCGATCGCCGGGCAGACGCACGGCGTGATCCATGTGATCGACACACCGTTCGGTGCCCCATCGGCGCCGATCATCGAAACAGAGTGGAACGGGCTGCCGGTTTATTTCCTGTCCCGCCACGGCGCTGGGCATACGCGGAATCCGTCGCAGGTGCCGTATCGCGCGAACATCTTTGCGATGAAGAAGCTGGGAGTGACCCACATCCTGGCCAGCGGCGCGGTGGGATCCCTGCGCGAGGAATACAAGCCGCGCGATCTGGTGATCCCGGACCAGATCATCGATAAGACCCGCCGTCAAAGCACTTTCTTCGAGGCGGCCGCGGTTCATGTGGAATTTGCCGAACCTTTCTGCCCGGTTCTGCGTCAAATCCTGCTGGAAGCCGGCAATGGTATGACTGTTCCTGATGGCGCTCACCGTGCGGTTCACGACGGCGGCTGCTACGTGGCGATGGAAGGCCCGGCATTTTCTACGCGCGCCGAAAGCCTGATGCACCGTGTCTGGGGCGGCGATCTGATCGGCATGACCGCGATGCCCGAGGCCAAGCTCGCCCGCGAGGCCGAGATCAGCTACGCCCTGGTCGCGCTGGTGACTGATTATGATTGCTGGAAACACACGCCAGCCACTGAAGGCTCGGCAAAACCAGACCCACAGCAGCTTTTGCGGGAAATCATCGGGAACCTGAGTATCGCCAGCGAGAATGCCGTAAACCTGCTCAAGAGGGCGGTGGAATTGATCGCCGCCAACCCCGGGGTCGCCGATTGCCCCGCCGCCTCGGCGCTGAAGCTGGCGATCTGGTCGGACAAAAGGCAGATTCCCCAAGATGAGGTGGATCGTCTGGCCGTGCTTTGGATACAGTATTTCCGTACGACCGAACCTTTGCCGGGATAGTGAATGCCGCATATTCGTCGCTTGGATTTTCTGCGACCCGCCGTGCTCCTGGCGATGGCATGCGCGGGGACGGTACTGGCGCAGCCGCTGCGAATAGGAGCGGCCCCCGCGAAAGACGCCCAATCCGTCTATGTGCGCGACAGCGGCATCGCGGTCGAGAAGCTCGCGCTGGCCGAGCGGATGGAAAGGCTGAAGGAGTGGGACAAATCGAGCGATCTTTATCAGGAGATCATCGACAAGTTCGCCGACCGCGTCGTCCCCACCGCAGCGCAGGAAGCTGGCCAGGCGACGCAGTACACGAGCGTCGCGCTGGTCGTCAGTGAAAAACTCGCGCGGTGGCCGGAGGAAGGGCTGAAAGTCTACCGCGCCCGCTACGAAGACACCGCGGCCGCTCTCCTGACTCACGCCGAAGACCGTGCGCTGCTGATGCAAATCATCTGGCGATACTTCGCGACCGACGCGTCCAAATCCGCCGGATTGCGCCTGATCGCCGACGACATCGAGCGTGGCGACTTCGCCTCCGCGGCGTGGGTCGGTAAGCGCCTGCTCACACTGCACCCGACCTTGATCGCCGAACGACCGGGCGCGTTGTTCCAGACCGCAGTGGCACAACACCTCGCTGGCGACACCGCCTCGGCTCGGGCGAGTCTTGACGAACTGAAAACCCGTTTCCCGGATGCAACCGGGACCGTGCGCGGCGAGGACGCGAATTTGTCCCAGCGACTGGAGACGGCGCTGTCCACCCCACCGACGCTAGCGAAGCGATTCCGCTCAGACTCCTGGCCGATGCAGTTCGGCACGCCGGACGCCGCCGCAATTCCCGAGCACGCCAGCGCCGGGGGCGCGCGGCTGTTCTCGACCCAGATCCTTCCCACTCCGCGCGGGCGCATTGACGCCGGGAATTTCAAGCGCTACCAGCAGCAGGCGCTTAGAGATCAAAAGACCGGCGCGCTGACCGGCATCATGCCGGTGGTGGATAACGGCGAACTATTTTTCCAGGATAACGCCCGCGTCTACGCGATCAATCTGTCATCCGGGCTGCCGCTGGCGGGATGGATGCAAAGCCATCCCGGCGAAAAGCGCGGGGTCTTTGCAACCGATTCGGTCCCGACGCCGCGCGGCAAACAGTTGGGAATCACCGTCACACCCCAGAGCGTCATCGCGATCCTGGGCCAAAGCGATTTCACAGTCACCGGCATGCTCGGCATGGCAGCGCAGCGGCCGCAGATTGTCTGTCTGGATCGCGTTACTGGAAAGCGATCCTGGGCCTTCACACCCGACAAGATCAAGTTTCCCGACGACCTGACGAATCTCAAGGACGCGCAGTTCTACGGATCTCCGCTCGTGATTGATGGTTCGGTCTACACACTGCTTCGCGCAAGCCGCGGCGGGCAATTTGAAGAGTGTCATGTCGTATCCCTGCGCGCCTCCGACGGAGCATTCCAGTGGGCGAGTTACATCGCTTCGGTCGCAAACACGATCACGATGGATTTTGAAGGTGAAGCGCTCGTCGGCGGGGTGCCGGCGGCGATGTCTTTCTCCGACGGCCGGCTCTTCGTGCAATCAAATCTGGGCGCGATGGCGTGCCTTGATGCCGGCGACGGTAAGCCGCTATGGATCAACCTGTATCCGCGCCGGGAAGGCGGGATTATCATGAATGCGCGCATCAATCGGCGGCTGATGGACATGGCCCCCAGCGCCGGTCGGCCTTTCGATCAGAATCCGCCGGTGGTCTCGGACGGCCGACTTTTCATGCTCGCGTCCGACTGCCCGTTCATCATGGTTTACGATGCGTCGTCCGGAGCGGAACTTCGGCGAATCCCGCGCACACTCGAGAAATCCGCCAAGTCTGAGAGCGTGGACATGCTCCTGGGTGTCGTTGATGGACAACTGGTGCTGGCGAATCGCTTTAGGATCTATGTCGTCCCGTGGCGCACGTTCGACGAAACCAAGACGCTGCTGGAAAACTATGACGCGAACGGCACCCGCTATCGCCCTTTCGCCGAGCCTAAGAGCGATCCAGCCGACGGGATCTTCGGCCGCCCGATGGTGACCGCCAAGCACATCTTCGTCCCGACGGCCGCGAGTCTTTTCCGCATCACGCTCGATAAAACCTTCAGAATCGAAACCATTTATCCCGCGAAGGGCGCGTGGGATGATTCGGAAGAATCGCCGGGCAATGTCGTCGTGACGCCGGACAATGTCATCATCGCGGGCGCGGACCACGTCGCGGTCTACACCGATCTGGCGGTTGCCACCGCGAAACTGGATGAGCAACTATCGCGCGATCGAACGTCGGTCGAGCCGTGCCTGCGTTACGCGGAATTGCTGATCGCCGCCGGA
>JACMML010000161.1 GCA_014379105.1 Phycisphaerae bacterium
GCTTCTTGAGAAAGTCATATCAATCCCTTTCACTTTCAATAGTGTTTTTGATTGGCAACAGCTAGGGATGTGTTGCTTCAAATTCTCGAGTTCTCTCTATGTTCCGTTGCCACGAGACCCATTCGATCTGCAACGCATTCGAAATGCCGTGCTCTGCAAAGACCGAACCGTAAAGTGCCATCCGTCCCGAGTGTCGTTCACGCGCATCGGAAATACTAGATGCGAGGGACTCTGATTGTGGTCCGGCCAGGTACATTGCAGAAGTGTTGATGAAAACCGAACCCATATCTTGCAACTCCCTCAGTGTAAGGTGCCGCTCCCTATGCTGACTGTTGATCTCGTATGGCATTGCGAGTGGACCATACATAAGCGCCAAGTATCCGCTTAGCCGAAACCAAGTCGTCCGAGAGTCGGCCAGTTTCGTCCCCGGCAAAAACCCGTGACGCGCAAACTCGTGGATAATCAAGCTCTGAAAAGATGCCGCCAGCAATTTCCGCTCCGAGCCAACTTCGGTCGCGGGGCAAAAAAGGTGTGCGCCTTCACCCGATTCGACATTATGTAGGTTCAACGTGAGATCGAGTCTGTTGCCGGAAAGAACCCAATTCTTGAAAAATGCTGCGTATGCTCGCGACTCTGGACCCTCTTTCCCATCGTATACAAATTTTTGGGTAATTCGCTCATACACACCTTTGCTTGCGCCATCTGGGTCGAGTAACGGAATCGCGATCAACGTGATTTGTTTACGCAGTGCGATCGCTTCGCTGGAATTCCCGGAAAGCCATTCGATTGCTCCTTGCACTGCCCAGCTTGTGTCGTGTTCACTCGGATGTTCTCGTGCGTACATCACGATACACGGGTTCTTTTTGGCATCTTCACCAATCTGCACTAATTGAAGCGGACGACCCTCCTTGGATTTCCCGACCTCAATTACTCTGACGCCAATGCGATTCGCGAGCGAAGCCAGATAAAGCTCGTTGTATTTGACAGTGTAGGGGCACCGCATTGCCACGAAAACTTGGTCATCTTCGAACCGCTGGACAAAACAGAACGATTTGCCCTCATTCCAAACATCGGAAATGTATTTCCAAGCTTGCCCGCTTGTATCCGAGAGCTTCGCACCGTTATACGCCTCAACCAGTTTGTCTGACGCGGGCTTAGATTCAAACGAGGCGAGATCGTCGATTGATTCGACGTTGCTGTAAACCGGATTCAGCGAATTCCATTTGCCCCAATTCGCATCCTCGATATCGATCCGAACGGTCTTCCCCGCCGCGCCATCTACACGAAACATGAACCAATTTTTGACCTTTGAATCCGTCACGATCTTCACAGAAAAATGCGTCGGGCTGATCTTTTTCACTTCCAATGGCGACGCGCATTCGAAGTCGGACGCGATCGTGATGGGGTTCGCTGAATCCGGCATGAAATCTCGTTCTTCGGCGACCCGTCGCAGCTCAAGCGGAGGCTCTATTTTCACCCGATCCGCTGCATTGGGGATATAGGCAACGCGGTCCGTATTCGAAACACCGGGAAGAATCAGGGCCTTGGGCGCACTTTTGGCTGGGATGTTCGAAGGATTTGTACTAGGGGTGCTTTTTTCCGGAGCACCCTCGGTGCGAACCGTGGCGAGGCGAATACGTCGGGCAGCGGTGCTTTGCTGTTGAGTGGTCGGTGCGGGAGGCGGAGGCTTGCGCTGGGGGGCTGCGACACGGTCTGCCTGCGTTGCAATTAGTTCAGCCGGCTGCGGTTTACTTCCTGATTTTGAATGAAGGAAAGCGATCGTCAGCGCACAGACCAATGCCGCAGAGAGGAATATCGAGATTAGTTTCAGCCGCTTATTCATCTTTTAGTATCTTCAACCCCTTATCTCCCACGTCGGTCGCCTTCTCATTCCTTGGTCTGCATTGACAAGATATAGACATTCGCCCCAGCTACTGCGCCGTCCGCCGCTCGGATGCTTTTCGCAACTCCTTCGATGGATTCCGAAGTGGGGCCTTCACCCTTTGCCAAATTTATTGCTTTTTCAAAGCATGCCCTGGCTTCTACGGGTTGATTGGTCGCCAGCAGCGCGTTTCCCCGACGCATGAGCCCGCCGTGAGACTTTGACTGCGGATCGAGACCGCTGACCACTGGAGTCCATCTTTTGGCATCAACCGCAACCGAACCCAAGACGGATGCGTTCTGTTCCGAATGGCCGGGGGTTTGCGAAGCGATCTGTTCGGCGCGGAAGCGCTCGATGATGCCCGGATCGTTGACGGCGCGGGTCTTTCCCAACGCACGGGCCACCAGATCGATAGCGGCTTGCGTGCCGGCTAGCGGACAAATGTTGTAATAGACCTTCGCAGCGCTGAGCATTTCGTCATGTCGTCCGAGGCTATTTAGCGCGTCGATACGGTATCGCTGCAACCGGACAAAAAGATGGAACGGGGCTTTAGCCAGCACTTCCGAATCAGTTTGATCGATGAGTTGAAGGATCAATTCATCCTCTTTGATTCTTTTCAGGTGATCGATCCAATGCGCATCAAGACCTTCGGCGATCCAGACTGATCCCATATCAATTGAGGAATTCTTGAGAAAATCGAGGGCGATGATTCGCGATTCTCCCCCCGCGCCGATGTCGTCGCGAATCGCTTTGGCGACCGATGCCCGGTTCGCGGCGCTTCGCACTTTGGGATCGGAGCTTTTTCGTTTCTCAAATATGTCACGCATCCGGCTTTGCGCGCTGGACGCAACGGGTGCCCCTTGCACATTAGAGGCCGGGGCATCGGCGGCGTGGCCATGACGAACAGCGATAAACTCGCTGCCGACGACTATTAAAGCTGCAAAAGTCAGCGAGATTCGCATGACGGCCTCCCTTTGGCCCCAACACCCTGTCTGAACGAGGCACAATATGCCCCGCTACCCACATTCGTGTCAAGATATTTATTTTAGCGCATTAAGCGTGGTGGATGTGACGGCAACTGGGATATCCGATCCTTTGGCGATTGGATTGTTCGGTTTCTTGGTCCGGCGCTGCTATCCTTTGCAACCATGCTCGACGGCCTCACCACAGTCATCGCGGCGTTCTTTCTCTACTGCCTGGCGCGGCAGGACATGATCAAGAACAAGACCTACTACTATTTCACGTTCGCCTGCCTGCTCGGAATCGTGTTGTTCAGCACGCTCTACTATTTCCTCAATGACGTCTACGGCCGCGGCTTTTGTGCGATCGTGCTTGGCGTGCTGCATGTGGCGGCACTGCTGCTGACGATGGGCTACGTCGGCGGCGTCACGCTGCGCGGCATGGCGGGTGAGATGAAGGACGCGGTGGATGATTTCCGCGCCGGCGGCGACGCGAAGAAGTCCGTGATCGTCCCCCTCACCGGCCAGCAACCCGCACCGCGCACCGACCGCGTGGATCGCCCGGATCGCACGGATAGCTCGGGCGAAGCGGAACGGCCGCGTATCGTGATCGATCTGCCCAAACGCGACGACGACAAGCCGCAGATTCCGTTGGAATAGCGGCTGCCAAGTCTCCTTGTTCGAGCTTTATTTATTTCGTCGTCATCACGAACGGCGCCATCAATGCCACCGGCCGATCTTCCAGGATGCGCATCAAATCCAGTTGCTGCGACAGAGACGTTCTGATGTTACGCGGCAGCGAGTGGAGCAGTGAATCGGCTTTGATCTCCAGCTTCACATGGGGGGCAGAAACACCGGGAGTGGAACTTCGAGAAGTTAAAATCAGGGGCGATGAAAACGGCATCGCCGCGTCGTCGTCGGAACGGCCGCTGATGTAATCGGCTAGCGTCATTGGCGGCGGCAGGACCGTTACATCATATTCGCCATACTCCATATCCGCGTCGCCGGCGGCGTGGGTGATCGCGGTCGCCAGGCCGCCGAGTTCATCGACCATTCCCAGCTCCTTTGCGTCGGCGGCGAGAAAGATTCGGCCGCGGGCGATGTCATCGATGTTCTTGATCTTATTGCCGCGCGTCTCGCGGATTCGATCGGTGAACTGGTCATAAGTATTGCGCATCCACGTGCGGATCATCCGTTTTTGCCGGTCGTCGAACCGCGTGTTGGAACTGAACAGGTCGGCGTTCTGGCCGCGCTTGAAATCGGTCGTGGTGATGCCGAGCTTTTCGTAGAGATCGGTCAGCACGAACTTTCCGCCGACCACGCCGATGGACCCGACGATCGCCGCCGGGTCGGCCACGACGTAATCACCCGCCGACGCCAGGTAATACCCGCCGCTGGCGGCCATCGAACCGATGGAGATGATCACCGGCTTGTTCGCACTGACGTGCCGCACCGATTGCCACATCGCCTCGCTCGCCAGCGCGCTTCCCCCCGGTGAATCGATGCGAATGACCACCGCCTTCACCTTTTCATCACGGCCGGCGATGCGCATCGCCCGGCGGATATCTTCGGAGCCGATGCTCGATCCGCCGAACAAACCGTCTCCCCCGCGCCCGTCCACGATGGTGCCGGCCGCGTAGACAATCGCGATCTGCGGTTTTTCGCTCACGACCGGCTTGCGGTTGAGCAGTTGGAAAATCGCGAACGGGTTGGACGTGTCTACGTCCGCGGATGCAGCGTCGCCGTAGTCGTGGACGATGTTCACCTCGTCGCCGAGTTCGGACTTCATCAGGTCGCGCAGCCCGTCGGAATCGACCAGGTGATCCACCCACCCCGCCGCCTTGGCTTGCTTGGCGCTGATCATCGCGTCGTCGATCACGCGCTTCACATTTTCGTTGGTCAATCCGCGGTGAAGTGAGATCGTGTCGACGATCTGGCGGAAATAGGCGTCTACGAGCTTGTTCATCTCGCCGCTGAGTTCCGTGCTCGGCTCGGTGCGTGTGAACGGCTCTTCGGCGCCTTTGTATTCGCCGATCTGCACGTAATCGGCGTGCACACCCAGCTTGTCGAGCGCGCCTTTGAAGAACATCGTCTCAAACCCGATGCCCGGTACGAAAACTTCGCCGCCTTCCATGAGGCAGATATTGGTCGCGGCGCTGGCGAGCATGTAGCTGGCGGTGTCGTAGGTGTCGGCGTAGACGAATGTCTTCTTACCCGCGCGGCGCAGCTCCGACAGCGCCGCACTCACCTCCTGCGCCTGGGCCATCTGCAGTCCCGTGCCGCTGCCGATGTAGAACAGAACCGCCTTGATACTCTGATCGTCGCGCGCTAGTTCCAGGCGCTCGATAAATTCGCGCAGCGTCGGGGCGTTATCGCCAAACAGGCTGAACTCCGATGGCTTCTCGCGGAATGTCTGTGAAAGATTGAAGTAGGCGACCTGGATTTTGCTCTGCTCTTCGGTCTTTTTCGCCATCATCAGCCGAGCGAGTTCGCCGGGCGTGGGGAACTTCTTCCACGCGGACGGCTGGGTGGAGGGAGACGATTTCTGGGCCGACGGCGCGGTGGCGGGGGCGGTGGTCGGCAAGGTTGCCGGGGTCCGTGCCGGCTCGGCGATTGCCGGCGCGGGAACGGATGGCACATCGTTGGGTAAGTCATTTGGTACCGGCAACGGCATCGGCGGCGTGGTTGGCGACGGCGCGGGCATCGGCGATGGCGGCGGCAGCGGGTCGGGCGCTGTCTCGGCAAAACACAGGGACGAGACGACGAGCGACGCGGCGATGATCTGTTTCAACATATAAGTTCTCTCAAAGACACCCAACCCCGAAACACACAGCGATTGCGGAGGAGGATGATACCCGCCAGGGAAGCCGTGTGCGCTAAAGAAATGCAGCCGGGTCATCGGCCGAGCAGGCGGTCATAGTCGGCTGGTAAATCAATGTCCTGCGCGTCGGTGAGTGGGATGGTCTCCACGTGGATTCCCGGCCTGCTCAGCAGCAATTTTGCGCCCTGATCGTCGGGCAGCGCCATCAGTTCTTCGAAATACGCTCGGCTAAATATGGCCGGCACGCCTGTCGCGTCGTTATAGCTTGATCCGACAGCGCAATGGTGCGACTCAAACCGCGACCGCAGCGCCGTGAAGTGAGAGACGGCGATTCCAGGCTGGTCGGTCAGCGCGATGAGGATTCCATCGGCGAGCGGGTGCGCTGCACGAATCGATCGCACGCCGGCGCGGATGCTGGTCCCGATGCCCTTTTCCCAGTGAGGGTTTTCGCAAATGGTGACGTCTAGATCTTGAATTGCGCGAATCACACCGGCTGATTGATCGCCAACCACGACGTGCAACATCGAAAAGCCGGCTTCGATGATCGTCCGCGCGGCACGGCGCACCAGCGCTTCTCCCTGATACTCCAATAATTGTTTCGCGCGGCCCATGCGGCGCGAACCGCCGGCCGCCAGGAGCACCGCGGCGATTTGCATCACACCGCTCCGCTGGGAATGAGCCGCGTCAATGACGCCCCTGCGGGAACTCTCCGTACGGGAACGCCCTGTACAGGAACCCGACCGGCGGTATGAATCGGCCCATCCCGTTCCCGAAGTGGCCCGCCACTACGGCCGGTGCGCCATGCGGTGATCTCGGCGATGATCGACAGCGCGATCTCCTGCGGCGCCTGCGCGCCGATGTCCAGACCAACCGGCGCATAGACGCTCTGATCGTCGATCCGAAACGTCAGGCCATCAAGGATTCGCTCCGTCCGGTGCGTCGGTCCAAGAATACCCAGATACGCCGGCCGCGTATGGAGGTTCGCGAGGATCGCGCGGTCCCGCGCGATGTTGTGTGTCATCACGACCACCGCCGCGTCGCGCGGTATTTCAACGCCGGCGGTGGGCGCTTCCGAGCCGGTGACGATAATTCGGTGCGCCCTTCGCAGCCGCTCGGCGGCATGCGTCGCCGGAGGTGCAGCGACGATAGTAATGCGCCAGCCAAGCGTGGTAGCAATATCCACCAGCGGCACCACGTCCGGACCGGCGCCGAACACGATCAATTCCTGAGGCGGTGCGATGGTTTCTATAAACAGCGTGGCTTTTGCAGAACTGATTTGATCGTAAACTTCAATCTGTCCGTCCCCTTCCGAATCCGCGATCGCATCAGCAATCGGCACCGGCAACGGGGAACATGGCGCAAGTTTTGTGGCATGGGCTTCCAGCCCATGTTGTGTTTGATGTACTACATGGGCTGGAAGCCCA
>JACMML010000162.1 GCA_014379105.1 Phycisphaerae bacterium
AGCACCCGCGCCGCGCGGGCGGCCAGCAGCGCGCGCGTGCCGTTGCTGGTGGACATAAATAGCGTTTTGCCGCCGCAGCGTGCGACGTCGCAGTCGCCGGGGCTGTTCCCCAGATCAAAATCCGCAGGCGGCAGGCAATCCTTTTCCCCAAGCGTGAGCTTCGGCCCGGCGAATTCACGCGCTGCCTGCCGGCAAGCATCGAGTGATGCAAAAACACGTATCGCCACCGCGCCCGCATCGAGCGCTGCCGCCATCGTCGTTGTCGCTCGCAACACGTCGAAGACGACGACTGCATGATCTATGCATTTGTCGGCATCGAGCATGCCAGGGACAAGGATCACGCGGACTGGAACCATGCGGGCTGTAAGCATGCGGGCTGAAGGCATGCCGGGGTTTATACGCGCTTGACGATCCACACACGAGCGATCAACCTGCCGCGGGTGCACAAGACAGTGGTCATTAACGTGGTCGGTCTCTCGCCGGCGCTGATCGGCGCGCACACGCCGCGCATCAGTGCGCTGGCGGCGGCCGGTGCGACGGCGCGCGTGAATCCGGTGCTGCCGGCGGTGACGTGCAGTGTGCAATCAAGCTATCTCACCGGCGCCTGGCCGGACGAGCACGGGATTGTCGGCAACGGCTGGTACTTCCGCGAAGAGGCGGAGGTGCGATTCTGGCGCCAGTCGAATCGTCTGGTGCAGAAGCCGAGTGTTTGGGATCTCGCCAAACAGATCGACCCGAAGATGACAGCCGCCAATCTGTTCTGGTGGTACAACATGTATTCCAGCGCCGATTACTCAGTCACGCCGCGTCCGATGTATCCCGCCGACGGACGCAAACTCCCCGATATCCATACCCATCCGCTGCCGATGCGCGACGACCTGCAGCGCAAGCTCGGGCAGTTTCCGCTGTTCAAATTCTGGGGACCGGCCAGTTCGATCGATTCATCCACCTGGATCACATCGGCGGCGATCGAGGTTGATCGTACGCACCGCCCCACGCTGACACTCGTATACCTGCCCCATCTGGACTACTGCCTGCAGAAACTCGGCCCGGACGACCCGGCGATCGCCGCGGAACTCCGCGCGGTCGATGCCGAGGTTGGCCGGCTGCTCGATCATTTCGCGGGCGCGAATATTCTGCTGCTCAGCGAGTACGGCATCTCGCCGGTGAGTCGGCCGGTGCATATCAATCGGGCGTTGCGCGAGAATAACCTGATTCGCATCCGCGACGAGCTCGGTCGCGAACTGCTCGATTGCGGCGCGAGCCTCGCGTTCGCGGTGGCGGATCACCAGGTCGCCCACATCTACGTCAACGACTCGCGCGTGCTCGAGGAGACGCGAAAGATCGTGGCGGCGCTTCGCGGCGTGGCGCGCGTGTACGTTGGCGACCAGCGCCGGGAGATTCATCTCAACCACGACCGCGCCGGGGACATCATCGCGATCGCCGAGCCGGACGCGTGGTTTACGTACTATTACTGGTTCGATGATCGGTCCGCGCCGGATTTTGCCCGCACCGTCGATATCCACCGCAAGCCGGGATACGATCCGGTTGAACTATTTCTTGACCCAACAATCAGCCGTCCGAAGCTGAAGATCGCCGGGAAACTGCTTCGCAAGAAGCTGGGGATGCGATACCTGATGGACGTTATTCCGCTCGACGCGAGTCTGGTCAAAGGCAGCCACGGCGCACCGCCGATTTCCGCCGAGGCGGGTCCGGTACTGATTACGAACCGCGCGGAGCTGGTAACCAAAGCGGCCTACGAAGCGCCCGAGGTGTGCCGGCTGATTCTGGACCATCTACAGCGGGCGTAAGACCGTGTAGAATGCGGACTTAATGTTCCGATGGCTGCGACAGCTCAAAATCTCGCTGGCCACCAAGTGCCAGCTGCTGTTTGGCGTGGCGGTGGTGCTGGTCATCTGTGCGGCGCTGTTCGTGCCATGGCAGCGCATGGAACAATTGAGCGAACAGCCCAACGAAAGCGCCGCGCGATTGCTGGCCGAGCAGACGATGCGCCAGCACGTGGATTTGCAGACCAGCGCCACGACGCGCCCGCTGCTCCGCGCGGTGCGTGATGTAGCAACCCGCCCCACCGACGAAGACGAGACGCGGTATCCGCGCGTCATCGCGCTGGCCCGTCAGAATTCGGACGAACTATCACGGTTTGAAAAACAGTCCATCCAGGCGTTTATCAAAGACCCGGACCGGCGATCGCGCAGCAGCCTGTTGCGCTCGAGCAATCGATATCGCTACGCGCAGCCTCTGTTGCTTCGCGGCACGTGCCTGCAGTGCCACGCTTCAGACGCCGGGCTGACACCGCTGGGTAACGCGCCCACCACACAGCGCGTCGCGCTGGCCGACACGCCGCCGCTGCTGGGGATTGTCAGTGTTGATATCCCGTCGCAAACGTCCGGCCAGCAGCAATTGCTCAATCGCGTGCTATTGCTGATCGCGGGGCTGATCGCCGGCGCCCTCGCGGGCGTCACGCTCTATCTGATCACCACGCGCATCATCCTCAAGCCCGTACGCGTGCTGCAGGAGACCGCCGAAAAGGTGTCCGCCGGCGACTTGAACATTCGATCCCACATCAACAGCGGCGATGAGTTTCAGCAGCTCTCCGAAACGCTGAACCAGATGCTCGCGAACATGAAGAGTTCGCAGGACAAGCTGCGCGATTTAAACAAAAGCCTGGACGCACGTCTGGGGCAACTCGCCGAGGCGAACGTCGCGCTGTTTGAATCCAACAAGCTCAAGAGCGAGTTCATCGCCAATGTCAGCCACGAGCTGCGGACCCCATTAAATTCCATTCTCGGTTTTGCCGATCTGCTGAAGGATTCGCTGCCGATCGAGACCAAGCAGGCGCGCTATCTTCAGAACATCGTCAACGGCGGATCGAGCCTGCTGGAACTGATTAACGATCTGCTCGACCTCGCGAAGATCGAAGCGGGCAAGATGGAGATCCGCGTGCAGCCGATCGTGCTGGCGGACCTGTTTGAAGGACTGGTGAATCTGCTCCGTCCGCTATGCGAGCAGCGGAAGCTCACGATCGCACAGTCAACCGAGCCCGGCGTGCCGATCATCCAGACTGACGGCGCGCGACTGCAGCAGGTGCTCTATAATTTCCTGTCGAACGCGCTGAAATTTTCCCCCGAAAGCAGCACCGTCCGCCTCACCGCCACCAAAGCTGATAACGGCCGGGTGCGGATCAGCGTGATCGATCTGGGTCCGGGCATTGCGCCGGATATGCAGCAGGTGATCTTCGAGAAATTCCGCCAGGCGGACCAGTCGCACACTCGCCAGCATGGCGGCACCGGGCTTGGCCTGGCGATCGCGCGCGAGTTGACCGGGCTGCTGGGTGGAACAATCGGAGTTGAGAGTGAAGTCGGCCGCGGAGCGACGTTCTGGTGCGAACTGCCGGTTTCGATCGAGCCCGGCGAGCGGCTCGTCTCGCAGTTCAATCTCACTTGATCTGTTTGACTTGAATCTACATCAGGGCAGACGCGCTTTGAACGATGGTCGCAATCTCGCGGCGAACGCCTTCAATCAGCGCCGCATCGAGCCCGATCCGAGCCCCCGCTTCTTCAGCGGTGCGCTGATTGGCGGCCGTCAGGGGGAAGCCTTGCTTCTCCTGGCAGCAGAGCGTGTCGGCGATGTGGATCACCGTCACCAGCGTGCGCGTCACATCATTGGCCAGTTCCGGATTATGGTGATGCCCGGCGACCATCTGGCATGATTCGGGAAACTGCCACCGCTCCGCGATCGCCCGGCCGAGTTGCTGGTGATCGACGCCGATGATCTCGGTTTCGATTTCGATGAACGACTGTTCGGACGTCTTGGCTTTTTCGCAAACCGCCCGCAATTGTTCCGGCCAAGTCTGGAGCGAGACGAGAATGCCCAGATCATGAATCATCCCGCAAAGAAACACTTCCTCGGCGATCGGCAGCTTTCCGCGTTTCGCTAGTTCCCGCGCCACCACCGCGACCGCCAGGCAGTGTGACCACAGATCGCGGGCGGTGTATCCGTCGCAGAGTTTTACGCCACGAAACATCTGCCCGAGCCCCGCCGCCACCGCGATGTTTTTCACCGCGTTCAGGCCGAGCAATACGATCGCGCGCTCGACCGAAGCGATTTGCCCGGGCAGGCCGTAGAAGGCGCTGTTGACGACCTTGAGAATGCGCGCGATCAGCGCCGGGTCGTGCGACACGATCTTGTGCAATTGTGCGGCGGATGATTTTGGGTCTTCAACCGTCGCAAGGATCTTGCCGGTTACCTCGGGCAATGTGGCGATTGCGGTGAGCTTGGCGATCGCATGTTTGGTCAGTTCGGCCGGATTGGGTGCGGTTGCGGTAGCCATGGTGTGCTGTTGCCTCGTATCTGGTATCGAGCGGCGCAGGCAGCCACTTGACCGGACAAGTCAGTAGCGGATCAATTTTCTTCGCAATTGATCATTAATTGCCACGTCCGCTAACACAGCCGCGATACGCTTACCCGCGTCGCCGCGTCCGTAAACGCTTCGGCCGCTGTAGCGCTTTGTGCGGCGCTGGCGAAGAATCGAAGTGATCGCCGCCGTGATCGCTGCTTTGCGCCACGGCACATCAACCACATTCGCATCCCGCTCGCGCCCCGCCTGGCGCGATCCGACATTGACCACACCCAGCCGCAGCGCTGCCGCCTCGATGATGCCGGCGGAGCTGTTTCCGACCAGCACACCCGCCGCCGCCATTAGGGCCGCAAATCGGCCGCGCGGCAGGTCGCCGACGAATGTGGTGCCTTTGATCTTTGCCGACTCCGTCCAGCACCTGGCGATACCGCGCCAGCCCGGGTCGTTGTTGGGATTGATGATGACGATCGTTTCCGCCCCCGCGTCGCGCACCGCCGCCAGCAGCATCCGGGCGCGGGCGTATTCACGCTCCTCATCCACCGACTCCGGGTGCAATGCAATCACCGCGTCGATCTTTTCTGACGGGTTCGACCAAGCGAGCGAACACAGGTCGTCGAGTCCGGGCGCACCGACGACGTGGATGCGCCGCCGTTGCTCGCCAAGTTGGAACACGCGCGCGCCGCTTTGCGGCGTGGCGCAAAAGTGAATGTGCGATAACTTCGTAATCGCGTGGCGGAGAGAATCATCCACCTGGCCCATCGCCCGATCACCGCCGTGCACGTGCGCGACCGCGTACCCGCCGATATGCGCGGCGCTGGCGGCGGCGAATGGTTCGACGCGGTCGCCGCAGATGAGAACGATGTGCGGATCGAGCTTTTCAAACACGCCCGCGAATGCCGCCGTCGCACGCCCCACCGCCGACGCAAGGGAACCGGATTTTGTTGCACGCCACGGGACGATCGCGTCGACTGCCCATCCGTCAGCGAGGATTCGGTCGAGTGAGTATCCGTGCTTGCGACTCAGATGCATACCCGTCACGACCAGTTGCTGTTCGAGCCGGCGATCGGCCGCGATCGCGTGAAGCGTCGAGCGCATCAATCCGAACTCGGCGCGGGTGCCGGTGACGTAGCAGATGCGCCTAGCGTGCATTGCCGGCCTCGCTGGATGAATCGAGCATCGCGGGCGACAACGCGGCTTGCGATAACAATGCGCCCGCTTCGATCCGCACCGCTGCGCGACGGCCGACAATCGCGTCGAGTTCCCACGCGGATATCCCGTCACCCGGCCGCTGGCATGTCAGGTCGGCGTGGGTGATGGCGGTGCCTTTGTCGATCGTGCGCGCCGCGACCAGGCTCTGGTGGCTGACCGAGCGGACGTCATTCTCGCAGTCCAGCACATGGCGCGTCGCGCTGCCGCGCATCTGTTCGGCGAGACGGATTAGTTTTACATACTCAGCAAATTGGCCGGGGTCGAAGCTGGCCGAGTGGTCCGGGCCGGCGGCGCTGGTGTCGTAGGTGAGGTGCTTTTCGATAATCGACGCGCCGCTCGCTATCGCAAGCGCTCCGGCGATCAGTTCGGTGGAGTGATCCGAATAGCCGACCGGCAGGCCGAATCGCGCGAGGTCAACGATCCAGCGCAGATTGGTCTCCGCCGGCGACGTCGGATAGCTGCTGACACAGTGCAACAGCGATAAATTCGCGGCCCGCAACCGCAGCCATTCGACGGCGGCATCAATCTCGGCGCGCGCCGCGGCGCCGGTTGAGAGAATCATCGGCAACCGGGTTGCGCACGCGCGTCCAAGCAATACTTTGTTTACAAGATCCGGAGATGCGATCTTGATCGCGGCCGCGCCGATTGCGACTACGCGATCCACATCCGCCGGTGAAAACGGCGTGGCGATCGGTATCAATCCCGCGTCGCGGATCGCGGCGACGATGACGGACAATGCCTCGTCAGCCAGTTCGTATCGCCGAAGCATCGCGGCCGGGTCAACTGCGGTGGTTCGGTCGGATTGATAGTTGGCAAATCGCGCCGACGGATGCAGCAATCGCTCGGCGGTGAAAACCTGCAGCTTCACGGCATCCGCGCCGGCTTTTGCAGCCGCGGCGACCAGCGCCAGCGCCGTTTCGACCGAGCCGTCATGGTTGACGCCGATCTCGGCGATCACCAGGACCGGCCGCTCGGCTCCGATCTCGCGGCCGCCGATTGTCATGGCGCCTGCTCCTGCTGCTCGCGCAACACCG
Organism: Phycisphaerae bacterium; assembly: GCA_014379105.1. Classification (GTDB taxonomy): domain Bacteria; phylum Planctomycetota; class Phycisphaerae; order Tepidisphaerales; family Tepidisphaeraceae; genus JACMML01. The sequence goes on from JACMML010000162.1 coordinate 6,622, forward strand.
CCTCGGCCCAGTAGAGATCGCGGCGATGATCGATTTCGATGGTCTCACCCATCTGCGTTTCCACGCCGCGCCGGTCGGTGCCGAACATCGCGTGCGGGTCGTCCGGCGTCGCCTGCCCGCGCAGAAGTGAATCGCGCGACATCACCACCGCAGCACCATCATGCAGATAGACCGGCTCGAGATCTTGCCGGCGATGAATACTCCCCGGCCGCAACGGCTCGACGATGTCGCCGCGCAGATGACTCATCCATGCCGGGTGCCATTTGCCGACGGTGCAGAACGTGCGGACACTGTCGCAGCGTGTGTCGCACCAATGTTGTATCGCCCGATCAATCACACCCTCGCCGCGCACCGCGACATTCCCGTACAGGATGACGGCCGCGTCGAATCGGACACCGCTTTGCTCGGATGCATCCAGCGCGTGGAGCATCACCGCCTGCACCGAGGCGATATCCGTGCACAAGTGCGGCGGCCGGTGCAGTACATCAAACCCGCGCCGCGCAGCAAGTTGAAGAACGCCGGTTGAGTCGCTCGATACGACCGTGCTCGTCAGCAGCGCCGAAGACCGCACGTGCTCCAGCGTATAGTCAATTACTGGCCGGCCCAGCAGCGGAAGCGTGTGCTTATCAGCAAGCCCTTTGCTGCCGGCGCGGGCCATCACTACGCCAAGAACTGTTGCGCGAGGCGCGTCAGGCGTTGGAGGATTTTTGATCTCGTGATCTGTCATGGACGATACCAATCGCGGCAGGCTGTGCAGAGCACCGGCAGCGGTTGCCCGCCAGCGTGCGCTGTCCGCAGGGGCTGCATTCCCTGATTCCAGACGTCTTCCAAATCCTGCGTTAAAACATGCCCCAGGGCGTTGATGCCGAGCACGTCCTGCTCACACATGACGATTTTTCCGTCGCTGAGAATCGTCAGCCGCGACTCGATCCGCTGACACGCGCGCCGCACCGGCGGCGACATATCCGCCGCCGAGCAATCGGGCACCTGCGCCGCGAAAGTGCCGGGGCCGGTGATCACCGCGCTGCCGATCGCGCTCAGCCACGTGTCGTACCATTGTTCCATTTCGTCGAGGTTCGCGGTCGCCTTCACGAAGGTCGGCGCGATGATCGGCGTCCCCTGGCCGCGCTGCTGGCGTGCCCAGAGAAGGCGCTTGATGTTTTCAACCGCTTCCATCAGCCGATCGGCGCCCATCATCGCGGCATAGGTGGCGGGCGTCATCGCCGGGACATGAACGGAGATGACATCGATATTCGCCCGCACGAGCGCGTCGAGCGTCTCTTTGCTGGTCTCCAGCAGATCCGTTTCGAGACTCACCGCGTGCAGGCCTTGTAAGCGCGATAGCACGTCAGGCAATTGCGGGTGAAGCAGCGGATCGCCGATGCCGGCGAGTGTGATGCGCACGTCGTCGTACCGCGTGGCCTGTGCGAGCACGCGGTCCAGCGATTCGAGTGAAAGGTCCGCGCGATCGATCGACAAGTGCGAGATCGGATTAAAGACCGGGCGGGTCAGCCGTCGCGCGGTGAGTTCGATGACGATCTCGCGCGGGAACTTGCTCCGCCGCTGCACGGTCGCGACGCGCATAGCGATCGCATTGGCCTCGGTGGAGATCAACGTGCCGTTCAGCGGCTCGGTGGCGGCGGTGATGCGATTGATCTGACGCTCGGAATCGAGCAGAAACTGGTCCAACGATCGCGAAATTTCCAGCGGCATGGCTACGCACGCGTCGCTCGTCACCGGGTCCAGCACCGGCGCATCGGGCAGGTAATGCACGACCTTGCCCGGGTGCGTCCGCCCGGTTGCAAGCCGCTCGGCCATTGCCCGCTTCAGCAGTACGCCGCCGAGCCCGGGCGGAGCTTGGGTGAAGTAGTAATCGCGCTGGCCGTCGGCGGCGGTCTGGATCAGGCGGTCGATGATTTGCGAATCCACCAGCGCTGCGGCCGGGTCGATGAGCACGATCGCGTCGGCGTCAGACCTGGTCATGAGTTCCAGGACAATTTCACCGACATATCCGCGATCGAACGCACACGTCGCCAGCAGTCCGCCGCGCCAGCCGTCGGACCAGCGCTGGGCGGCGGTTATCGCGTCGAGCTGCTGGATCGGGCGACGAGTTCCGCAGTCGTGGATGTCCGAATCCGCCAGCACATTATGCAGTCCGCCGCGCTGATCGAGCCAGGCCGATACGAAAACGCCGTTCAATCGCGTCGAGCGCGCCAGGCGGCGGAGCGTCCAGGCCAGGACCGCTTCGCCGCGGAATCGCCGCGTGCCGCTATTGGCGGCGGGAGCTTCGTGAAGCATTGAAAGCAGCGCGATCGTCTTCATTGCGGCAGTCCTTCAGCAAGGCTTCCTCTGGCAATGAACGCGTCGATTGTCTCGAGGCAGCCGGACATCAGCGCCTGATACGCGGCCGACGCGGTGATGATGTGCTCTACATTGGCGATATCGCGATCGGTCTGCCGCTTCTGCTTTTCCACCCCGTCCACCCCCGCGGCCGCGATCCGGCGATCAGCAGCATATCGATCGAGCTCGCTCTGCTGCATGAACTGCGTGATCTGCTCGTATGTCAGCGATAACGCACCCATTCGGCTGCGCAGCGGATCGATCCGGGCGATCAGCGCGTTGATCTTTGCCTGATCCGGCAGCGCGTCACGAATCGCCTGAAGCAGCGGCAATGTCTGGGCACTGATCTGCTCAATCTCAACGGCTTCGTCGCGCCGCGTGCGCAGTGAATCCGCGGCCGCCGATAGACGCGACCAATCGAGACCTTCGTGCTGCGGGATCTGGGTTCCAAGCGGGGCCTGGCAGTATTGCGACAGAGCATCAGCGAGCGTCATGGGCGTGGTGCCGCGCTTGGCGACGCCGCCTTCAGTGGCGTCGATGATCCGGCGATCGCTCTTTAGAAAATCGCGCTCGAACTGCTGTAGATAGGTGAACAGGCGTTCTTCAGTGTAGGTCTGGCGTCCCTGATAGTCCGGCACGCGGCGCAGGATCGCGCGGTCGCGCACGATGCGCTGCCATTGCATCATCTCGACGGAATTAAATCGCCCGAGTTCCGGCCGCCACATGTCGTCGTAGCTCGTGCCCGGGGCGTAGGCGAGCCCTTCGCTGAAGCCCAGATCCTGCCCGACGAAGATGATCGGATTGCACCCCAGATGCTCGGCGAGATAAAATGCCAGATGCGCCACCGTCGCGCCGGCGGGCAGGCGCGGGCGATCGAGCTTCATCTCGCGCAGCAGTCGCTCGACAAATTCGTTGCCCAGCAGCGACACCGGCCCGGGGTTCAGCTCGAATATTTTCGGCGTGGCCTTGGGCTCGGCGATCAACTCCGTGCGAACTGTCGGCGCGACTTTCTGGAAGAACTGAGTGCAGATGTCGTGGTAGTCGAGCGACGTGACGAAATGCGGCTCGACGCCGATGTCCAACAATTGCTGGAAAGACGTCTGCACCGAGATGATGACCGCTTTGCCGGCCGCTTGCGGCAAGAGATGTTTGTTTTTGCGCAGGCTTGGACCCGCAGCGACGATGATCGCTGGTTGGCCGGCCATCGCGTTCTTCAGTCGGCCGACGCCCGGCGATGCGACGTACCACGGGATGTTTTCCGCCAGGTTTTCACACGTTCGGCGGCTATTGACGAGGAGCGTGTTGATCGTCGTCTTGCCGAAGGCCAGGAACTCCTCCACCAAGCCGCGCACGCCGGCAAAAAAGTCCGCGTGCAGTTGAACGCTCGGCGCGTGCTCCACGATCTGGTGCCCCACCGCCATTGCGGCCAGTTGCGGCATCCAGTCGGCGAAGAGCTTGCCTTTCTCGGGTTTGGCGATGATCCGGAGCTTGCGGTCCAGGATCGCGCTCGATACGTCGATCACGCCCAGCGCAGCGATGATCACGCGCAAGTCCGGCTCGAAGACCCACAATGTCGCCTCGCGGCGCTGCTCGCGCAGGCGCGCCACATGATGGCCAAGCCCCATTCCGAGCACGAAAAGCTCGTGCGAGTCGCGGCCGACCTTGTTCACCAGTCGGTCGGCTTCTTCCGCCGGGTCGTAGCGCGAATGCAGGTAGATGCGCCGGCCGTCGGGAGCGGTGACAGCAAGTGTTGCCAGACCCGATTTGGCTGGCTCGGCGGATAGATGATCGGCGTCGTCAATGGCGTCGAGTTGCTCGGCCAGCGCTGGATCGGTTGCCCAAAGGGCCGACAGATTTTCTACATAGAGATTTTCGACAAACAGTTTGTCGGTCATGTCAGCGGTGGATGTTGCCAAAGTGGACTTGAGCATAAGACTCGGTGAATCGCCACGCGAACTGCGCCGCTGGCGATTTCGTATTTATCGGACGCGGGTGATCTATCCGATAAGGAATTAACGAGGTGTCCGCTCATGCCCGAATTACTCGCAAACCCGCCGTGGTACGTTCCTTCGGTCGTCGCGCTGATCGCAGTGATCCTGCTATTCCAGGGAAACTCGCGACAGAATAAGAACATGAAAACCGCCGGACTGATCTGCTCATTGATCGCCGCGGGAATTCTTGTGATGGCGACGGTACTGGAATCAACCCATGAAGCGCTGGCGAGAAAAACCAGGGAAATCGCCGAGGCGGTGGACAAACGTGATTGGCCGAAATTCTCGGCGTTGCTCGACCCTGAAGTGCGCTTCTACTTCTATAACGGCCGCGATCAACTGACAAAAGGCGCCGAGAAATCCGCCGAAGACATCGGCGTGAAGGACATCACCATCGGCAACATCGAAATCAACGAAGACGCCAACGCCTATCAAGTCGATTTCACCGCTACAGCGGACCTTTCGATCGCCAGTCGTCGCGCACCGACGAATTGGCGGTTTTTCTGGACACGCCCGACGCCGGATGCGGATTTCCTGCTGTTTCGGATCGACTATGTCCCCGACGAAAAGCTAGGCCAGGACGCGATCTCGAACCGACTGAGCCGGCCGTGACATCCGTACCGATGCGCAATTCCCAGTAGAATTAACCAATTGACCGCCACGAGCAGAAACCTCGATTCACGCGTCCCGAGCTTGCCTAATTTGCCAATAATTCGCTTGGCATGGCGGACAAGACACCACGTTTTTCGGATGGTTTGTGTGGAAATTGTGAAATCGGACGTACGCGCGTTTTTTGCTTGACTATGAACTTGGGTCGTGTAAATTCTTATCAGTGTTCCGGTCTGAAGTTATCTGGAGCTCGGAGAGGAGGAACGCTTTATTTGCCGCGTCGGGCAGGACGCGGTTCACGAGATTGGCTTGAGGAGGCCGATTCCGTGAGTCAGAGATGCCACTTCGATCGTGATTCTCCGATAATATCGGAACGTCAAGATCAATTGCTCGCTGAATAAAACGGTTCCTAGTCAGGTCCTGTCTGTAGAATTCCATCATTTTCCCACAGGAGAGGGATGCGTAAGTACAGAAGTTGTGGCAGAAATAGCGTGTAGATTATATTTGAATCTTTACGGAGTGTTTTACGTGATCCTAGTTAATGATACTGGAGCACGGGAGAAAGGAAATGAGTATGTTGAGTAAGTCAATTCTGAAAGTCGCAGCGGCCACCGCTGTCGGAGTCTTAGGATTCGGTCAAGCCGCAGACGCGGCCTTGACGGTCGAGTTCCGGTTCAATCCAACAGTCGTGGTTACACACGAAGACCCGGACACCTTCGAACTCGTCACTGATGCGAATAACGGCACAAATGGTGCTACGTACTCGGGCGACAATAAGACGGCTACCCTTACGACCCTGAGCCCAATAGCAATTTCGCTGTACGGTCGTGTTACGGGTGCTACCAATGGCACGGCTGCTCGCGAAGGTCTGCAGAGTGCTATTGTCGCTGCTATCAGTCAGATTGTTTCTCCTGGCATCGCCGGCAGCATCACTCGGACTAACTTGGGACCTTCGTGGACCGGTTCTGGAGCTGAATCCGGTCTGGCAAGCAACTTGTCTGCTGACGGTGTTGGCGACTGGGGCTCGACCGCGCAGGTGAATAACACTGCGGGTCAAGCCTTCTTCCGTCCACGCACGGGCAATGCAACCACTGCGGGCGCTCCGGTTAACTTCGGATTGACGCCCGCAGGCGCGACCAATGCCGGACTAGGTTCGGGTAACGGATCGCAGGTCACCTTCATTGGTGCAGATGCGAGTGCCAACGTTGAAGGGTATGAGCATCTCCTGGGATATCTCATCTTCAAACCGACAGCTGTAGCGCCTGGAACTCTTGTTTACAATCCGGCCGTTCCGGCTCTTGGTGGCACCACTGCCGCCGCAACTTGGAACGAAGATAGCACGAACGTGTCTTCTTCTAACAACCCCAACGGCGGTAAGACGCCGGCTAGTGGAACGTTCGGAGTTGCCGTTAACGGCGGCGTAACATTGAATGTCGTTCCCGAACCCACCACCCTCGGCCTCGCTGGTCTCGCGGGACTTGGTCTTCTTCGTCGTCGTCGCGCCTAATCAGGTACGATTCGACTAGGAAGTTCGGATTAGTTCATCAACTCAACCGGCACGAGCTTCGGCTCGTGCCGGTTTGTTTTGGGTTCTGTTTTGATGCTGTCTTTGCCTGAACGTTTTTGCCTGACTGCTCTTGTTTGAATGTTTTTACGTGTGGGTTGCATCCTCACAATCGGGCTCCAATCCCTGTTATCCGTGCGTTCGATATTTCTTGCCGCGATTCTCGGGGGGGGATTCAAAGGACTTCAACCTCTGTATCAGACCATCACGCCCTTCTGCCCGCGGCTAAAAGTCACTATTCCACCGCCAGGTTGAATCTCTGCGCGGACTCACGACAATATCCCCTCTCACTCTTTGTTTCTCGAAAGGAAACGTTCCGATGAAGAAGCCCATTCGCGTTGCCGTCACGGGGGCGGCCGGTCAGATCGGTTACGCTTTGCTGTTCAGGATTGCCTCGGGCGCGATGTTCGGCGCTGATCAGCCGGTCATTCTCCAGTTGCTCGAAGTGCCGGTCGAAAAGGCGCTCAAAGCGCTCGAAGGCGTCGCGATGGAGCTCGATGACTGCGCGTTTCCGCTTCTCCACGGCATCGTTCAGACCAGCAAGCCCGAAGAGGCGTTCGGCGACGCCAATTGGAGCCTGCTGGTTGGTGCCAAGCCGCGCGGCCCAGGCATGGAGCGCGCGGACCTGCTGAAGGACAACGGGAAGATCTTTATCGAGCAAGGCCGAGTGATTGATCGCGTGGCCGCATCGGATGCGCGCGTGGCGGTGGTCGGCAATCCGGCCAACACCAATGCGATGATCGCCGCCAGCCAGGCCAAGCGCCTTCCGGCCGATCGCTTTACCGCGATGGTCCGGCTGGACCAGAACCGCGCGACCACGCAGCTGGCGAAGAAAGCGAATGTCCTTGTATCCAACGTCAGCGACGTGTTCATCTTCGGCAACCACAGCCCCACGATGTTCAGCGCCTTCCACCTCGCGAAAATCAACGGCAAGCCCGTCCCGCAGGTGATCGGGCATCTGGAATGGCTGAAGAGCGAGATGCAGGAGACGGTTGGCAAGCGCGGTGCCGCGATCATCGCCGCCCGCGGCATGTCCAGCGCCGCGTCGGCCGCCAACGCGCTGGTCGATCACGTGCGCGACCTGATGACGCCCGGCATGATCCACAGTGTCGCAGTCAAAAGCCACGGCGATTACGGCTTTGACCCCGATGTCTGGGCCGGCTTGCCGGTCAAGACCACCGCGCCAGGCGCGTACGAAGTCATCAAAAACCTGCCCATCGATGATTTCGCTAGGGAGAAGATCGCGATCACTAATAAAGAGCTGGTTGACGAGCGGAACACTGTCAAAGACATGCTGAAGTAAACTATTAGCAATCTCTGATAAAACAACCATGCAGACGACTCGCGTAAGAACTACGGCGAGTAACTGTAACCCGTCAACTGGTAGGGACTACCTAACTCGTACATAGTGGCATTGATCCACGATTGATAAGGCTTAATATTATTACTAGACACCATTTTGACTAATACGAGAGTATTATCTAATAGGAGACAAATTGGTGATCCGCTATCTCCATTGAAATAGCTTAGCTTCGTATATGTAGAGTATAGCGAGGACACCGTCGAACTAAGCAGTTCCATTGCTCGATCAAAATCACTTAACGTAGCCGTATAAAGCTTCTGCCGTTGATCGAAGAGCAGCACAGTGAGTCCGTACTGAACAGTTCCAAAGTCACTTGAATCTAAAATACAGGGAAGGATTCCAATAGATTCTGGCAAGTCACTGTCCAGTTTTGCGACGATAATGTCGTTAATCGACATATCAATATCATTAACGAATATATCCTGCTTTGACGCAATAATCTCACGTTCTACCAACGTGTTGTCGGATGTCCGCCACTGGGGTCTAATTCCAGCAGCACGATTATACTGTAACGGTGATGGACCAGGAAAATAGTGCGCCGCGCAAAGCACGATGTCCGGCGCGACTGGTGTCCAGCGCATCCAAGCACGATTAGTTCCTCCATTCTCTTCACGGCTGCTAGATGACATTAATGCATGAATATTTGAGATATTCCGCCCGACAAATGACGTGCTTCGAACATTATAAGCCGAAAATATCTCTTGGTTCAGCCCTGTTGTCGGAAGGATTGCGGAAATTTCATCCTGGTTAGCACCAGGCGCTGAGCCCGCCTCATAGCCCACAAATTCATCTATGGTCAGACCCCCTTTCGTATCCATGGTCAAATGCAATTCTCGGCCTGTATATCGAGTGAAAAGGTTGATGATTGCTTCGCCATCAGAGACGTGTGAAACGACATTGTTTGAAATGGAGGCGATTTCAGGCGTTAAATTTTCAATTGTAATAATCGACCCGGTTGGAACCAAAGAACCCGACAGGTGAACATCCAGTATGTATCCCGTCTTACGTGTTGCGGATGTATGTCTCAGCAACAAGGCATGGTCCACTTGTATGGAAGTTGTTGTACCCGGAGCCACCAGCTCAGGGTTAGAGGATTGGATAACTGTCATATCAGCGTCCGCAGGCGTTGGAGCGCGACTAATGATGCCAGTGGGGGTTGATATTCGCGTGGTCATCCAATCCTCTGTGCTACCACAACGTATTCAGTGACATTCACCGTATCGATAATCGCTGTTTGTGTCCATCCATATAAATAGATTCCGGTGCTACCTGTTGCCCTAAATGTAACGTCAAAGGTTATCATGGGATCTTGCTGGGTGGACACGTAAGAAGCGTAGTCAGGCGTAACTACCCAAGCACCAGCACCGGCAAATGGTCTGACAGCATTCGGACCTATACCTATCCCACCAACCCCGGGCCCGCTAGCCCAACCCCAACCTTTGTGACCCGGGAAAAACCCTTCAGTATGACTTTGATCTGAAAAACCAATGACCCATGAAGCGCAATCGTCCCCATCAACAATATCAAGCTGGACATATCCTGAAATTCGCCAAATTTCGCCCGCCGAGCCTGGGGTGATAATAACCGGAATCGGAGTTCCGCCGATCCTACTCTGAATTTGATGCCACACGCCCGCATCACTCCATGTAGTGCATGGATTGGTGGTGCTTCGAAAAATCTGCATCGGCGCGGCGATGAAAAGATTGGTTGAGGCAGCCTTCCCGTAAATTCCTTGAGATTTATCTGTAGTCTGGTAAATCTCCCCCACATTTAGAACTGGAATAGCGGCTTGCGTTCCGTTGCGGTTAATGATCGGCCCAACTAAATGGCCGTTCGAGTCCAACAAAGGAATTTGCGTCCAGATCGCAGCACCTGTGGCGGCATTTGCGCAGATATAGAACTCCGTACTGGTCCGCCAAAGAGAACCGGGCTCATAACCATCGGTGTTATCATCTGTCGCTGTCGGGGGGTTCGCCGCTGACCAATTATTTAGGAGTACGGTTACAGACATTTTAAAACCCCTTTCAATGTAATCCTGAATGTGAACTAAGGACTCAAGGAAAGAATAACGCCGACGTTCTAGGTTGCAAGAAAAAAGTTTTTCTGTGGTGGATCGATGCTGCAGCTCAAAAATCACCCTCAGCATAAACCTTAAGTTTCAACCTGTAACCATTCCCAGGGCCCCCACGTATAGATTGATGTGTCGTTCAAGGAGTTCATACTATGAGACGTTTTGTTATCACCGCCGCCCTCGCGGGCGCACTGGCGATCGGTACCGCAGCACACGCCCGGCCGTTTGATCAGAAGACTATCGCCGCGTCGGCCAAGTGGGTTTTGCATGTCGATGTCGATGCAGTCGGCCAATCCCAGGTCTGGAAGATGGCCGAGCCGAAATTGCAGAACAATCCGCAGTTCGTTAAGGCGCGGAAAGATATCGAGCGCATCGCCCAGGTGCGCCTGCCCGACGACCTGCACGACATCACCCTCTATGGCCCGAGCTTCGGCGAGAAAGAGGCGGTGATTGTGATCCGCAGCGCCGCCAATGACGAGCGCCTCAAGACGTTGATCTCGCTGAACGAGACCTACGTCTCCAAAACCGTCGGTGGCCAGACCGTGCATTCGTGGGAGGATAAAGGCAAACACCTCTTCGCCGGATTCGCGGCCGATCGGCGCGTGGTGATCGGGCAGTCGCAGGATGCGGTGGTTGGCGCGCTGGACGTGCTGGCTGGGAAAATGGAGTCGATCAAGAGCGAAGTGCTGGTGCCAAATCCCCAAACCGCCGGCGTGCTGATGTATATCGCCGGTGACGAGATTGCCCGTCTGGCGGGTTCCCGCGGGGTGACTAGTCCTCGATCCGCAGTCGTGCAGCACCTGGATAACGCG
>JACMML010000163.1 GCA_014379105.1 Phycisphaerae bacterium
ATCCCGGGTCGTTGAGTGCATATTTCGGCGCGTATGGCGTGGACACCGGCGCCAATACCGTCTGGGCGGTGATCAATCACAACAGTGATTTCAGCGCCAATCTAGTCCCCGAGCCCGCCGCCATGAGCATCCTCGGGATCGGCGCGCTGGCGCTACGGCGGCGCACGCGGCGCGGCTGTGTGAGGTAGACGAATATGCGCTGTTCGCATAGGCTTTGACGTCAACGCCATGAAAGATTCAGACGTCATCGTCCTCGAACAGCCGACCCTCTCGCTAGGCGACCAGTTTTATCTCCCCCAGGTGCTCAAAGGCCTGGGCACGACGATGAAGCACATGTTTCGGGTGGTGGTGAAGGGTGATCACAAGGTCATCCAATATCCCGAAGAGCGCCGCGAGGACCTGCCCGTCGGTGAAGGCGGAATCCTCCGCCAGACCTACCGCGGCGTGCATCGGCTCAACCGCGACGAGGAAGGCCGCGTCAAGTGCGTCGCGTGTTTCATGTGCGCAACCGCCTGCCCTGCCCACTGCATCCACATTGAAGGCGGCGAAAGCCCGTGGCAGGATCGCGAAAAATACCCGGTGAAGTTCGATATCGATGAGCTTCGCTGCATCTACTGCGGCATGTGCGAAGAAGCCTGCCCCGTCGACGCGATCGAACTGACCGCGATCTACGACGTCGTTGGCCTGACTCGGCAGGAGATGGTGTTTGATAAGGAAAAGCTGTTGCGCGTCTACGACGAAACCATCAAAGACGAGCCGATGTAATCTCCGCGATTCGGTCGGCTCCCCTCCCAGGCTATTCCCGTTCGGCGCTGAAAAGACTGCGGATCGAATCCGTCAGCAGCGGCGCGGGATCGGGACGAATGACCGGCGACTTGAGCGTGCCGGTCGCGGTGATCGATGAGATTTGCCGGCTCACACCGTTGATCACGGTCTCCACGCCGCCGACCAGCGAGCCGCCGACATCGCTGAGGAGCGGGATGTCGGTGTTCTTAACATCCTTCCCCCAGTTCTTGGCGCTGGCGACATAAAGCCGCAGATTCAGCGATTCATCGAACCCGATATCCCCGCGCCCGACCACTTTCACGGCGGCCGTGCTGACCGAGACGCGATCAAACTGCACTTTCTTATCGCCAACCGCAAACTGCGCCCGCGCCTCGCTGGCAATGAACAAGGCTTGTCCGAGCCCGATTATCTTTGAGATTCCCGTCAGAATCGGCACGCTGCCAAATTTTCCTTCGGTGATGCGTGCCGCGCCGATCCCGGAGAGCGAATCGATCGATCCGCCTTGTATCGCAAGCTTCACCTCCCCCACCAGCCGGCCGGCCATGGGCGCGGGCTCCTGCGGGTCGACAAGCGCCTTGATCGGGGCGAGCTGCAAGCCGTCGGTTTGCAGCTCGAGCGATGCGGCGCGCGTCGTCGTGTCGTACCGTCCCGCCAGTGCAACCCGGCCGCCGAAGCAAGTTGCGCTCGACGGCATCAACTGCAGAATCGAAGCGTCATAGACGAGCATGCCGTCGAAATTCAGTATTTCGCCGGTGCCATCAAATGTGAGCCGCGTGCCATCGAGTTGCACCTGTGCGCACCGCCCGCTTCCCCCCTGCGACGCCTGCGCGACCAGCGCCAGCGTCATCGGCTGAGTAAGAAGGTTCCGCGCCGGCTCCGGTGGACGATGCGCCACCGCCGCGCGCAGCAGCGATACCGACCAATGGCCATTCGCAAGATCGTACGACAGATCCGTGGGCTGGATGCTCAAACCTGTGTCGCCAAAACGACACGCGATGACGCCGGTGCGGGCGCTGATCTTGGAGTGATCAACCGTCGCTTTGACAGAGACCTCGAGCCCTTCGAGCCGAGTACCGGATTCGGGTAACGCCGCCTGCCCCTTGCGGATATCTACCGACGTGGTGACCACAGCGTCTGAGAGCGCTCGGGTTGGGATCGTCCCTGCGACCTGTAGCTCGACCTCGCCGGAGATTCCGAAGCGCTTCATCAGCGCCTGCACCGCCGGCGGCAGGGAGCTTTGCGATTCAGCGGTGCCGGCGGTCGCGTTAAGGGAGAATTTCTCGACCTCAAGCACGCCGGTGTCGATGTCCAGCGCCCCGGTCGATGCGATCTCGGCGGCCGTGCCCGCCTGGGCGCGGAACTGGTACTTATGCACCGCGCCGCCAGTGGGCTCGCTGTCCATCTCCACATTCAGGTTTTCCCAGACCAGCGGCACGGCGGTCGCTTCGCGCCGATCCTCGTATTGCACGCGGGCGCTGCGGAGCTTCAGGTGCCGCAAATGAAACACGTCTGACAGCTTCGGCGCGCTGCGCCGGCTCAGGTCATCGCTATCGCGCAGGAGCTTGCGCATGCCGCGGATGCGATCGGCATCGCGAATGACATGCGCGGTCGGCTCATCAATCTCGATGCGCTCGATCAACAGCGGCCCGTCGCTGAGCGGCGAGCGACCCAACTGCAGCCGAAGCTCCTTGAAGGACGCCAGTGCGATCTCCGCTTCGCCGGGTGAGGTCGAAATCAATGTGACATCACGAGCGACCACACCCATCGGGTATTTATAGGTGATAGCGCCCATCTCCAGCCGCGCGTTCAAGTGTCCAGAGACGATCTCCTGGAGTTTCTCGCGGATGGTGTCCTGCGCGTAGGCCCCGCCGTAGCGCCACGCGAGCGCCGCGCAGACCGCCGCCCCCACCAGGAATGTCATGACCAGGTAGAGTGCGATGCGTTTGAGCCTGCGAGTCGAATCAGGAGCCATGATCCATCATGATAGTTCGGCCATGATGCCTCGGCGCGGGGGAATGGCTTGCGTTTGAGTGAATAGCGCAAAAAGAAACCGCGGGCCGGGCTTGTGGCCCGACCCGCGGTGTTTTTTAGATGCAAGTCGTGTTGTGTGACTTACAAGGCCAGTTGGAACTGACCGCGGAATACGAATTCCTGCTCGTCGCTGGCGACATACCCGAGACCATTGAGGCCATCAGGTGAGCCGTCCGGGAGCCACACGAGATCCAGCTGGATCTTCGCGTTGTGCATCGCCGAGCCGTCGGTACCGAGGTAATAGTTGGCACCGATCGTGATTTCGTTGATCGTGTCCTCGTCGGTGATGTCATCATCGAGCATTACCAGGCCGTAGCGGCCGAAGATTTCCCACGACGGATCCAGGGCATACGAAACCTGGCCGACAAAGCCGTAGTTATCGCTGCTGCCGTCGCTGCCTTCTTCATCGACTTCGCTGTAGTTACCGATCACGCCGGCGTAGATGCCGAGGCCGGTGGTGTTTTCCCACTGGGCGTCCACGGTGGCGCGAACCAGATTGCTGTCGCCGGATTCGGTGTAATCAAAACCGCCGCCGATGACCAGCAGGTTGTCCTTGCTGCCCTTGGCGGTGAAATCCTTATACGCGCCCCAATCGCCGTACACTTTGTACTCGACACGGGCACCGACGCCGTAGTTGCTGGTGGTGTCTTCGAACGTGGTGTTCTTCGAGTTGGCACCGTCATGCAGCGCCAATTCGCCGCGGAATGGGTTGCCTTCGCCGCCGTACACCAAGGCAATGCCCTGGACGCGGTCGGTGGTGGCGCCGCCGAGCAGCGCGTCAACGATCGAGCGCTCCACCGCGGTCTGGCGGAAGGAGCTGACGTCCTTCTCGTGCGTCCATGATTCCTTGAACTGACCGACCTTGACGGCCATTTCGTCAGCGAACTTGTACTGGACGTAGGCATCGAGCAGTGAGACCGAACCGCTGCTGCGGCTGGAATCCCACACGAAGCTATAGGTCAGGTCCTTCGAGATCGCGTTGCCGTCGAAACGGAAACGGGCTCGGCGAACCTCAAAGCCGGTTTCCAGCGAATCGTCGCCATCAACCTTCGCGTCTTCGGCGAAGTTGGCGACCGAGCGGAACTGGAATTGAAGGCCGGGCTTGACCGAGAAATTGCCGTCCGCGGAACGGACGAAGAATCCCTTGTCGTATCCGGAGGTGATCGCACCGGTCTGCATCAGCTGGCTGCGACGCTCGGCGTCGTTCAGCACGCTCGCGACAGTCGCCTGCTGCTCGCTGGCCGAAGCTTGACGGGCTTCGATCTTCGATACCTTCGCCTGCAGCGCGTCGATCTGCTCACGCAGCTCGGCTGCGGTTGGCTCGGCGGCGGCCGCCAGAGCACTGAATCCCAAAACACCGGCAAGCGCCGGAACGAACAGTTTGCGGTCGGTCATATGCTTCTCCTTCTGTGGCTTTCAAAGCCAAACCTGTTTCCTCGCCACGCGAAGAAGACCGTACTTCCCGCGGCGCAATGCATCATTGGTACGGCCACCGCTCCTCTGGTGGACGACCACTCGTGAGTCAAACAGCCTTCTCATCCTGATCAGGCGTGGTATTCAATTTTCGTTTTCGCCCGTCGCTGCGATTTACCTTCTGACGGGCACTGAATATGTCGGCATCGTCGTTCGCTTGTGTGCAGTTTTTACTAAGGCGCACTCCCCAGAGCAAGACCGCCCGATAATCATTTGCGCCCAACCGGTTGAAGGGCGATTTTCGCACATTCTTGCCGCCGGGATTAACAAAGTCTTAACTATCCGCCAAGCGTTATCGGGGCCCGTCCGCCAGCCAGGCCGTCGCGGACGCCGCGGCGCGATAGATAGCGCCTGTCAGCGGGAAAACAATGCCCGCCGCCAGGATGCCCGCCGCCGATAAAGCGATCGCCGCCAGAACTGGAACCGATCGCTCCGTCGCGGGCGCTTGATGCCCGAGGTCGTATGCCGAGTCGTGTGCGGTGTCGCGGATGGCTTCGGTTCCTGCGCCATCTGATTTTGACCACATCGCGGTGACAATCTTCAGGTAATAGCCCGCGGAGATTGCCGCATTGATCATCGTCAGCACCGCCAGCCACACCAGCGCCGTATTACCACTCTGGATCGCCGGTTTCAGCAGGTAGAGCTTTCCGAAAAACCCGGCCGTCGCGGGGATGCCGATCAGGCTGAAGCAGCCCAGCGCCATCACCACGCCAAGCACCGGGTGCCGCCATCCCGCGCCCGCGAGATCGTCATACGTCTCAGCGGTTCGCGCCGGCGCGGGCACTTTTGCCGGCAGCAGCATCAGCACGCCGAAGACCGCGACATTCATCACGCCATACGCCAGCATATAGAACGCGATCGCGGCCAGTGCGTCGCCGCGCTGCTCGGGGGCTTTCACGTGGACCAGCGTCGCGAGGCCCACCAGCAGGTAGCCGCTGTGCGCGATCGAGCTGTACGCCAGTACGCGCTTGACGTTGTATTGCAGCAGACCGAGCACGTTGCCGACCGTCATCGTCAGCACCGCGATGATCCAGACGAGCTTCATCAGCTTCGGGTCCAGCGCCCACGTGCCCGCGCCGGCGACATACAGCAACTTGATCAGCGCCGTCATGCCGGCGATTTTTGGAATGAAGGAGATCGCGGCCGTCACCGGCGTGGCGGCGCCCTGGTAGACGTCGCCGGCATAAAAGTGCAGCGGCACGGCCGCGAGCTTGAACAGGAAGCTCATCATCATCAGCAGCACCGCGAGCATCAGCAACGAGCCGCCAATACCGGGACCATCGGCCGGGCGCCGCAGGACATCGATGATGTGATCCAGCCGCATCTCGCCGGTGACGCCGAAGAGATAGCTCATCCCCAGCAGCATCATCGCCGCCGAGAGCGCACCCAGGAAGAAGTATTTAACACCCGCCTCCTGCGCCTGCTGGTGCGGCCGAGACATCGTCACCATGATGTAGGTGGGGATGCTCGCGAGTTCGATTCCCAGGAAGAGCGTGGGCAGAGAGTTGGCACTGGCGACGACGCACATGCCGGTGATGGCCAGCAACAGCAGTGCGAAATATTCGCTGGTCTCGGTGCTGAAACTGATCGACCGGTTGGACGCACCATCCCGCGACGTCGGCCACGCCAGCAGGACGAATAGCGCTCCGACGCCGATGGAGATCGATTTGATGTAGACCGACAGCGCTGTAACCGCGAGTGAACCGGTGTCGTCCATGCGGACGCCCGTTCGCTGCCCGATTAGGGACGCGACCAGCGCGCCGACCATTGCCAGCAGCGCCACCACGGGAGCGAGGAGGCGGGTCTTTGGCGCGTTCGAGCCGCCCATCAGAAACAGCAATGCCGCCGCCGCGAGGAGCGTGAGTTCGGGGATGATCAGTTGCGTGACGTTCATTGACTACAAATCCAGGCTCATTGCCGGCGGCATATCGCCGGCGGCTCACTGCCAATAGGGTTCTTCGGTCTGTTGCGGACGGTTGTCTTCCAGCACCGTCGGCGACCAATGCGCGATCGCCGCCACTTCGTCTTTAAATGATTCCAGCACCGGTGTGGGCATAATGCCCAGCGCCAACACCGCGGCCACCAGCGGGAGCAGCGCCGCCATTTCGCGGTCGGTGGCGTCGGTCAGCACCGCGCCGGCGGGCGCCTTTAACGGACCAAACCCGATACTCGCGACCATGTGCAGCATGTAAATCGCGCCCAGGATCATGCCCAGCGCCGCGATCGCCGCGACGCCAAAGCCAAGCCCGTTCAAAACACCCTGAAGCGACAATATTTCGCCGACAAAGCCCGATGTGATCGGCAGCCCGATCGACGCCATCGTGAAAATCACCAGCAGTGTGCTCAAGACCGGCATCTTCGCGAAGAGGCCGGAGATTTCGGTGAGATTTCGCGTTCCCGCGCGGGCGTAAATAGCGCCGATGACCAGCAGCAGCGCCGCGGTGGATAGCCCGTGGGCGATCATGTACATCACCGCGCCCTGGAGGCTCAGCGTCGTAGAGGCGTTGTTGGCGAGTGCGGCGAACATCGCGAGCACGCACAACGCCAGGTGCGACAGCGACGAGTAGGCGATCAGGCGAACGGCGTCTTTCTGCACCCACGCGATCAGCCCGCCGTAGACGATGCCGATGAGGCACAGAACGATAACGGTCTGACTGATCGCGCCGTTATTGGTCGGCCCCACAAAACCGATCGGGATCGCTAGCCGCAGCAGTCCATAGGTGCCCAGCTTGCTCATCAGCGCCGCAATCAGCGCCGCGGCGGGGCTCGGCGACTCGGCGTAGGTCAGGGGTTGCCACGAGTGGAGCGGGAAGACGGGCGTCTTGATCAGGAACCCGACAAGGAACGCCAGACCGATCCACCATCGCTCGGTGGAGGTAATGTCGTTTTGAGCCACCCAGATCAGCCGCGACATCTCGAAACTGTTGGCCTGCGCGGCGAGATAGATTAATCCGATGAGCAGGAAGATCGATCCGGCGAAGGTGTAGATGAAGAACCGTCCGGCCGCGGCGCGGCGATCGGCGCCGCCCCAGATCGCGATCATGAACAGCGACGGAACCAGCGTGAGCTCGAAGAAGAAGTAAAACAGCAGCCCGTCGGCGGCGATGAACGCGCCCAGCAGTGAACCGAGCAGAACCAGCACCCAAGTATAAAACCACCGCGCGTCGGCACGATCATTGATCGCCGGCCCGACCGAGACGACGACAAGCGGCACGATGAATGTAGTCAGCAGCACCAGCCATATACTGATGCCGTCGCACGACAATCGCGCCGCCAGCCCGATGTCCGATATCGCCAGTGGATTCGCCACGCCGGGTGTCGTGCCCCACGTGACCACCGACTTGTCCATCACCCCGCCGGCGACGACCAGCGCCAACGCGAAGGTGAGAAATGAGATCAGCAGCGTCCAGACGCGCGCCACCTGCGCGACCTTCATCGAGGCCGCGAAGATTGCCCCCGCGAACGGGAACAGGATCAAAAGCAACAACGCCATTTCAGCCATTACGATCTCACATGAACATCCACAACAGGATCAGAACCAGGCACGCCAGCATGCTCACGGCGTATCCTTGCAGGTAGCCGCGCTGTGTGGAGAACTTCAGCGCCGCGCCGCCGATCTGCGGTATGACGCCGATCATGAACGATGCGCCGCCGACTATGACGCGATCAAACCACCAGAACAAGCGCCCCAGCGCCCTGGCCGGCTCGACGATCAGCGCCTGATAGATTTCATCCACCCAGTATTTAGCGTCCAGTACTCGCGTGACCGAGCCAAAGCGACCCGCCAGTTCGTCGGCCTTGGCGCGGTTCTGCAGGTGCAGGACAAACGCCAGCGCGATCCCGATTAGCGCCGCCCCGCCGCCAATCACCAGCGGCGCGACCTCGACCACGTGCGATGTCGGTTCCTGACCAAGCCCCAACTTGTCGGTGTCGGTGAGCGTGCCGTACTTGGCAGTCGCGACTCGGGCGGCCATGGCGAACGACGGACTTTGTTGAAGGAAATGCCCGAGCGCATGCTCACGCACACCGGCGGCAAACGGGAGATTGATCACGCCGGCAAAGACCGCGCCGATCGCCAGGATCGCCAGCGGCAGCATCATCGACAGCGGCTCGGGATTATGGTGTGCCTGAGCGGCCGGGCCGTGGCTTTCACTGTCACCCTGCGACAATCCGTGATGATGATCACCGCCGGGAATCTTCTCCGGCCCTTCGAACACACGGAAGTAAAGTCGGAACGTGTAATACGCGGTCAGCAGGCTCGTGAAGAGCATCACCGCGCCCAGCACCAGCGACTTGCCGCCGGCGGCGTGGACGATTTCGTCCTTGGACCAGAACCCGCTCAACAGCGGGAATCCCGACAGTGCCAAACACCCAATCAGCATCAGAATGCGCGTCTTGGGAAGCCGCCGCTTCAGCCCGGACATTTTGCACATGTCCAGCTCGCCGCCGGTGGCGTGCATGACGACGCCGGAGCTTAGGAACAGCAGCGCTTTGAAAAATGCGTGCGTAATCAGATGAAACACCGCCGCGACCGGCGCGAGCACCGCGACGCCAACGAACATGAACCCGAGTTGGCTGACGGTGGAATACGCAAAGACCTTTTTAAGATCGCTCTGCCGCAGCGCGATCGTGGCCGCCCAGATCGCGGTAAATGCGCCGATCACCGCGATCGTGATCATTGCGTTGCTGTTGCCTACGAACAGCGTGCCCAGCCGCACGATCATGTAAACACCGGCAGTCACCATCGTTGCGGCGTGGATGAGGGCACTGACGGGCGTCGGGCCTTCCATGGCGTCGGGCAACCAGACAGACAGCGGGAATTGGGCGCTCTTGCCGAACGCGCCGAGCATCAGACAAAACGGAATCCAGAACACGTACACCTCTGTTCCGGGATTAGCGATCCCGTGCAGCGCTTTTTCAAGAAAACCGGTATTCGACCCCGGGCCGGTCCCGAAAAAGCTTACGGTTCCGAAGCAATAAAACGTCAGCAGAATGCCCAGCGCGAACCCGAAGTCGCCGATGCGGTTGACGATGAACGCTTTCTTCGCGGCCTCGCGGGCGGCGGGCTTTTCGTAGTAGTAACCGATCAGCAGATACGAGCAGAGGCCGACGCCTTCCCAGCCCAGGTAGAGCATGATCAGGTTGTCGCCCATCACCAGAATCGTCATCGCCGAGATGAACAGGCCCAGGTACGCGAAGAAGCGGAAATACCCGCTCTCTCCGTGCATGTAGCCTTTGGAGAAGACCGTGATCAGGAACCCGATGCCGCAGACGACCGCCAGCATGACGGCCGTCAGCGGATCAATAAACGCACCGGCCGCGGCGTTGAAGATGCCGGTCTTTTCATCACCAGCGACAATCCAGTCGAACCAGTGACTCATGAAGTACATCATGCGCCCAGGCTCATGATGCTCGGTAAGCATCCCCACCAACAACACGATCGCCATCAACGCCGACGCGCCCACACCGATCCAGATCGGCCAGTGCGAGTTGTGCTTCAGCACCTTTGCGCCGAGAAGGCCCGCAGCCAGCGCACCGAGCAGCGGAAGGAGAGGGATCAGGTAAGAATGTTCTATGACGAAGTTCATGTCGATCACGATCTGATTTGCAAATTACAAATTGTAATTTGCAAATGATTTCATCCTCTCAGCTCCCTGAACGCCTGACTGTCCACCGTATGTTTCTGACGAAACAGCAGCACGATAATCGCCAGCGCCAGTGCCGCCTCGGCGGCGGCGATGGCGAGGATGAAAATTACGAATGCCTGCCCGCTCAGCTTGCCCCAGAAAGCGCCAAACGCGATGAAGTTAATCGCCACGCCCTGCAGCATCAGCTCCGAACACAGAAACATCACGATCAGGTTCCGGCGGCACATGAACCCGATCATGCCGATTGCGAACATCAGTGCACCGACGATTAAGTAGTGCTGAAGCGCGATGTTGGTAAAGACGTCAGGCATAGTCGTTCAAATTCGAAATCCGAAACCAGAAACCCGAATCAAAACCGAATGACGAAGCTCGAAGCAGAATGATTCGTCATTCGTGCTTCGTGCTTGATTCGGGTTTCTGGTTTCGGATTTCGTCATTCTCATCTCACTAGTTTTCCGGGTACGCCTTATGTCGCGGGTTGGTCGTGCCGTAGACGAGAATGGAGTGCGGATTGTCGTCGGTCGGCGTGCCCGGGACCACCACTGTTTCCACGCTCGCCAGCCGGTCCTGTTCGCTGACGATTACCCGCCGGCGCGCGAGCGTGATCGCGCCCACCATCGCCAGCGTCAGCAGGATCGCGGACAGTTGCAGGTTGATCGAGTGATTCTCGACCAGTTCCTTACCCAGCGCCGGCGCGGAAGCGAGTTCTTCGCGGTGGCCGGTGTCTCCCGGCGCCTTGTCACCATGCGCCGTGTCGCCGGATTGATTGACTATGGCAACGGTTGCGGCGTGCGGTACGTCGCGGTGAATCTCGTTGCGCTTGTCCAGAATCAGGTAAACCAGCAGCCCGGCGAGCACAAACCCCACCGCCGACGCCAGCAGCGGCGAGCGGCTTATACCGTCCTGTTCCGGCGGAATAGTGCCGGCTGGATTATCACCGGCGCCGATCGCGGCGGCCTCGCTGGCGAGCATGATGACAAAGACGTAGGTGATGAGGATCGCCCCGGCATAGATCAGCACCAGCGCCGCGGCCATAAACTCTGCCCACATCAGCACAAACAGCCCGGCCGTCGCAAAGACCGTCAACACGAAATAGAGCGCCGAATAGACCGGCTTGGTATGCGTAATGACGCGGATGGAAGAGACCAGCGCGATCGCGGAAAAGATCCAGAAATACGCCCCCATCCCGCCTTGTGCGGCGGTCCAGCGCATCAGCAGCGCCGCGGAGATCAACGCGGCTGCGGTAAGGATGACGGCGCCGACGCGCCGGATGGCGATCTCGCGCTTTCCCGGCAGCATCAGCCAAGTCGCCAGGCCGGCGACGATGCAGAGAGCTACCACCGCGCCGGGAGAGACAGGAGACGTGATCGCAGAAGCCGCGGACGGACCCGTCGCTGCTTGCGCCGATGTGCCGGCAACCTCGGCCAACAGCGACGATATCACTACAGGAAACGCGGTTTGCGGATCAACCATAAGCACCGCAAGTGCCGCCGAGAGAGGGGGTCACGAGCGAGGCTGGAAGTCTATGGGGGGCGTATCGTCCATGCAAGGTATGCCGTCTGAAACGGCGTGCCCGTTTATACGCCCAATTGCGCGAGCGTTCTCGTGCCGCGCAACCCCGGCTGGCACCGCGCCGACTTCTATCGTACGAATGGGATGAGGAACACGAGCCCCGTGTACCCGACGATCGCAAACTCTTTGCCCTTGGTCAGGAAATAGAGCGCAACATTCGTCAGGAAATAACCGGCCACCAGAAACAGTGGCAACGGATTGAGGACCAGGCCCGGGGCATGCAACATCATGAACTGGTGTGCGAAATTTACGATGGTCTCTAGCATGTGTGATCTCCACACCAAACCTATCACGCCACGATTCAAGTGACGGCCACGCAAGCGGAATCCCGCCAATTTCCATACCCCCGCTCAGTAATCTGGATGATCTGTGACCGCCGCGCGGCGATCCGCTCAGCGGACGTTCGGGGATTCAGCTTCCTGATCGCTATTCGGCGATGTAGATTTGACCTGTCATGCGATTTTTGATCACCGCCACCGTGCTTTTGATCGTCTGCGCCCGCGTTCCAGCGGAGGTTTCGGCGGAAGTTCCCGCAACGCAGCCGGCGGCGACTCAGCCGACGACGCCCTATAAAATCGAGCCGCTGGTGCGCCACGACCCGAAGGTTCGCGGCCAGATCGTCCGGATCGACCTGACGAACCCCAATCTCGAAATAGCCGTCGCGCCCGGCGGACCCGACCCCGACGGCGCCGGCCCGTGGGAGACGGTCCTCCAGCCCACCAGCGTCATCGCCCGCGCCAATGCGTTTGACCTGGCGGTCAACACCGTCTTCTTCATGGTCCCAAAATCCGACAAGCCGGCGGCGAGAATGGGGCACATCTATCGTTCCGGGGAGTTTGCCTCCAGTACCGCGATGCTGATGAGCCAGGGAAAATTGCTTTGCGCGCA
>JACMML010000164.1 GCA_014379105.1 Phycisphaerae bacterium
GCTCGCCGAGGCGGGCGTGCGCAATCTGAAGGATTACAACAAGATGACGCCGGAGGAGTTGAAGGAGCGCTTCAACCCGCAGACGCCCGAAGAGGAAGCGAAGATTCCCAAGCAGATTCCGTACATCGTCATCATCATCGACGAGCTGGCCGATCTGATGATGACCAGCGGCAAGGAAGTGGAATCGTTCATCGTGCGCCTCGCACAAAAGGCCCGCGCCGTCGGCATTCACCTGATCGTCGCGACCCAGCGCCCGCAGGCGACCGTGGTGACGGGGCTAATCAAATCCAACCTTCCGAGCAAGATCGCATTTCGCGTCTCGAGCAAGATGGACAGCCGCATCGTGCTCGACCAGAACGGCGCCGAATGCCTGCTCGGCCACGGCGACATGCTCTTCCTCCCGCCCGGTGCGAGCCGGCCGACGCGATCGCAGGGGACGTATATTGACGACATCGAAATCCGTATGGCCGTCAAGAAGGTCAAGGGTCTCGCCGAGGCACAGTACGAACCGGAGCTGATCCAGATCAAAGCCACCGGCACCGTCGATGAAGAAGCCGCCAAGGACCCGCTGTTTGACGATGCCGTCCGCGTCGTCCTTGAAACCAAGCGCGGCTCGGTATCACTTCTGCAGCGCCGGCTCACGATCGGTTACAGCCGTGCCAGCCGACTGATCGAGGCAATGGGCGCCGCCGGCATCGTCGGCGAATATAAAGGCTCCCAGGCCCGCGAGGCCGCCATCACGCTCGAGGAATGGGACGCGATCAAGGCGGCACAGCAGCGCGATAATGATGACGGGATGAATGCCTAGCTGTCACTGGCATCACTTTCTTTTTGCTAAATTGCGATGATCGCATAGCTTCTGGTCCATCAACCAGAAAGGGGCAATCATGGCGAAAAGCAAGAAGTCGACGCGAAGCACCCGAAGCACCAAATCGGCTAAAAAAGCGGTTAAACCGCGCGGCCCGAGCATCGCGCATCTGAGCGCGGAGATCGCTCAACTTCGCAAGGATCTTGACACAGCGCTGGTGCGAAATCTTGTCGCCCCTCCGTCGGCCGAGGTGTTCCGGGTCGAATCGCCGCCGGCGTTTGCCGAAACCTCGATGGCGGAAATGAGGATGGAGGCTGTCTTAGCACGTCCGATGCTGACGCCTGCGGTAGACATCTCCGGCACCGCCACCATCGCGCCGTTTGAGGAAACATGCCCGCCTTTTGAGGCCCAACCACTTCCTTGGCCGGATGCGACGTCAGGACCGTTTCTTGCTGTTCCCGGGCATGAAAACTTCGCCGGCGGCGGTTATGCCGACCGCGCCCGCACCCGGCCGGCGGGACTGTTTGGATTCAGCTCGAAGCTCCATGATTTCGGCTATTCCTGCAACGATCTCGAGTTCTTCCGCGGCCCGCGATGTAAACTCGAACTCTCACGCTTTGCCAAGATCGACTACATTTTCACGCAGCTCAACAAGAAGGTGTGGAACCAACTGCGCGTCGCGTCGCAGTTCTCGGGCTGGCTTTCCGGGCTGTTTTTTCGCGGCCATCCAGAAAATTTCCTTCCCAACGACGAATTCGTAAACGTGCTTAATGATCCGAAGCTGGACGTTATCGAGGATTATTTCATGGTGCCTTACCGGGCGATTCCCGCCGCCGAGCGATCTGCTTTGACCAAGCCGTGGGAGCACCTCGTCGAGCAGACCGTCGGGGGTCGAATCATTGGCCGCCGGATGGTTGTGGACCAGGTGCCCGACTACAACAAGCCCACGCCCTACGACGCACAAAAGCCATGGAGAATCTGGGCGGAGGAAACTTATGGCACGGCGCTTTGGCAATCACTTTGCTCAATCAACAGCAGCACCGGCGCGGAATTCTTAATTTGAAATCACTCGAAAGATCCGCGTGACGGGCGATCTCTTAATGCCTGACGCACCCCAACCAGCTACCCGCGCAAGCACTGCCACCATCGTCGGCCGCGTCCGCTGGCTGCTGGCGATTTTCATCGGCGGCCTGGTGCTCAGCGGCGTCACCGCGATCCCGATCGAATGGCAGTTGGATCAACTCACCACTGCGCTCGGATTAGCAACTAAGACACCAGATCAGTTCGTCGCTGGCTCGTGGCAGCATTGGCTGCTTCGCGTGCGGGACGGCGTCAAGACGACGAACGAAACCGCGCAATTCATGGGCTACGCCGGCGACCGGCTGGCGTTCGGACACTTCGGCATCGCGATCGTTTTCCTGTGGGCTTGGCGCGATCCGGTCCGGCATCGGTTTTGTTTGATTACGGTCTGATTCTCTGCCTGCTGGTCATTCCTTTCGCGCTGATTTTTGGACACTATCGCGGGATACCACTCTGGTGGCGCGGAATTGACTGCTCCTTCGGGCTCGTGGGCGCAATTCCTCTCGCCATATGCAGGGTGCTGGTGCGCCGGATCGCACCTGCTGATTCGACGGCCTGATTACCGGATTGATTCACCCGCGAGACCGTCGAAAATCCCCTTTCTTTCGGCTACACTGCGGTTTCGGCGGCCGTTTTCCGTCGGAATCCCGCTGAATATCCGAATTTTTAGAGAGCCGATGAGCGACACCGCCAAACTGATCTACAACGGTAAGGAACTCGAACTCCCCGTCATCGAGGGCTCCGAAGGCGAAAAAGCCATCGACATCGGGCAGCTCCGCGCCAAGCTCGGGCTCATCACCCTCGACCCCGGCTACGGCAACACCGGCGCCTGCAAAAGCAACATCACTTTCATCGACGGCGATAAGGGAATCCTGCGGCATCGTGGTATTCCGATCGAACAACTGGCCGAGAAATCGCGGTTCGTCGAGGTCGCCTGGCTGCTGATCTTCGGGCGGCTGCCCAAGCGCGACGAGCTGGACCGATTCAGCGCCCGGCTCACCGCCAATTCACCGATCCACGAAGATTTCCGGCATCACTTTGACGGCTTCCCCGTCAACGCCCCGCCGATGGCGATCCAGTCGGCGATGATCAGCACGCTGGCGTGCTTTCATCAGGAGTTCCTACAACTGGACAGCCACGAAGCGTTCGAAGAAGTCGCCGCCAGGCTGTTGAGTAAGGTGCGGACTATCGCCGCCTACAGCTATCGCCGCTCGATCGGTCGGCCGGTCATCTATCCCGATCCGCAGCTCAAATACGTCACCAATTTCCTGCACATGATGTTCTCGATGCCGTACAAGCAGTACATCGTCGAGCCCGAGGTGGAGCAGGCGTTGAATCGCATTCTCGTCCTCCACGCCGATCACGAACAGAACTGCTCCACCAGCACGGTGCGCACCGTCGGCAGCAGCCGTGCGAATCTGTTCGCATCCGCGGCCGCGGGCGTGTCGGCGCTCTGGGGACCGCTGCACGGCGGGGCCAATGTGGAAGTGCTCGAGCAGCTTGAATCGATCCATAAAGGCGGCCTCACCGCCCAGCAGGCGATCGACATGGCCAAGGACAAGAGCAAGAACTTCCGCCTGATGGGCTTCGGCCACCGCATCTACAAAAACTTCGACCCCCGCGCCAAGATCCTCAAAGAATCCGCCGAGAGCGTGCTCAACAAGCTTGGCGTCCATGATCCCCTGCTCGATATCGCGATGGGCCTCGAGCAGATCGCGCTCAAGGATTCGTATTTCGTCGAGCGCAAGCTGTATCCCAATGTCGATTTCTATTCCGGCATCATCATGCGCGCCATCGGCATTCCGGTGAACATGTTCACAGTGATGTTCAGCATCGGCCGCATGCCCGGCTGGATCGCCCAGTGGAAAGAACAACACGACGACAAAGACGGCCGCATCGTCCGCCCAAGACAAATCTACACCGGCCCGACGCTGACGGATTACACGCCGATGGATAAGCGATAGTCCTCGCCTTCGGAGTCGCAGCGATGGGATTGTTCGGCCGCTGGCTTTCCCCCGCATGTCCCATCGATCTGCCATCACGCGTGTGGCTCGTTAAGCACCTGCTGTGGCTGAAAGACGAATTCGGCAGGGAACGGCTGATCGAATCCCCGATCATCGAGCCGAGCGATCGGTTCTTCCCCGGCAAATATGACTGCAGTCCGCGCGCCATGCTGCAGATATTTCATCAGGTCTGTGACTACATGGACGTGCCGACTGAATCTGTTGAGTTGCAGTTTTTTCGCAATGATGCGGTGCCATATCTGGTCACAGCCGATGGTCTCGATGCGGGTGTGGCCGTCGGGACTTATCAGGGCGGCGAACTGAAGCACGTGATTCGGCTGGATGAGGATAAGTCCGAAGACCCGATGACCGTCGTCTCCACCCTTTCCCATGAATTGGCCCATTTGCGTCTTATGGGAGAAGCGCGCATCGATCCCATGCGGTGGGATAATGAATTGCTCACCGACCTCTGCTCCATCTTTTTCGGTTTCGGCATTTTCCGCCTTAACCGTCCGGCATACTCAGTTCCAACTGACGCTGTCTGGCCAGGCACCGGCATTAGACGCCCCGAATACATGACCGTTGCAATGTCAGCATACGCATTGGCCACGATCACCTCGCTACGTTTCGAAGAACGCCCCGCCTGGGCCAGATACCTGAAAGGCGCAGCGAAATCAGAGTTTCGCGCGTCCATGAAATGGGTCGAAAAAGAGTCTAAGAGCAATTAGAGAAGCCCTTGAGCGCAGGCGGAAGAAACAAATGCGTCTGAGAATGACAAAAGACTCGCCGCTGAACGCGGCGTCGGGAATCGTATGTCTAAATATTATTGTTGACTGGGGGCGGGATTCATAGTCGGGTGGTTAAGCGACCGGACGTTCTCGGCGATTCTGCGCCGGAGTGAGATCGAGCGTCATCAGGTGCTCGTCGTACAGGCGACCGTCGCAGGAGAACGCCTCCCGCTCGGTGCCGTAAATGGCAAAGCCGAATGACTCGTACAGGCTAATCGCGGCACGCTGTTCGGTAACCACTGTTAAATTGACTCGGCGTATCGCCGGGTCCGACGTCGCACGATCTAACGCCGCCCGAACCAACGCGCGGCCGTAACCACATCGGCGCAGGGGCGGCGACACGAACAATCCCGCAAGGTAAGCACGATGTTTCTCGTTCGTCGCGTCGTAATGCGAAATTCGGATAACGCCGACGAGTTGCTCGTCATGGATCGCCCCTAGGAAGCACCGGTCGCGCGTCGCCGACAGTCTGGTCGCCATCTCGTGAAGGTCGGGCTCGGCTTCGGGAAGAGAACCGAACGCCGGTGGCCGTTCCTCCAGCGCAGCCATTCGGATCGCCCGATACAACGCCGCGTCCTCCGCCGTCAAGATTCGCATCGCCATGGCAAGGTCGCCTATCGTAATGCCGATTAGTGGCCGAGCCGGTACCGTGCCGGCTCTCGATCGACAAGTAGCTTACCCGCCGGGTAGTGGGTCAGTTTGAACTTCCCAACTATTTGACCAAGTGTAGCCAAAGCGATACCTAGGGTGAGACGAAAGGCACTAATGGCGTATTTGGGATTTTATTGTCTTGGGGCGTTCATTGGAATTTTACTCACGCAAGCAGTCAACTTTATAAACTCGCAAAAGTCTTGGGCATCGATTTTGGGAATAACTCTTGCCGCCGCATTTGGTGGTGCTGTGATGTTATTCATACAGATTTTGATGGGCAAGAGTTCTGTCGAAGTATTTGCATACCCCGTCGGCTTGTTAGTTGCCTATATGTGGAAATATTCAGGTGTCGCAATGACTCATATCCGTGCCCCGAATGATCTTTCAGCAAACGCATTAGGATGGGGTCAAATGGGCGGCTACATTTTGGTTTCACTTCTTGCCACCGCAATGTTTGTTACTCCTGCCGTTAAAGAAATTAGCCATAAACCATTCAATAATTTCCCAGCAACTCAATCGAGCAGTCCGACTAGTTCTTCAATCTCCCAAACGTGATCCGAAAGCCCGGCTTCCATGGCGGGCGTTACGCGCAACGTCTGGTGAATGCGGCAGAAGTTGTAGTGCATAAAGTGCAACGCGATGCTGTGAGCGTGATTCTCGATCTTCTTGCTGAACCCGTTTGAGAGGCGAGCAAATCGCTTCATCGACATGCGCATCGTCAGGTTTTGGCGTTCAACGTAGCTGGTGCTGATGTGCTTTCGTTCGGGATTTCCGATGATCGGCGTGGGTTTTGCGCCCGTGCAAACTGCGGGGCTATAGCGCGCTTCACCGGGCTTTTCGTTGCCGTAAATCTTCACAAGCTGGGCATAGTCCACGTCACCGACAAACGCATCTTCTACAGCATCCAGATAAGCGCGGTGGCCGTCTGTGGTGAGTTGGACGCGATTGGCGAGGCGATCAGCAACGTCATTCATAAACTCGGTGGCATATCCGACGTCGCGATTGCCAACCATGTAGGAAACGATCAGCTTGGAGTCGGCGTCGAGCGCGGTCCACGTCCACACACTGCCGACGCCAAATTCATGCTGTCGCGACTGCGGGACGTTCTTTTCCTTCATGCCGACGAATGACCAGATTTCATCGCACTGGATGCGCTTCGATGCGACGTTGCGGACGTGCTTATCGTGATACTTGGCACATGCCGCGCCCAGTTCAGCCAGCAGCTTAACGATGGTGTTCTTGGCGACACCCGTCATGCGGACGGTGCCACGGATGCTGTTGCCTTCAACCAGACAGGCAATCACGCGAACCCGATCAGCAGTACCAAGCTTGTTCATACTGACCATTATGCTTGAACGAGCAAGCAAGGTCAACGATTTTGTATGCGATTTCTCGATAAATGGGGCAGACTCCTTGTAAATGGTGACGGAATAAGGACTTAGCGCAAATGCTTTCCAATAATGAAGTTATGATTGAAACTATGCCGAGTTTTAAGGTATAGTTTGGGTATCCAATATGGGTGAACCTGCTGCTGAAAACATCTTTTTTGAAGTCAAGAGCGGCTTACGGCAGCTTGGCTATCGTGATTCGCTGCTTGCTGAAGAATATAAATTCGTCGATTGGTTTTCTAATTCTAAACTCGAACGAAAGGCGGGGGCTGTTGCGTTCGCTCAGACTCCAATTTCGTACGATACCGCGTGTATCGGTGTAGTAAAAGCCAATGGGACCTGCGGTAGCCAGCTGATTGATAGCTTCCGCGCCCTTGGCACACCAACGATCTTAGAAATTAACTCTACCGGGGTAAACGAATGGGCCGTTGCGGCGAGCGAAGGCGCACACGGCCTAATCGATCGATATCCCGCAAATAGAATCAACGATCTTTTTGCACGGCGGGCCGATGTTTGGGAGCCCAGCGCTTTCTTGCGCGCTAAAAATATCGGATCGTTCACCTGGGCACGACAGATGGAGCTGTTTAGCGGTCTTGTCCCTGAACTCGAATCGCAGATTCAAGAAAAAATGGATCCGTTGCTGCGGGATGCGCTATCTCATACAAAGTCGGTCTATCGTAAGGGCGCAGGCGTAGCAGCAAATCCGGGTCAACTATTCAAACTCATATTCTGGTTACTTACGGCCAAAGTTTTTCATGATCGGGGCGTCGGTAAGTTTGCCCATTTCAGCGAAAGTTCCGAAGTCGATGACGTAATTAGATCTGTCGCAGACCAATATAAGTCTGTTATTCCTCGGTTACTTAACAAGGAATCTCGCGCGGCCGCATATTCAAGAATATGGCATGAGATGGATTTCAGAAATCTATCTGTCGAGGTTCTTGCGCAAATATGGTCAACAACTCTCGTTGACGATCAGGTCCGCAAGGAACTTGGAATCCATCGTACGTCCAGATCGATTGTTCGATATATTGTCGAAAGGACGCCTTTCAACCACACGGGTGATGATAAGCGCATAATCCTTGAGCCGTGTTGCGGAAGCGGTGTTTTCCTAATCGGCGCGATGAACGAGCTTCGGCATAAATTGTTCGGAGCATCCTCCGCCGAGCGACACAAATATTATGTGAAGCATCTGGCGGGGATTGAAAAGGATGCTTTTGGTGTAGAAATTAGTAAATTAGCGCTCACGCTTGCGGATTTCCCCAATCCAGACGGATGGGATATTGAGCAAGGCGATGTTTTTGCAACGGATAAATTGCCGAGCTTGCTAAAGCGCGCCGGCGTTGTTTTTTGCAATCCTCCGTTTGAAGATTTCGACCCCGATATTAGGTCTGATTACAACCTGACCTCTGTCATAAAACCGGCCGAACTTCTGCTTCGTGTTCTGGAAGACTTGCATCCAAGCGGAGTGCTTGGATTCGTATTACCAAGGGGCATAATAGATCGTCCCGGGTATCGTTTGGTGAGACAGAGATTGGCGGAGCGTTTTGCCCGCATCGAAATGACCTTGCTGCCCGACAGAGCCTTTGAGGCAGATTCCGAAATTGCAGTTCTAATTGCTACGCAGCCAGTTCCCCATTCGACTTGCGAAGTAATCAACCGAGTTGTCGACGATAAAGTGGAGGCGTGGAAGCGATTCGAGTCGACACACTTAGTATCCAGTGAGAATACGGCTGAACGAACGATCAGCGAGGTAGCCGAAAGCCTAGCTATAGTAGAATTATCCGAAGTGTGGGAATGCCTGCGCAGCAATCAACCTTTGGAAAAATGCGCCGATCTTCACAGAGGAATTGAGTGGAATGAGGCTTTGACTGAAGATGGAGTGGAAACAGGTAACCGAAGCAGATTCATCAAACAATCTCCAACGAATGGATTCATGAAGGGGGTAGCCCCAAGGACGACGTTTTCCGTTTTTGAAAAACCGCAAACACCTTATTTGGATATGCGCCCGCAGAATCAGCGAGGAAGTTCGTACCAGAACGATTGGAAATCACACAAAGTCATTGTCAATAAGGCGAGAAGGTCTCGCGGCGCTTGGAGGATGGCAGCTTTCCCCGATCAGGAGGGAATAGCTTGTTACCAAACATTTATAGCAATTTGGCCAAAGCCAGATTGCTATGACGTGGTTGTACTATCCGCAATCCTTAACGGCCCCTTAGCAAATGCCTTTGTGGCCACCCGCGAAAAACGCGACATCAAGATTGAGACGTTATTGAGACTCCCGTTGCCGTATTTAAGCGAGTCACAACAGGACAAAATACGAAAGCTGGTGCATCAATATCAAAGCCTAAATTCAGGTTCATTCTCAATGGTTGATTCCTCAGAGAAATCCGATCTGATCTTGAAAAAGATAGATGCGGAGGTATTGGATGGATATCACCTACCGGCAAGATTGGAACACAAATTGCTCGAATTGTTTCAGGATGCCGTCCGTCCCACACCATTTGAATTTGCGCCATATTTATTGCAGGGCGAGGACGTTTACTTTTCTCTCTCTGAACGCTTGTCAAATAAATTTAATACCGCCACGGCGAGTTCCTATCTAAAGCGTGTGTCGGTTGGCTAGCGGAGTCACAGAGTGCCCGGTTATCTATTAGATAATAATCATGTACAAGCGCTGTATAATAAAGTCCCCGCCGTCATTAATAGATTGCAGGCGATTGGGGACGCACAGCTTAGAACTTCGGCCATAGTTCTGGGTGAAATCGATGCGGGCCATAGAATGACCGTGACGACCGATCAGGCCAAGCGAGACGAGTACGAAGCATGGGTCAATAAGATGTTCATCCATCACGTTTGCAATATAACCGCTAGTACCAGAAAATATTATGGCGAAATAATCGGAAAAATATGGGAAAAACATTGTCCCAATAGTGGTCGCACCAAAACCGAAAGGCACTTAGTCGACGCTTTGGGAATTGATGTAAATGATGTTTGGATTACTGCAACTGCATGGGAGCATGGACTTACGTTGGTAACAAATGATGGAATGGAGAAAGTCAGGACGGTTGCCGAGGAAACGGGATTAAAGATCGAGAACTGGATTCGCCCTTAAAGCTTATGGCTTGCCCCACCGCTTGGCCGCCGCTTTCTTGGCTATCGCCTGACGTTTGGCCGGGGTAAGTGCCGCTGCCCTCGCCTTGCCGCCCTTGGCCCCGCCCAGCTTCCCCAGTGCGACCGCTGCCGGGTTCTTATTTGATTCGGGTTCCGCCGGTGCGTTGCCGGTCGCTACGTCCACGATAAACTTGGCGAGCTGGTTCGTGTCGCGCGGGCGTTTCGGGTTTTTTGCCATGTTCACAGTCTGACAATCGATGTGATTGAATGCAAGCTTGAACGCCTAAGCATCAATTTCAAACTGACCCACTACCACCCGCCGGCTCGGTCCGCTGCATTGGCGGGTTAATTCGCTCCGCCGGGCAATCGGAAGACGTACACGCCGAAACCCATCGTCGCTCGTCCCCAGCGGAGGTATCCGTCACGCCAGTGGCGGCTGCGGCTTAAGCGTGCCGCGAGCTTCGGGTCGTCGGGATTAGCCTCCGCCTCACGACGAACCTTCATGTAATGGCCCCATTCGAACTGGTCCCACTCGTTGTCGCTGCTGACGACCGCGTACACCGCGATCAACCCTAGCTCCTCGGCGAAGGCGACGTTCCCAGCGTGATCGCGGTAAATCCCGACGGGGTCGCCGATCAGTTTCAAATACTCCGCGGCAGGCTCCTGTTTCTAGTACGCTTCGCCGATCACCACATATCCGCCCGGTCGTACCCACTCACTCAGCCGTGCGAGCGACCGGGGTACGCGGCGTCGCCCTCACCGAACGCGTACGTCGAACCGAGACAGATGCCAAAATCGAAGCTGTGAGGTGCGGCGATGTGTTCGTTCACGTCACCTACGTAAAACGCACATCGTGATGCAACCGCCCGTGCGGCGGCGGTCTCGCGTGCCGCACTAATGCAGCGCGGGTCCAGGTCGACCCCCACGCCGTTGGTCTGGTGATGGGTGACGACGCGCACGAGGAATTCGCCGCTTCCGCACCCCGCGTCCAGCGCGTAGCCCTCTGGCTGCAACTCAAGCATTCGCACAAGCTGGTCCGCCTTATGCGTACCAATGGGATTGTTGAACATCGCGATGCCACCTACCACCAAGACGTCGAGCGACATAACGTAAGACCATTCAGTGGCCGGGATCGCGACCCAACGAATTTTAGACTCCAAGAACTATACCCGCGGTCCCGGCCCACTATAGCGGATAGTTATGTCATGCTCCCAGCCGCCGCTTACCCGTCGGCGGGCTTTGATGGCGTATCGAGCACCAACTGATAAAAGCAAAGGTCCAGCCACCGACCGAACTTGAACCCGACCTCAGGCATCGTTGCCACACGCGCAAACCCAAACCGCTCGTGAAGGGCGATGCTAACGGCATTGGCCGAATCAATTCCGCCGACAAGCACGTGGTAGTCTTGAGCCCTGGCGAGCTCGATCGTCTTTTCGAGCAAGAGTTTTCCGAGTCCCTGACCGTGAAATGGCGGTGCAACATAGATCGAATGCTCGACCGTGTACTTGTAGGCAGGCCATCCGCGAAATGTTCCGTAACTAGCAAATCCCATCAATTCGTTCGCATCCGACATAACGCCGATGACCGGAAACGCTCCCCGTCGTTTGGCTTCAAACCATGTCGTCATCGTCTCGAGCGTCCGCGGCACATAGTCATACAACGCGGTCGAGTTAACGATGGCCTCGTTGAGAATCGTCAGAATCGATTCGGCGTGAGAAATGTTGCAGTCGATTACACGCATGGCACATTTACTATTATTCGGACCGGCAGGCCACATAACATGCCGGGTGTTTATCTACAATTTATGCGGCGAATCATTGTGACGTCAATATTTATGTTCGTTACCGCCGAGAGCGGCGAGAGTGAAACACCGGATCACACGTGGCACAGAATAGCGGCTGAATCACACGCCGAAAAAATCCCGCGTCAGGTGGAAGAACACTGGCGCCGCGAACACGATTGAATCGACGCGGTCCATCATCCCGCCATGGCCCTTGATGAGCTGGCCGTAGTTAGAAGGTGACACTCGTGGTTCTTAAGCACGAGTGCCCCCCTTCTTCTGCCACCGGCAACCAGCGCGACGGCTTAAGAATGGGGAGCTGGCGGTCCGGGGTCCGCTTTTATTGTCGGTGCCTTCGACGGCCTAAAACAGACGATCGCGATGATGAGACCAACGCAAATCGCTGTGACCTTGCCCATCCACCAACTCGTACCCAGAGGGCCTGTTGGGAACCGCGCACGAACGGTTCCAGGATGTGGGCTAAAATCCACAGGATAGCCAACACACCGAAGATGATCTTTAATGCTTTCATATGCGACGGTTATTTTCCCCGCTGGATCGCCCTCAACAGTTCAGGTCCTCGACATACCGGACGTCAAGGTTCAACTCGCGCGCATCGACTCCGAATTGGTCGGACGTGATCCGACGCAGATTCGGCCACACATCGTCGTTCAGGTCGGCACGCCCGATCTCTTGAAGCTTCCGCACGATCAAATCGGTCATGTCGCGGAGAGTGAACGTCGACTCGATCTCTGCCGGTGCAAGCCTGATTGAGAAGTGCCGCTCGATCTCGGCGACGTACTCCGTGACGTCCAGCCCCTCGTCAAAGCTGACGAAGCGGCGGAGCGTATCGCAGATGAAGTCGAGCAACGCCATGGCGAGATAACTGCCATTATCCTGCAAACCGTGGGAATAACACACTTCCTCCCGGTTGCATGGATTCCCAGTAGGCTACCCGAACAGGATTTATCCACAAAATAGGTAACGTGGCCGCCGCCTGAAATCTGGCCGCGGTTCGGATCAAATTGCACGCCCGTCCTCTCGGTGCCGCCATGAATCACACGCTGAAAAAATACCGCGTCAGGTGGAAGAACACCGGGGCGGCGAACGCGATTGAATCGACGCGGTCCATCATGCCGCCGTGGCCTTCGATGAGTTGGCCGTAGTCTTTTACGCCGGCGTCGCGCTTGATCGCGCTTGCGACCAGGCCGCCGAAGAAGCCCATCACGCAGATGACCAGCGACATGACGGCGGCCTGCCACCAGTTGAACGGCGTCAGCGGCGCCATCGCGGTGCCGAGTATTGCGGCGCTGAGCACGCCTCCGATGAAGCCTTCCCATGTCTTGCTCGGGCTGAGCTTGGGCACGATCTTGTGCCGGCCGAGCGTTTTGCCCCAGACGTATTGCAGCACGTCGCTCATCTGCACGACGATCACCAGAAACGCCAACAGTTCCCATCGCTGTGTATTGGTCAGCTGTTTGGTGAGCGCGTCTGTCTGCAGTGTCAGCAGCGCCGGTGCATGGCTGAGGCAGTAGACGCAGATCATCACGCCCCAGTAGATCTTGGCGGCGCGCTCGAGGTAGCGCGTCACGTCGCCGGCCAATGCGCTTCGGATCGCCAGAAGCAGGAAGCCGTAGACCGGGATCAGGATGCTGAACATGCCGTACCAGCGGTCAAGGATCAGCCAGTATTGCAGCGGCACCGCGACAAAAAACGCCCAGAAAAGCGTGTGATGATCGCCGCGGCGCGTGGGCGTGAGCGTGAGCACTTCGCGCAGCGCCAGGAACGAGATAAGCCCGAACAGCACCACCGCGCCGGCCAATCCGAAATAGAGCGCGAGCCCGAAGATGATCGCCATGACCCACC
>JACMML010000165.1 GCA_014379105.1 Phycisphaerae bacterium
GCCTGCTGGCGGCGAAGCGACTCAGACTCAACCCGCTCGCGGTACTTGCCGGTTCGCACCTTTCCACGCCGCCTATCGGCGCGTTTCTGATCGCGCTGGCGATTCTGGTCGGGCACCTGCTGCAAAACGGCACGTGGCTGCGACTCAGCGACATTGATCCAAATCGCGTCGGATATATGAATCTTCTCCGGCAAGGCGCATCCGATTTAATCATCGGCAGCGTCGTTTGCGGCGGAGTATTCGCGGTGCTGACGTTCTTCACCTTGCAGGCGATTCTGCACTTGATTCCAACTGTGCGCGGCACAGAACCGCCAGTAGACCCGACTGCCGCGCCAGCGCGGTCGGGTTGAATGAGGTGTGTATTGATGTGGTGCGTTGATCAGGCGGGTTGAAGAGTTTTGTCCGCGCGGATCGTTCATCATTCATACGCCGGCAGTTCCAGAAGTTGATCGAGCGGCGCCGGCTGCAAGCCTTTGTTGCGGTACGCGGCGATGAGTTCGGGGAGTGCGTCTATCGTGGGTTGCGGATCGCGTCGTGACGCAGAATCGCGGCCGTCGTGGAGGAGGATGACGTCACCGTCCGCGGCGGGTTCGATCAGTCGATCAAGGATGCGCTGCTTCGTAGTGTTCACCCCGTCGCGACCACGGCCGGTCCACATCACGCAGGCGTGCCCGGTTGCGCGGAGCGCCTGTACATTCATCGGCGTGCGAATGCCCATCGGCGGCCGGAACATCAACGGCCGACGCCCGATGATCTCCTGGATGATCTCGTCGGTGCGGCGGATCTCCTCTCGCCAGTAGCGCTGGCTGCACAGCATG
Source organism: Phycisphaerae bacterium (assembly GCA_014379105.1). GTDB lineage: Bacteria > Planctomycetota > Phycisphaerae > Tepidisphaerales > Tepidisphaeraceae > JACMML01. The sequence continues at coordinate 819 of JACMML010000165.1, forward strand.
CCAAAACGCCAGTGGCTCCAGGTGTGATTGGCGACCAGATGACCTTCCTCATGCATCCGGCGCACGGTCCCCGGCCACCGTGCGGCGTACTCGCCGATGACGAAGAACGTCGCCGGTGCATCCTCAGCTTTGAGAATATCCAGTACGGCATCGGTCGCGCCGTCAAAGGGTCCGTCGTCGAACGTGAGCGCAAAGCGATTGTGTCCGACCACGCCCCGACGATGCACATCGCCGAACCACGCGCGGACGGCTGTGGGTGAGCGATGATCCGCAACAGTCATCGCACACCCCGCCGCCAAGCGATCAAAATAACGATGGGCCACAGCACCAGCGCCGCTCCCAGCGCGCACCCGATTACTCCGGCGCAGACCAAAAGCCCCAACGACCGAACGGCCGGGATGCTGACGAAGATTAATGACCCAAACCCCAGAACTGCCGTGATCGCACACGTCGTCAAGGCGCGGATGCTTGAAGTGAACTGTTCACCCAGAGTTCGTTCCTCCGGATCGCGCAGCGTATCGGCGGCGAAAATACCAAAATCGATATTGATGCCGAGCAGCAATGGGACCATAACCAGATTCACCATGTTCAGCGTGGTGCCGGTTATGCGCATCACCGCGAGCAGGACGATAAGACTGACCAGCGTCGGAACGATCGCCAGCGCAGCCAGCAGTAGGGAGCGATAGTGAACCACCAGATACGCCGCGACGCAGACACCCGCAAGCATCGCCACGCGCGGAAGATCACGTCGCACGGCCGTCAAGGTCTGCTGGCTGATGACGGACATGCCGGTAAGCGTCGCGCCCGGCACATCGGCGAGCAGGTGATTGAGGGTTGTCATCGCCTTGTCGATATCTGATCGCGTATCGAGCGGGTGCGCGAATGCGAGGTGGATGATCGCATCATTGCTGGCGGCATTGCGCGGGAGAACGGTATCGCTTAGTTCTGGAAACGATCGCAGATCCGCGATTCCTGGCGGCGGGCCCGGCCGGAGCAGTTTTGCGAGGTAGCTTCGGTATGGAGCGTAAACGTTGGCGTCAAAACTGCTCTGTGCGAGCGCGGCATCGAAATCAGAGACGACCCGCTGCACGTCTGCATCGCTAAACGCCGCCCGCCGCGCACCAGTAATTGCGGGATCGGGCAATAATGCTGCAGGACCGAACGACGAAATTACCCCGCCCGCAACGGCCTGCGGTGACGCCAGACGCGCCTGAACGTCGCGGCATCGTTCAAGCAGTTGCGCCGCCGAATCGGCACGAACATGAACGAGCATCGCGCCTGCATTTAGCGACATGCGCCGTCCAATCTCGGCCTGGGCGTCCAGCGGCGGATTTGGTTGCGGATGGAGATTGTGCAGCTCCGGATCTTGTTGTGAAAGGTCCACACCCAGGGCAACCACACCAATCGGCACCAGCGCGCCCAGGCAAATCGCCAGCACGAGTCCAGGACGCTGCCACTCCCGGCGGGCGATCGCGAAGCGCGGGCTGGCGTCCGTGCGGCGCAGCGCCAGCATCGCCGGGAGCACCGTCAGCGCGGCCAGGAAAGCGAAAATCAACGACAACGATCCGACGATCGCAAAATCCCTCAGCAACTGCACCGGGGACCAGCCGATGACTGCAAAACCGATCACCGAAGTCGCGCACGCCGCCAGCAGCGGCACCGCCAGCCGGGTGGCCAGCTCCGCCGGCGAACGACCGGTGCGATAGTGCGCCAGCATGTGGGTTGAGTAGTCGATCCCGATTCCGCCCATCGCCCCGCCAATGACCGCGGCCAGCGGCGTGATCGTGTCACGGAACAGCGCGTAAACGCCAAATCCACAGGTAATGCCGATCGCGATCGGCGTAAATGCGGCGAGAAAGACCCAGATCGGTCTTCGATACAACACGAAAAACAGCAACCCGAGCGCGGCGACGGACGATGCCGAGTCGTTGATCGCGTCGCGGCGAATCATGCCGGCGTTATACGCGGCGATCGCGTAAGCGCCGGTGATGCGGACCGTCAATCGATCCTCATTCAGCGCCGCGGTGATGGCGGACACGCGCTGCGTCAGCGTATCGGAAAACGCCAGATCGCTCGGCGGTTTCTTCCCCTCGATGCGTATCAGCAGATCGCGACCGCTGCCGGAGAAAAACGCGTCGCTCGCACCAAACTGCGGGAGTTGCTGGAGCTGCGCAACCAGCAGTTCGTGCAGCCGTAGCGGGTCCTGCAGGATACCTTTCGCCAGCCCACCCGCGGCCGGTCCGGGCGCGGCGAGCATTGCCTCATTGCGTCGAAGCTGCTCGGCCATCGACTCAGGCGTGAGGCGACGGCGCGCTTCGGCGAGTCCCTCATCATTCAAGTAATATAGCCCGGCGGGCGCAATCACCCGCTCGACGAACTGCCGCGCCTGCTCGCTCGGACGAAAACGCACCGCGTGAACGACATCGGAAGCATCTGTCGCAAGGCGCGTCGTCAACCGCTCCGCGAATTCCAATAGCGCCGCGCGATCCACCGGCCGGTCATCCGGCGTGCTGACGAGCACAAGCATCTCCTCGGCGACCGGAAATTGCCGCAGAACTCGGCCCATCGCTGCCGTGGCGGGATCATGCGGGTCGAGCATCGCATCGAGCGATGTTTCCGGCCGGAGGCGCAGGATCGACACGATCGCCAGGAGCGTGATGATCCCCGCCACGATGAGCGTTAACACCGGACGGCGTGTGGAGGCCACGAGCAGCGATGTCATGGAACGCGCTCCGCCCGCGACGGCGGCTTGAACGCGTTCGGGGCAAGCGGAACGTTTAGATCGACGCTCTGGAATCGAATTGTAATCAACCCGTCATCGCTGACTGCGCGTACCCGCATCGGCCAAACATTGCCGCCGAGCACCTGGTACTGATCCATCTCCATCAGAAACCGCCGCTTGCCTGTGGCGTCCATGAGGTCCACACTTCTTTGTGTCAGCGTCGGCCGGTCGAATGTGCGGACCTCCTGCGTCTCGCCCGCGAGTTGGGTTGTGGCCCGAATGTGTTGCGGGTCATCACGGATTTGCGAGCCCGCGCGGCCAACATCTCCAAAGAGCATAGTCATCCAGTGCTCCAGAACCTTCCGGGTCGCAGGCATCGATTGTCGGGCCTCATCACGGCCGACGAACTGATAAACACCGTCGGGATTGAGCGTCAGATCAAAGACCGCCTGACCAAGTTTCCACGCCCGCACGCGCATCTCGTTCGGCGGCCGCATCACGAACGCGCCGTCCAGACGGACAGAGCGCCCCGCGGCGTCCGTCAATACGATCTCTGCCTGTCCCTGCACGGTTTGAATTTCCGCGTTTCTCCGATTTATTATCGCGAACGATTCGTCCACGCTCGTGCGCGGATAAACCGGTATCGGGTCACGGACGCAGCCGGTGATGGCGATGAGCCCGATGAGTATGACAACCGTTCTCATGCCGACTCCAGTGCGTTGCGTAAGATTTTGCCGGTCGGCGAGCGCGGGAGAGAGTTGCGAAATTCAATACCGCGGGGCACCTTGTAGGCGGCCAGCTCGGAGCGAACAAATCGGCGTAACTCGGCCGGATCGGGCGGAGACGCCGGATCAACCAGCACGACGATCGCGCGCACCTTCTGAATGGTTTCCGTGAGCTTCAACGGCAGCACAACGCACGCGGCGACCTGCGGATGACGGCTTAAGACATCTTCCACTTCCAGCGGATTAACCTTAGCGCCCCCGACATCGATCAGCAGGCGGACCCGCCCGGTGATCGTCAATTCGCCACCCGATGTGACTCGGCCGAGATCGCCGGTGGGAAAATAACCGTCGATGAGGTGCAGCGGCTCGTTGACATATCCGCTCAGCATGGAGGCCGCACGGATCGCGACCTCCCCTTCCTCACCGCTCGCACATTCTTGATCCCCGCGATTGGTTGGAACAATCCTCAGCGAGACGCCCGCCACCGGTGCGCCGACCGTCTCAGGCAAGTGGCGGTGCGGATCGCTGTACAGCACTGAACCAACCTCCGTGAGCCCGTACACCTGGCCGACCCGTACGCCGAACCGGTGCGCAAATGCTTCGGCAATAATTGGCGGCAACGGCGCGCCTGCGGAATAGACCGTGCGAAGACCGTGATTGGAAAATTCCTGAACGTGGATTGTGGTCAGCAGTTCGATCATCGCGGGCACGGCGGGAAATATCGTAGCGCCGCGATTGATGGCATCGGCGATCTGCCCGACATTCAAACCGCGACACAACAGAACCGTGCAGCCCGCCCACAGCGGCGCGAGCAACCCGTGTTCCAGGCCATAGGAATGGGTCAACGGCACCGCAGCGATGACGCGGTCGGCCTCTGTAAACCCAATCGCCTCCGTCATCGCGGCGGCGATGCTGTCGAGCGAACCCCGCGATCGACGGACGATCTTCGGCAGACCGGTCGTGCCGGAACTGCTCAACAGGATTTCCCCGGCCTCGTCACCTGACGGCGTAAGATTGCCCGTCGCATGAATCGCCCGTTGAACTTCAAGCTCGCTGGCATCGCAAGACATCGGAAGTACCGCACGGCCCGCCAGCAAATGCGCGAGCAGACGGACGGGAAACGCCAGCGCATTAGGGCTACGCAGCAGCACTCGATAATCCGCGGCGGAGGGTTCATTCTGCACGCCTGTAACCAAATCGTGGTACGTGAGCGTTTCGCCCGATTTGACGTCAATGTACGCGGCCCGCGACGGCGCGCGTCGCGCGGTATCGAGGATACGGTCCCATAGCCGCCAGTGATTGGTCGGTGTCTGCATCAGGTTATGCCGTGCTTGGCGCCTGCTCCGGCACCCACTCCGTCGGCCTCTGGTCCACCAGCCTGCACGGCGGGCGGCGCGGAACGATGTTCCAATATTTCTGCGCCCAAACACACAGCTCGAAGAACCGCAGCCGCCAGCGCAGCGCCCATATCGGCCGAGGGAACACTTGACCGGCCAAGGTGCTGATCACCGCGCCGTGAACATTCATCGGCCCCCGCCCGTTCATGAATAGCTCACGGAACGAGTGCTTATAGTAGTTGCGAATCAGCTTCCAGAACACCGCCGTACTGCCCGTGATAAACTTGATATACGTCTTCTGCGCGACGCGCGGAGCGATTTCTCCCCGCAGCATTTGCGTCGCAAGCAGACCCGCCTTCTGACCGCCCACCATTGCGAGGGTCACGCCGGTGCTGAAGACCGGATCGAGA
>JACMML010000166.1 GCA_014379105.1 Phycisphaerae bacterium
ACGGCAGCTCCGCCGGCACGCTCATGGTGAAAGACATCGCGCCCGGCAGCGGCGGCTCCGCGCCCCACTCGCTAACGGTCGTCGGGAACTCCGTGTTTTTCATTGCCTCGACGTCGGCAGCCGGAACCGAAGTATGGCGCAGTGACGGTACGGATGCCGGAACGAACATCGTTCGCGATATCAATCCTGGAAGCAATCAATCAAATCCGGACTACCTCACCGAGCTGAATGGAAAACTGATCTTCTCGGCGCACGACCAGCAATCGCCGACGGCCAACGAATTGTGGCAGTCTGACGGCACGCCTGCGGGCACATCGGTCATCAAGTTCATTCATCCGGGCTCCGCCGGATCGCGGCCGAACAACCTGACGGTCGCCGGCACTACGATGTTTTTCGCGGCGAATTCGGAAAACTCCACCGGTGAGGAACTGTGGAAGACCGACGGCACAGAGGCGGGCACATCGCTGGTGAAGGACATCTATCCAGGCACGAATGATTCGAATCCCGAGCGATTTCTCGCAGTCGGATCGTCGGTCTACTTTCGCGCGAACGACGGAAGCAGTGGTGTTGAGCTGTGGAAGAGCGACGGCACCGCCGCCGGGACATTCCGCGTGCTCGATGCTCGACCCGGCGTGAGCGCGTCGAACCCTGCGAACCTGACCTTGTACAATGGCATCGTCTACTTCACAGCGGACGATGGCGCGCACGGAACAGAGCTTTGGCGCAGTGACGGTTCCGGGCCCGGCACGTTCATGGTGACCGACGTTTTTCCTGGTACCGGTTCATCCGCACCCAATTATCTCACCGTCTGCAACGGCAAACTACTCTTCTCGGCGATCAACGACGGCTTCGCCGGACGAGAGTTGTTCGTGACCGACGGAACCGCCGCGGGAACTGTTCGCATCGATATCTACCCAGGGATGACATCGTCCACGCCAAACTCGCTGGTAGAGCTCAACGGCGCTGCGATCTTCCTGGCGACCAGTCCGGCAAATTCAAATGAGCGCATGTGGCGATCCGACGGCACCGCGGCCGGCACTACGCTGCTCGGTGGTCCTACGAGCGTCCAAGCGATGTCGCGCATCGGGAACCAGATTTACCTGTGCACGTTCAGCGAGATCTGGCGCACCGACGGCACGGTCGCCGGTACCCAGAAGGTCGCGACCGTTCAGCCGTACATTCCATCCGGCACCACGCGCTGGCCGATCGCGGATGCGAACGGCATCGTGTTCTTCGGTGGGAAGAACGGCATCGGCGGCGCTGGCTCTGAGCTGTGGCGAACCGACGGAACCGCGGCAGGCACGGTGATGGTCAAAGACATCAACGTCGGCATCGGTTTCAACGCCAATCCCGACCTGCTGACCAGCGTTGGCGGACGCGTGTTCTTCACGGCAACCGAGCTGATCGGTGGCAACGAGCTGTGGTCGAGCGACGGCACGCTCGCGGGGACCTCGCGCGTGCAGGATTTGTATCCGGATGCGACCGACTCATCCCCCACCTCGCTGAGCAACTTCAACGGACAACTCTTTTTCGCCGCCGATGACGGCTTGTATGGCGCGGAGTTGTACAAGGTGGTGGGAAGCGACGTCATCCCTCCGGACTTCACGACCCGGCAATTCGATCCCGCCGGCACGAAGCTAAAATTCACTTTTACGGAAGACGTTTCGAAGAGCTTGACGCGCGACGACCTGATCCTTCGCGATCCGGTCGCCGACGTGCAGATTCCCATCAGCGCGAGCGCGCTCGAGTCCTACGATGTGCTGACGAACACCGCTACTTTCGCATTCCCCGGATTGCCCGGCGGTGTGCTGCCATCCGGCGGATATTCGGCCACCCTTCGCGCCGCAGACGTCACAGACGCGGCCGGAAATGGCCTCTTCCGCGAGCTCAATTACCACTTCATCTGGGTGAGCGGGACGCCTCAAAATGACTTGATCGAGATTCGCGACGACGCAGCGGTCTACGTGCAGATTTCCGTCAACGGGGCTGCTCCATTCGACGTCACCGCGTTTGACGCAGACGCATTCATCGTGCGAGCCGGCGCTGGCGATGACGCGATCCTCATCGACAGCTCGTACGAATATCCAATTCCGATCGGCGGGCTTAATGTCGATGGCGAAGCTGGAATCGATGCGCTCAAGTTCATCGCGCATTGGGAGCACTCCAATGACGATGCCATCACGTTTTCACCATCTTCGATTGCAATCTCGCCTGACAGGCAGATCGATCACGCCGGCGTCGAAGACGTTACATTTGACGGCAATGGCGGCCTGGATCTTTTGACCGTCAGCGACGGCGCGCACGTCTGGATCGAGCACACGCAGCACTTGTCCAGCCTGGTGATAGGCAGCAATGCATTTGCCGGAATGCGCCCGGCAGCAGGCACTTCATTGGTGACGATCAAGTATTTCATCTCGATGCAGCTGACTTCGATCTTTGATTTGAACAACAGCGACTTGATGTATTCATATTCCGGTCTGACCTCGCCGATCAGCGCATTGCAGGCGCTGGTCAATTCCGCGCGCGCCGGCGGCGCGTGGACCGGGTTTGGAATTACCAGTTCCGCCGCGTGGAGCGGCAGTCCCCGAAACACGACATTAGGCTTGATGGAATCGGGCGAATTCAAATCGATCTTCGGACCAAGCGCGACTTTCGATGGTGAATCACTGCAGGGTCCGGCCGTGCTGATGAAATTCACGTACTACGGCGACGCCGACTTTAACGGTGTGGTCGACTTCGACGACTACAGCCGGATCGACGCCGGATTCAACAACAACCGCACGGGATGGCTCAATGGCGACGTCGACGGCAACGGGATCGTCGACTTCGACGATTACTCGCTGATCGATCAGGCGTTCAACACGCAGGGGGCGGCGCTCCGTCCGGTGCGCCTACCACCTGCTGGCAAGCCGACTAAGCACGGAGGCGTCGCCGTACGTTAGCCGCCGCGGGGCTCCCGTCGTCGGCTTCGCCGCGCAATTCTTGCGCTCTCTGATTCGTTCAAAATCACTCGGTAAATCAAGGCGTTGGGAAAAAAATCGTCCGGGTTAACAGCTTCTTACGGCACCCCGTATTCTCTGTTTCTATTTCGAAGAGTGTTTTGTTCGGGGAGCTTTGATATCGTTCGCGGAATTCCGCGCCACGCCAGTTAACGCACGGCCGCGAGAGTTCACGCTTTCGGGGTTTGTCGTTTCCCGCACTGCTCGACGCGAGTTCCCGCGAGATTTGGCTCAAGGTGGATAACGCGCGAGAGCGCCGAAATCGACGCGCGAGCGCCGTCAGAGCGCTCATGGCCATAACCGCCGCATGAACTCTCGAACTCTCTGCGCAGAAAGGACAAGCCAGTTAACAACCTGGTTCCGATCGCAAAGATTCATGCGGCGGATGTGAGTCAACCGCCACGCGACTTTGAGCGATGCCAAATCTATGCGCCGCCTCCCGCTTTGTCACCGGCATTGAACTGACCTGGCGACGGTTTACCATACCCACATGCGCAAGGGGCATATCGCTGAGAGGCTAAAGGATTTGTTTAATCACAAGAACGGCAAGGACTCTCTTGCTATCGTCGGTGCGTTAGCGATCTTCTTCGTCGGTTTCTTTAAGAAGTATCAAGCCACTGTGTACCTTGATTACAACGGCGGCGCAAAGCTCGAAGTGCGCGATTGGTGGGGTTTGACTCGGAAGGAACGCACCCTCAAAGTCTTGCCCGGTGGATACGGCACGGATGAAGGTGTTGGCTGGCACCTGCAGGATGAATCGGGCAAGTGGAAAGCGATTCCAATCGAGGCCGACTAGCTATGGATTAGCGGCTGACCCTGCATTTGGTGGCGGGCCAGGATGTCTCTCGGCGGTCGTGCCGAACGCAATCAGGGGACGCTGCTTCACGCACTCAGTCGTCGAGGCTCAGCTTCTGTCGATCCGACGTTGAAGCTGGTATTTCTCGTAGTTGTTCATCCACCATTTGTTTCATGGTGACTGCGCGGATCTCCTTCGTTGGAATCATTTTCGAGCGGATCGTTTTTCTTCGCCCAGGCGGCGAGTCGGTTGGCGATACCTCGACCACCACAGGCGATTGCCGTGACGACGACGCCGGTGGTGGTCGCCACAACGGCATCCGCATAACGCTCTTGCCGCATGAGGTTGCAGGCGCAGATGAGGCCCACCGCCAACGGCACCAGATACATCGAGTAACGCCCGGCCTTTGCCAAATCACCAAGGGTAATGCTGCTGATCGTCATGTTGTTTCGCTTTCCATTCATGTTCGTTCCACCGCCGTGCGGTTCCCGACAGAATTCCAAGAAAGGCCGCCTACACCGGCGACCACATGGTGAGCCGGTGCCCGCCTCCATGTGGGCCTTTCTTGGACTGCGAAGTTTCATTTTTCAGATGACTGCGCTCTGAACCCCTTTCCTGATGTTCGTTCTTCTGGCCGCATCCTATGAGTATTAGTGCTCCTAAAAGTGTTAACACTGATATAATTTTCATATTAATCCTTAAATCTTATTTTTAATTTTCCTTTAGTGGAGAACCTAAAAGGCGTTCAATTGAATTTGTGTAGGAATAAAGGGAATATGCTGCCTCGATGTTTTCCCTAAGAACTTCAATAAGGGTTCTTTGTGCGTCAATTAG
>JACMML010000167.1 GCA_014379105.1 Phycisphaerae bacterium
CCCGCGCCACCCGCGTCACTTCGGACGCGAAGGCGTTCAACTGGTCCACCATGACGTTGATGGTGGACTTCAGTTCGAGGATCTCACCCTTCACGTCGACGGTGATCTTCTTGGACAGGTCGCCGTTGGCCACGGCGGTGGTCACGTCGGCGATGTTGCGGACCTGGCCGGTCAAATTCTCGGCCATCAAATTCACGTTGTCGGTGAGATCCTTCCACGTGCCGGCGACGCCTTTCACTTTCGCCTGCCCGCCGAGTTTCCCTTCGGTGCCCACTTCGCGGGCCACGCGTGTTACTTCCGACGCGAATGAGCCGAGCTGATCCACCATCGTATTCACGGTCTTGGCGGTTCGCAGGAATTCGCCGGCGAGCGGGCGTCCGTCGATTTCCATGGCCATGGATTGCGACAGATCACCCTTGGCGACGGCGCCGATCACGCGTGCCATTTCGCTCGTCGGATGCACAAGATCGCCGATCAATTCGTTGACGCTGGCGACCTGCGTTGCCCACGCCCCGCCGACCTCACCGATTCGGGCACGTTGCGCGATGCGGCCTTCCTTACCGACGGCCACGCCGATGCGCTGCAATTCGCCGGCGAGACGCTGGTTCATCTCCACCACGTCGTTGAATGCGTCAGCAATCTTGCCGTCGACGCCGGTAAGATCCACCGGCAAGCGGACGGTGAAATCGCCTTTCTTTAACGCAAGAAGGGCTTCGAGTAATTCTAGTTTGTCCAGCCCGTCTTGAGGCGCGTTGCCATTGCGATGCCCGTCGCCATTTGAGTTCGCACCGTTATCGCCAATTGGCTCGCGCGCCGCGCGCCGCGGCGAGGCTGTTTGACGCACGGCTTTGGGGCGCCGTTCCATGACCGCCACATCTCCGGCATCGCGTTCGCGGACGCGGGCCGACGCATTCTTTGACCCATTTCTATTGCTTTGTTTTGGAGCAGGCGCTATTGCGGCCGACGTGCTTCCGTTGTGACCGTTCGGGGCGCGCCGCTGGGTGACAGGCTTGGCGTTCATGCAACTCCCTCTGCAACGAGTAATGTCTAAGCTGTGTGCCCGGGCACGCAGTTCAGATTAAGTTTTATCAGTCGAATTCCCGTGTCACATCAGGGATTTCCCGATTCGCTATCGGGACGTTCCGACCGGCGATGAGGGGTTCATTTTGAACCGATGGCCAACCTGCTTCGTGTCGCTCTCAGCAATAAACTTACCCGCGCACGCGCCGATCACCTGATGGGTATGAAAATGCAATTTGTGACTATACACAAGTCGCCAGACGCGAGAGCAACAAGGTGCGCGTGTGGTGATGCGACGGGCCGACGATCGGCCCGGCTTCATGTTACTTCTGTTAGGAGCAAGCGATGGATACGACCAAGACAAAACGAACGAATGATCCCGATGCGAATCCCGATCCGATCACCAAGGCCCCGGGTTCACATCCGGTTGGTACTGGTATCGGAGCGGCGGCGGGCGGCGTTGCGGGCGTTGGCACAGCGGTGGCGGCGGGTGCGATGGCGGGCAGCGTCGTCGGTCCGATCGGCACGGTTGTCGGTGCGGCGATCGGCGCTGTCGCAGGCGGGCTGATCGGCAAAGGCATCGCCGAAAACGTGAACCCGTCTGTCGAGCACGAGTATTGGCAGAAGAATTATTCCTCGCGCCCCTATGCGACGCCCAACACGCCATACGAGCAGTATGGCCCGGCCTATCAATATGGCTGGGAAGCCCGTGGCCAGCACTCGGGCAAAGATTTTGACGAGGTCGAAGGATCTCTCGCGCGCGACTGGGATCGCGTCAAAGGCACTTCCAAATTGAAATGGGAGCAAGCCAAGAACGCCAGCCGCGACGCCTGGGATCGGGTCAGCAATGACCGCGACTAAGCGTAAGTTAAAGTAATCAGTGTCGATTATGATCAGTGTTGATTATTAACGGCACCGATTGGTATATGAGAATATAAGCAGCCCACAGCCGCATCGGCTGTGGACTGCTTTCGTTCTAATTCTCCTCGCCGGAGAGCGGACTGCACTGGCGAAGTAGCTCGACGAATGTTTTTTCCGCCAGACTAAGTACGCGATTGGGCTGGGTGCCAACCACCCACCGCCGTTTCAATCTCGGTCCGGGGAGTGGTCGCCACACCAGTGATCCGTCCGCCAGTTGTGGGCCGATGACCCATTTGGCTAACACGCTGATGCCAAGCCCGAGCTTAACCAGTTCTTTTATGGCCTCGATAGACCCGAGCTCGATGGGATCATTCATCGGCTGGCGCAGCCTGCTCCAGTGTCGTTCCACCAGTCGCCATGTCGTGCTCACACGGCTGTAGAGGACGAGACGCTGATCGGTCAGATCCTGCGGACGGACCTTGGGCAGTCGGGCGATCGGGTGCAGTGGATTCACCACCAACCCCAGTTCATCTTCGAAGAGCGGGTACTGTTGAATCTTCGTGCGCGCGTCAACGACAATCAGGATCCCGAGGTCAATCGTTCCATGGACAATTGAGTCCAAAACCGCGTGCGTATCGCCGGGGGTGATGCTGAGAGACGTCTTGGGGAAACACTCCCGAAACTCGCGCAGCGTGTCCGGCACCAGATATTGGCATGCCGTCGCGGACGCGCCGATTCGCAGCCGACCCTGATCGGGAGAAGCCGCGGTCTTCACGGTGGCCACCAGATCGGTCAGCGCGCGGAGTATCGGCTTGGCCTGTTCCAGCAATACCTGCCCGGCGGGCGTCAGGGAGATTGAGCGGCCATCACGGTTCAGAAGGCTGACGCCCAACTCGCGCTCCATGCGCGCAATCTGGTGCGAAATCGCTGATTGCGTCAGCAGCATCGCCTCGGCGGCGCGGGTAAAGCTCATTTTTTCCGCGACAGCGGTGAATAGTTGTAATCCGTGCACATCTAACATGCATTATCCATGAAAATAACTCATGCATTATATCTTATCTATGAATTGGATTCATTATCCAAGTTGCTTTATAAATGCGAGAGTCCGGGGCGGTTGATTCGAGGAGCTAGGTTAACCCGGACGCTATTCGAGGGTGTAAGGCAAGTTACCGTTGGCTTCGCTATCAGGAAATACGTCATTCACCCGCCGGGCCGTCCGCATCGGCTTTGTGCCGTTGATCGACGCGGCGCCGGTCATTCTGGCCCATGAACTCGGATTCTTCCGCGAGGAAGGTCTAGATGTTCAGTTGAGCCGGGAAATCGGATGGGGAAATGTACGCGACAAACTCGCATTTGGGCACCTCAATGCCAGTCATGCCTTGCTCGGTTTGCCGATTCAATCCGCGATCGCTGACGCATCGGCCGGCGAATCAATCATCGCGGTGATGTCACTGGGCAGCGGCGGCGACGCCATCACGCTTTCCGAGCGGCTGCTGTTCTCTGGCGTGAACTCCGCCGCGTCGCTCGCGCGATACGTTCGACAATCCCGTGGGCAGGTCAAGCCGGTCTTCGCCCATGTGTTCAGTTGTTCGATGCACCACTATCTGCTCCGCGACTGGCTGGCCGCCGGCGGTCTTAATCCTGACGAGGATGTCCGACTTTGCGTCTTGCCTCCTCCACAGATGGCCGGTCACCTCGGCTCCGGGCATCTGGACGGATTCTGCGTTGGTGAGCCGTGGAACACGATTGCGCACCAAGACCGCTCCGGGCGCATCGTTTCGCTGACCACCGACATTCTCCCGGCGCATCCTGAAAAAGTTCTGGCGGTCAATCGGAAATGGGCAGCCGCAGAGCCTGATCTGCTCGTACCAATGATCCGGTCAGTCTTACGCGCCTGTGCATTCTGTTCCGACGCTAAGAATTTCGCACGCATTGCCGCCACGCTCGCGCGACCCAAATATCTGAATGTCAGTCCCGCCACACTTCAAAGCAGCTTGGCGCTTGATCGCACCTTCGGCCTGCGACCGAGCCTGAACAACCTGCGCACGCCCGACTGGGAAATGCGCTCATTCGTCGCAACATTCCCCAGCGTCACGCACATGGCATGGCTTTTGAATCAGATGGTGCGATGGCAGCACGCATCGTCGGCGATGGACCCGTGGCAAATCGCGCGATCATGCATAGATGCCACCGCCTACCGCGCGGCCGCGGCATCGCTGGGTATCGATTGTCCACAAGGCGACGCCCCTCCGATGCCACTACGCGGTGGCGGCCTATTTGCTGAGAAGATCAGCGAGCCACGACTTGAACCTGTTTAAGGAACCCGATGAACAAATCCGAATCTGATAAGAGATCAAAGCCAACAAGCCGCCGGACGATCCTGAAAGCAAGCCTCGCAGTCGGAGCCTCCGCGGTCCTCGGCGGACTCCCGCGCTGGGCGATGCACTCAGCCTATGCGAACGAAGGTCCCGAGCAGAGCAGCTTCAATTTTGGTTTCATCGCGCTGACGGATTGCTCACCGATGATCGTTGCACACGAAAAAGGCTTTTTCAAAAAGTACGGAGTCAATGCGACCCCCGTCAAACCCGCGAACTGGGCGGCCGTTCGTGATGCGCTCATCAAAGGCGACACTCACTGCACCCACATGCTGCTGGGAATGCCGATCGCGTCATCCATGGGGCTGATGGGCGCGGTGCCCAAGCCCATGGTCATACCCTGGCTGCTGAACCGCAACGGGCAGGCGATCACACTGAAAAAAGAGTGGAAAGGAAAAGTCGCCGCCGATCCCAAAGTGCTCAAACCGATGGCGGACGAGGCTAAAGCCAAGGGAGAGAAGCTCACCTTCGCGATGACATTTCCCCCTGGCACGCACGCGATGTGGATGCGCTATTACCTCGGCGCCGGCGGAATCGATCCGGATCGCGATGTGCAGTTGATCACGATCCCACCGCCGCAGATGGTCGCAAATATGAAGGTCGACAAGATGGACGGCTTTTGCGTCGGCGAGCCGTGGAACTTCCGCGCGATCCAGGAAAACGTCGGCTACACAGCGATGACCACGCAGGAACTCTGGCCGGATCATCCGGAGAAAGTCTGTGCGTTCACGGAAGAGTTCGTCAACAAAAATCCTAAGACTGTCAAAGCGATTCTCAAGGGACTGAATGACGCCAGCGTCTGGCTCGACGACATGGGTAATCGGCCGGAGCAGTGCGAAATTGTCAGCAAGAACGCTTACATCAATTGCCCCAAAGACCAGATCCTCGCCCGCCTGCAGGGCAAGCTCGACTACGGCGACGGTCGCCCGGCGCGTGAAGACGACCATTACATGCACTTCTCGAAGCGTAACTGTAATTACCCCCAACCCAAATACGCCAAATGGTGGCTGACGCAATTCCGCCGCTGGGGAATGGTCGAAGGGGCGCCCGATTACGAAGGCGTCGCAAAGAAGGTCATGCGTGGCGATCTCTACGAAGAAGCGATGAAGGAGATCGGCTACGCCCACAGCGGCGCGAGTAACGAGCCGGAGACGCTGTTTGACGGGGTGAAGTTTGATCCCACCGGCGATCTCGAGGCCTATGCCAAGGGCTTTGCGGTCACGAACTTGAAAGGCTGATTTTGCCCATGAATGCCAAAGCAAAGAAGTATCTGACCGACTGGCTACTGCTGCCGCTGATCGGGTTGACGCTGTTCACCGCGATCTGGTGGGGTATCAGCGCGCTGACGTGGGACGCCGAACAAAAGCGCTCTGATCTGCCCTCTCCCTACGAGACCGTGGAAGGCGGCTGGAAGTACATCAAAGCGCCGTTCAGCCGCAACGAAGAAGAGGCGTTCGACGGGCTCGGCCTGCTCACGGCCGAATCTCTGTCGCTGGTCGCCAAGGGCTATTTTTTGTCGTTACTTATTGCAATCCCGCTTGGGTTTACGCTGGGTGCGAGCAAGACATTCACCAAGGCGTTCGACCCGATCTTCCAGATTCTGCGCCCGGTCTCGCCTCTGGCGTGGTTTCCGCTGGCGGGTTTGCTTGTGGTATCGCTGAGGCGCAATTTTCCCGACGCCGATCTCGACGCCACCACCTGGCAGGGAATCATTACGATCGGACTCTGCTCGCTCTGGCCGACTGCGGTGAACACCGCCGTCGGGGTGCGGTCCATCCCGCAGGATTACCTTAATGTCGCGCGCGTGCTGAAGCTCAGCCGCTTCAAGACCTTCACAAAGGTGCTCCTCCCGGCCGCCCTTCCGTTCATGTTCACAGGGTTTCGGCTGAGCCTTGGCGTCGCTTGGCTGGTGATTGTCGCGGTGGAGATGCTCTCGGGTAAATCCGGCATCGGGTTCTTCGTCAACGATACCTACTCCAACCAGCAATACGGATCGATGATGATGTCGATCCTGGTGATCGGGGTCGTCGGCTTCGCACTGGACCGGCTGATGAGCCTCGTGGAAAAAAACATCAACGTGATCCTTAATCTGCCGGCATACATTCGCTCGGCGATCGACTACCTGCGACCAAACGTCGGCACCCGCGGCTTTGAACCGGTGAAAGGGTAAATCCTGTGTCCTTACTGGAACTACGAAACTGCGAAAAATCATATGGCCGATCGGGCGAGCGCACGCAGGTGCTGCGCGACATCAACCTGTCGATCCGCGCCCAGGAATTTGTCGCGATTGTCGGCTACTCCGGCACCGGCAAGACCACGCTCATTAACATGATCGCCGGGCTCGTCCTTCCGGACCGCGGTACGGTAATGATGGATGGAATGCCCGTTATCGGCCCGAGCCCTACGCGCGGTCTGGTCTTCCAGAATTACTCGCTTTTGCCATGGCTGACAGTGCGTGACAATGTGCAACTGGCGATCGATTCGACCCTGCCCCATCTGAGCGCCGCCGAGCGTCGTGCACGGGCATTGCGGTATGTGGCGATGGTCAATCTTGATCACGCCGCGCAAAAGTTCCCACACGAGCTGTCCGGCGGCATGCGGCAGCGGGTGTCGGTTGCGCGAGCGCTGGCGATGGACCCGCAGGTACTCCTGCTGGACGAGCCGCTGAGCGCGCTCGACGCGTTGACACGGGCGACACTACAGGACGAGATCTCACAGATCTGGGAACGTGATCAGAAGACAGTCGTGCTGATCACCAACGACGTCGACGAAGCGATCCTGCTGGCGGACCGGATTATTCCGCTGCTGCCAGGTGCGTCCGGTGCGACGCTTGGGGAGAGCATTTTTGTTGACCTTCCGCGTCCACGCGACCGCAAGCTGATCAACCATCACGACGGATTCAAGAAACTTCGCAAGCAGGTCTTCGGACAGCTTCTGGCGGTGCGGCCGGACCGGACGAGCACACCGGAGATGAGTTTAGATTCAAACGATGTACCCGCGCCCGAAACCGCCAAAACGCGTATCGACAAGCTCCGGCCCTTGGCCGTCTAAGGAATTACGCATGCTATCCGAACGTTATCTCGAGCTTTGGAAGTTGAACAAGACCTATCCGAGCCCCACCGGACCGGCGGTCATTGTCACGGACTTTACGCTCAATCTGAAAGAAGGCGAATTCGTATCGCTCATCGGTCATAGCGGGTGCGGCAAATCCACCGTGTTGTCGATGGTCGCCGGCTTGCTCGATAAGTCGGCCGGTAACATGGTGCTTGCGGGGAAAGAGATTATCAACGCGGGTCCGGACCGCGGCGTCGTCTTTCAATCGCCGTGCCTATTGCCGTGGATGACGGCGTTTGAAAATGTCATGCTCGGCGTGGAGCAGGTCTTCCCTCACGTGACCGCCGCCGAACGCCGTGACATCGTGTCGTATTACCTCGCGCTCGTCGGCCTGGGGAACGCGATGCGCAAGTATCCCGGCGAACTCTCCGGCGGCATGCGACAACGGGTCGGAATCGCCCGCGCGTTCGCATTGGCACCGAAAATGCTTTTGCTCGACGAACCGTTCGGCATGCTCGATCAATTAACTCGCATCGACCTGCAGGACATTCTGCTGGATCTCTGCAACCGCGACCGCAAGACCGCCGTCATGGTCACGCACGATGTGGATGAGGCGATCTTCCTGTCCGACCGCGTAGTGATGATGACCTCCGGACCGGCCGCCACTATCGGCGACGTGATCGACATTCCGTTCAAGCGTCCGCGCGTCCGCGCAGACGTGATGGAATTGGCGGAGTACTACCGATTGCGTGAACGATTGATCGACTTCCTCGAATCGCAGGACCACCGCCGGGCGCGCAAAGTAACGGTTTCCAAACCGGTGCACCAGGCTCCAAACGTGCTGGTGCCCGCTTCGGCATAGAAATTGCATACCAACATACCGCCTCCATATGAAAAGGACATTCTCGATGATTAAGACTGCATCTACTACAATCGCATTGCTCGGTACGACACTGGCGTTCGGTCAGGCGCCCACGACTAAAGACGTCGGGCAGCCTCCCGCGTATACGCCCGTCCGGTGGAATGAGAATTACACTTATCTGAAAACAGCGCCAGCCAAGGACCTGTTCGATCCGATCAAGCATATCTCGCTCGGCGACGACATTTACCTCAGCCTCGGCGGACAGGTGCGCGAGCGCTACGAGCGCTGGAGCAACTTCAACCTCGGCACGGGCATTCAGGACGCCAACGGCTTCTTCCTGCATCGCGCGTTCCTCCACGCCGATCTGCATGTGACGGATACGTTTCGATTGTTCGCGCAGATCAAATCGTCGCTGGAAGACGGTCGTGACGGCGGACCCCGGGCGGTGGATGCCGATGAGATCGATATTGAGCAGCTTTTCTTCGATATCAAGGTGCCGCTGCCATTGGGCCCGAAGGATGCGGCCACATTGCGGGTTGGACGTCAGAATCTGATCTACGGTGCACAGCGCCTCATCTCGCCGCTCGACTGGACTAACGTGCGGCGCACCTTTGAAGGCGTAAAGCTCTCCACGCAGATCAGCGACCACACGCTGGACGCATTCTGGGTGCGACCAGTGATTGTAAACAAAGAGCAGCTCAATGACGGCGACGGTGATCAGAGTTTTGCCGGCATATACGACACCATCGCACTGCCGACGGTTTTTGATAAAGCCGCCGCCACCAAGCTGGAGCTCTATTTCCTGGCGCTCAATCAGCAGGCCAACGCCGCACGTCCGGCCGATGCGGACACCTATACCATCGGCGCTCGTTTCAGCAGCGCGCCCAAGCCATGGGACATCGACGCAGAGGTGGACTATCAGTTCGGCTCGTCCGGCGCCGGCGACATCGCCGCATATTCTCTGGCACTCGAAGGCGGCTACACGTTCGTCAATTGCGAGTTCACCCCGCGCCTTTATCTGGGTTTTGACTACGCCTCCGGCGACGACGATCTGACTGACCCCGATAAGCAGACGTTCAACCAGCTCTTCCCACTCGGTCACGCCTACTTCGGCTATGCCGACGTGATCGGTCGGCAGAACATTATCGACATTCACCCCGGCGTACAGTTCACGCTTCTCAAGGACAAAGATTACGCCAAGTTGGTCAAGCTGCGGGCCGACTATCACCTGTTTATGCGCGCCAGCACCGATGACGCGCTGTACGGCGTCACCGGCGCGGTCCAGCGTGCCGATACCGGTAGCGATTCCTCGGACGTCGGCAGTGAAATCGATGTGCTGCTCGACTGGCAATACGACCGGCACCTTTCGTTTTACGCCGGATATTCCCACTTTTTCGCGGGTGATTTCTTCGAGGAGACCGGCTCGCACGATGACATCGATTTTGTGTACATCGCCGCCAGCTATACGTTCTGAGGTGTAATTTGGACGGGTTCTCCGAAGAGCAGAAGCAGTATCTCCAGGGCTTCTCCGCCGGCGCGGGAATCGCGCAGCGGGCGACCTTCGCGGGCACGCTCGGGCTCAAGCCCGAGCAGTTGCCCGGCGGCGCGTCTGGACCACGGGCGGCCGAGCAGATCTGCTATGACGCTCAGGACAGGCAGACCGCTGACGGAAAAAAACTCTGCAATGAGGAGATCGCGAAGCGAAAACGGTTTCCCCTCGACGTGTGGGATGACATCGGCGCCCACGCGTCGAGGAACGAGCCGCCAAAGGGGACCGACGTCCTGGCGTTCAAGTATTACGGCATCTTCTGGGTCGCGCCCGCGCAAGATTCGTTCATGTCGCGCCTCCGATTCGCCGGCGGCATCGTGCAGGCGTATCAGCTTCGCGGTATCGCTAATCTCGCTGACCAATTCGGCGGCGGTTATTCCGATGTCACGACACGCGCGAACCTCCAGGTGCGGCAGATCACACCGGCCAATACCGTGCGGTTTCTGGAAGGCATTTACGACCTGGGGATCCTCAATCGGGGCTCCGGCGCTGACAACGTCCGCAATATCACCGCGTCACCACTGGCCGGCATCGATCCCCAGGAATTAATCGACACCCGGACGCTGGCGAAGGAATTGCATCATCTCATCCTCAATCGGCGTGAGCTCTTCGGCCTGCCACGAAAGTTCAATATCGCGTTTGATGGCGGCGGGCAGATCTCGGCGCTTGAAGATACCAATGACATCGGTTTCTCCGCGGTGCGCATCAACGACCCCACCGCCGGTGAGCCGGAAGTATATTTCCGCCTCACACTTGGCGGCATCACCGGTCACAAAGATTTTGCGCGTGATACCGGAATCGCACTAAAGCCCGAGGAATGCCTCGACGCATCCGTCGCGATTCTTAAGGCGTTTATTCTTCATGGTGATCGGACCGATCGGAAAAAGGCGCGACTCAAATATGTGCTCGATCGCATGGGGTTCGACGGATTCATTCAGGAATGCGAAAAGCTGCTGGGAAAACCGTTTCGCCGCCTACCGCTGAATGCTTGTGAGGCACGCGCACCAGTTGGCAAGCACACGCATGTCGGAGTCCGTCCGCAGCGACAGGACGGGCGATCGTACATCGGTGTCGTCTTACCAGTTGGACGCATGACGGCTGATCAGATGCGCGCGCTGGCGGGAATTGCCGATCGCTATGGATCGGGGCACATCCGGCTGACGGTTTGGCAGAACCTGATAGTCCCGGACATCCGTGACGAAGACATCGACACAGTCGTGCACGCGATTGAGCAAGTCGGCCTGACGACAAATGCCTCCAGCGTCAGAGGCGGGCTGGTCGCCTGCACCGGAAGCGCCGGTTGCAAATTCGCAAACGCCGATACAAAAAAACACGGCCTGGAGATTGCCGATTATCTTGAGTCGCGACTGGAACTGGACCAACCGGTCAATATTCACCTCACCGGATGTCCTCATTCGTGCGCGCAGCATTTCATCGGCGATATCGGACTGCTGGGCACGAAGGTTTCGGTGGGTGAAGAGATGCTGGAGGGGTATCACATTTTCGTTGGCGGCGGATACGCCACCGACCAGGCGATCGGCCGCGAGCTGTTCCGCAATGTGCTGGCCACTGATTGCGCCCAGACCATCGAGCGAATGCTGCTCGGCTATCTGGCGCATCGGACGGGTGACGATCAATCGTTCAACGATTTTGTCCGGTCTCACCCCACCGAGGATCTGGTCCGGCTATTTGAGCAAAGTGACCAACTGGCGGGAGCATGATGCCAGTCGTCGTTCCAGTGATTCCCGAGTCTGCACCCTTCTCGCCGGCCCAGCGGGCGTGGCTGAACGGGTTCTTCGCGGGAATGCTGTCGGGAGCATCGACGACTGTCGCAGCGCCCGTAACGTCTGCAGAGGAAGCCGAAGAATTTCCCTGGCACGATTCCACTTTGCCGATGGACGAACGATTGAAGCTCGCCAGCGACCGCCCACCGGCGCGCAAGCTGATGGCCGCGATGGCGCAGCTCGATTGCGGCTCCTGCGGATACCTTTGCCAGACCTACGCCGAAGCGATCGCCGACGGCGCGGAGAAAGATCTGACCAAGTGCTCCCCCGGCGGCAAAGAGACCGCTAAAAAACTCAAAGAGCTCGCCGCGACGCTTACCGTCAACGGCAAACCTGCACTCAACCCCGCACTGATCGCAGTCCCGGCTGCCGCAATCAACGGCGTCATTTCGCGTGATCATCCGTACGCCGCGCCGCTGATTCGAAGCGCCGTGCTCAACGGCGCAGGCTCGGAAAAGGAGGTGCGCCACGTAGAGATCAACCTTAAAGGCTCGAGCGTTGCGTACAAGGTAGGCGACGCGCTGGGCGTGTGGCCGGAGAATTGCCTCGATCTCGTCAGTGGTATTCTCGAACGCCTCGATGCAACCGGCGCGGAGGAAGCTCATTCCATCGACGGAACGCACACGAGCTTTTTCGAGGCGCTGCGTCGCGAGCGGCTCATCACCTCGCCGACCGAGCAACTGATCGAATTGCTGATCAGCACCGCTTCTTCCAAAGCCGAAGCCGAGTCGCTCCAGAAGATGCTTGTCGAGCAAGGCGGCGCTCCACTTGAAGGCCTGCACGTGCTGGATGCGCTCGACCTCGCGCCGTCCGCCAAGCCGTCTATCGCGGATTTTGTCAATTCCCTCGGAAAACTGCAGCCGCGACTATATTCCATCTCGTCGTCGCCAAGGGCTCACGCCGGGCAGGTGCATCTGACCATCGGCGCGGTGCGGTATCAAAGTCGCACCGGACGTCTCGCCAAGGGTGTCGCATCCACCTACCTCGCCGACCGCGTCCGGCCGGGCGAGAAGGTGCGCGTCTTCGTTCACGAATCAAAGAACTTCGGGCTCCCCGCCGATAACAGCCGCCCGATCATCATGGTCGGCCCGGGCACCGGCGTCGCGCCGTTCCGCGCGTTCCTGCACGAGCGCCGTGCGATCTCCGCCAAGAGCGACAACTGGCTGTTCTTTGGCGACCAGCGCTCCGGGACGGATTTCCTATATCGAGACGAACTGGAATCGCTGCAAAAGGACGGCGTCTTAACGCGCCTCGATACGGCGTTCTCGCGTGACACCAGCCAGAAGGTGTACGTCCAGCACCGCATGAAAGAGAACGGTCGCGAATTATGGAAGTGGCTTGATCGCGGCGCTCACTTCTACGTCTGCGGCGACGCCCAGCGCATGGCCAAGGACGTGGACGATACGCTTCGCGCCGTTGTGCGCGAGCATGCCGGGCTCAGTGATGATTCGGCACGCGACTATGTCATGCGAATGACCAAGGAAGGCCGTTATCAACGCGACGTCTACTGATCTTCGCACAGCAGGCAAGCACGTATTAGGCGTTCTCACGTCCACGCGGACGCACTGCCCATACTGCGCATTCCAGTGCGGCATGGTCGCCACCACCGACAGCTCCACGGGTACGTCAATCAGCATCCGGGCCGACGATGAGTTCCCGGTCAACCGCGGACAGATGTGCATCAAAGGATTCAACGCGCACGAACTCATCGCCAGCCCAGAACGATTGCTCAATCCGCTGAAGCGCGTCGATGGGCAGTTCGTCGAGATCGCCTGGGCGCAGGCGCTGGATGAGATCGCGGACAAGATCAAAACGATCCAGACAGCTCATGGCCGCGACGCGATGTCGGCCTTCGGCAGCGGCGCGCTGACGAATGAGAAGGCGTATCTGCTGGGCAAGTTTGCCCGCGTCGCGCTCGGCACCGCGAACATCGATTACAACGGCCGCTACTGCATGTCATCCGCGGCCGCGGGGCAGAACCGGGCATTTGGTGTGGATCGCGGTATGCCGTTTCCGGTGGAAGATATCGCCTCGACCGGCTGCGCGATGCTCTGGGGCTCCAATCTCACCGACACGCTGCCGCCGATCATGCAATACTTCGACACGCTCCGCGCTCGCAGCGGCCGCGTGATCGTCGTCGATCCGCGCCGCACCGAGACAGCCCGCCAGGCTGATCTTCACTTGCAACTCACGCCGGGGACGGATCTCCTGCTCGCCAACGGCCTGCTTCATGTGGCGATTGATGAGCAGCTGATCGATCTTAGCTACATCGAATCGCGAACCAACGACTTCGCCGCCATCGCCGCGATCGCGCTGCGCAGCCATCCCGCCTATGTCGAACGCCTGACCGGCGTCTCACTCGACCAGATGCGACAGGCGGTTCGATGGCTCGCCGAGACACCGAGCATGATTCTCTCGGGGCGCGGGCCGGAACAGCAGAGCAAAGGCGCCGACTCTGTCAGCGCACTGATCAACCTGATGCTCGCGCTCGGCAAAGTCGGCAAGCCCTTCAGCGGATACGGCACACTCACCGGCCAAGGTAACGGGCAAGGTGGACGTGAGCACGGGCAGAAGGCGGATCAACTCGTCGGCTATCGACTAATCGAAAACCCCGTCCACCGGCAGCAAATCGCTGAATTTTGGGGCATCGATGAAGCCGATCTGCCGCGCAAAGGCAAGAGCGCCGTGGAGCTCGTCGATGCCTGCGGCGACGACGTGCGCGGCATGCTCGTCATGGGCTCCAACATCGCGGTCGCCACGCCGGGCGCGAACAATGTTAAAGAACGACTCGCATCACTCGATCTTCTGGTCGTCTGTGATTCGTTCATGAATGACACCGCCGAGTTGGCGCATTACGTGCTGCCGACGCAGCAATGGGCTGAAGAGGATGGCACGGTGACGAACCTGGAAGGCCGCGTCATTCGGCGCCGGCGCGTGATCGATCCGCCGGCTTCTACGCGCGGCGACGTGGAGATACTTTGCCAGCTCGCCGTCCGGCTCGGCATGGCGGAGAAGTTCGCGTTCACCACCGCGGAATCCGTCTTTGACGAGTTCCGTCGCGCCACCGCCGGCGCGCCGGCGGATTACAACGGGATCAGCTACGACAAGATCGATCAGCACGACGGCATCTTCTGGCCGTGCCCGGCGGCGGATCATCCCGGCACGCCGCGGCTGTTTGCGACGGAGTTCGCGCACCCTGATGCCCGCGCGCGGTTTCTCGCGATCGATCATCGCCCCGCCGCCGAGGAGCCGGATGACGAGTACCCGATCTTCTTCACCACCGGCCGGTATCGTGAGCACTACAACAGCGGGGCCCAGACGCGCAAGGTCGATATTCTCGTCCGCTCGAAGCCCGAGCCCAAGGCGCAGTTGCACCCACTGCTCGCGGACCAGATCGGCATCACCGACGGCGAGCGCGTCGTCGTCGAGAGCCGGCGCGGCCGGATCGTTCTGGTCGCGCACGTGACGCCGGAGATTCGTCCCGACACGATCTTTGCGCCGTTTCACTGGGGGGGCAGGCAGTCGGCGAATATCCTGACCAATCCCGCGCTCGATCCGACCAGCCGCATGCCGGAATTCAAAATCTGCGCCGTCCGCGTCCGCCAAGTGGACGCTACTTAGGAGATCAACATGGCTAAGAAACATCTGGTCATCATCGGACACGGCATGGCGGGGAGCCGCCTGCTTGATGAGCTCCAATCCCGTCACGCCGGCACGCGCTACCGCATCACCGTCTATGGCGAAGAACCTGGCGCTGCGTACAACCGCATCCTCCTCAGCAAAGTGCTCGGCGGCGCCGATCCCGACACCATCCGCATGAAGGCCGAAACCTGGCACCCCGGCGATGACGTCACGCTCGTCCCGCGCACGCGCGTTGATCGTATCGACAGCGCCAATCGCCTGCTGCATCTCTCCGATGGCTCGACCGAGCCGTACGACATCGCGATTATCGCCACCGGCAGCCGTCCGTTCATTCCTAAAATCGAAGGCTCCGTTCTCGCCGACTCGTCACCCAAGCCCGGCGTGTTCGCGTATCGCACGCTTGATGATTGTTTGCAAATGCGCTCCAAATTGCGCCCCGGCGACAGCGCCGTGGTTCTCGGCGGCGGGCTGCTCGGGCTCGAGGCCGCCAAGGCGCTGGCCGACAACGGACTGCACGTCACCGTCTGCCACCTCATGCCGACGCTGATGGAGACGCAGCTCGATGAGACCGGCGGCAAGATGCTCCAGCGGCAGATCGAGCAGCAGGGAATCTTCGTCCGATGCGGCCGGACGATCGCGGCGATTCTTGGGTGTAACCAGGTACGCGGCGTGCGTCTCGATGATGGCACGGAACTCGCCGCCGACATGGTCGTCCTCGCGTGCGGCATTCGCCCGCGCGTCGATCTCGCCCAGGCGAGCGGCATCCCGGTGAATCGTGGCGTGATCGTAAACGACGCCCTCGCCACGGCGGTGCCCGGCGTCTACGCGTTAGGCGAATGCGCCGAGCATCGTGGCCGGGTCTACGGAATCGTCACGCCCATCTGGGAGCAGTGCGAAGCGCTCGCCGACATCCTGTGCGCCACCGGGTCCGCCCGGCGATATACCGGCAGCAAGCTGTATTCGCGGCTTAAGGTCGCGGGCGTGGATGTCGCATCCATGGGCGTCGTCAAGCCGGAGTTGGCGAGCGATCAGACGATCCAGATCTTCGAAGAGCAGCGGGCGACGTACCGCAAATTGATCCTGCGCGAAGGCAAGTTGATCGGCGCACAGCTCGTCGGCGACACCGCCGCCGCCGGGCAGCTCGTGCAACTGTTCGACCGCAACACGACGATCCCGCTCAATCCGCTCGAAGCGCTGTGCGCGTATTCCGCCGCGGGCGGTTCCACTGGGGCCGCACTGGATCGCCAGGTCTGCAACTGCAACACCGTCAACGAATCCGCCATCGTCTCCGCCATCAAGCAGGGCTGCGTGAGCGTCGAGGCGGTGGGCGTGTGCACGCGCGCCGGCACGGGTTGCGGGTCGTGCCGCTCACAGATTGTCGGACTGATCCGCGAGCATCGCCCGGCAGCAGCCGCTACACTCTGACGCACGATGAAGCTGCGCATTCAGGGCAATTCGATCCGTCTCCGCCTCACGCGTAGTGAGGTAGATCGCCTCGTGCAAGACGGCTCGGTCGCCGAGCGCACCGGTTTCCCCGGCGATTCGGCGCTGGCCTATCGCCTTCGCGCCCTGCCCGCACTGCGCTCCCCCACCGCCGGCTTCGACGGCCTCGAGTTGCTCGTCTGCGTACCGATCAAATTGATCGAGACGTGGGTAACTACCGAGCAGGTGAGCATCGAAGCCAATATCCCCAACGGCACACCCGGCGGCCTGAGTCTCCTGATCGAAAAAGATTTTGCCTGCCTGCTCCCCCGCGGCGATGACGAGGACTCCTTCCCGAATCCGGCGGCGAACCCCGCGGCGAATCCGTCGGGCGAGCCGTGAGGAATGGATTTGCCACGGAGAACACGGAGGACACAGAGAAACAAATCGAAGAGAGGCTTATCCACAGATTACACAGATTTCGCAGATTAAATGCATGTATTTAAATCTGCGAAATCTGTGGATATGTCATTTTTCTTCTCTCTGTGTCCTCTGTGTCTCTGTGGCAAATACTTCTTCGTTCATCTCTAACCACTTGCCTTCATTCCTCAGCGATCCGCCGCTCGTACATCGCCAGATCATCCGGTGTGTTCAGGTTGATCCACGTCTCGGTCGGCCAATCGGTTACGTCGATGCTCGTGCATTGCGGCAAGTTCAGCAGCCCGCGCAGTGATCGGCGGTTCTGTGCGAGCAGGCTCTGCAGCGCCGGCACGACGGCTTGGCGATAGAGGCTTGGGAAGGGCTCGATCAACTGTTCGCCATTGACGACACGATGACAGAGCACGCCGGCGGCGGTGGACGTCGCGAGCTGGAGCAGTTGGTCGCGCGTGAGCATTGGCATGTCTACGGGGATGAGGATCAGCGCATCAGTTTCGGCGGCAGTGAGCGCGGTGAGAAGCCCTTGCGCCGGTCCGCCGCTATCGATGGCATCGGTGGCTTCACGATCGAAGCGCTCGTGGCCGGGCGGGTGTTGGTTGGACGGCGCGGTGACCAGCAGCGTCGGGCCCGGCCATTGCAGGCGATCGAGAATGCGTGACAGCACGGGCACGCCGTTCACGATCAGGCGCGACTTCGCGCCGCCCATGCGCACGCCGTCGCCGCCGGCGAGGACCGCAAGTGTGATCGAAGCTGGTGTGATCGGGGCGCGGGTTATAGAGGGATCATCGATCATCGAGCGCGTCCTGGGCGAGTCGGCGGTGTCATGACGGTGCTGAGAATGCTGTATACTGCCCGCCCGATGATTCGTCGACACGAAGGCAACGCATTCTGGCTGATCAACCAGCACGATCACGCGCTGGCCGCGGGCAACTTGGCGGCGCACATCGGCAACGCGCAGTTCGCTAAGCCACAACCCGCCGATACGACGCTGCTGGCGGTCGCGCAGCACGATGCGGGATGGCATCCGGTGGACGAGCGCTGCTTGATTTCCATAGCCGGGCTGCCTCTGGATGTCTTTGCAGCGCCGCGCGCCGTCGCGCACGAAGCATGGCTCGGGTCGGCCAAAGCGGTTTCTGCGACGGACCCTTACGCGGGACTTCTGGTCAGCCTGCATCAGCTCGCGCTGTCGGCGACGAGCGTGTCGGCGAATCAGCCGTCGCGGTTTGACGTGCAGCAGCTTCGCCAGCAATTTGATCTGAATAAATTTCAGCACGCCATGATCGAACTGGCCGAGGGATTGCGCGGGACGCTGGGATTGACGCTTGATAGACCACTGCGTCTCGGGCTCGCCGACGGTTGGACCGACGAGCCGGAGTCGCGACTGGCGCACAACTTCCGGCTGCTGCAGGCGATGGACGTGCTGAGCCTCGCGATCTGCTGCACGGAGCCGCCCGCGATCAAGACGGGTGCGCTCCACGCTCGGCCGGGCAGTGCGCCGATCCAGTTGAACATCCATCGCCCGTCTCGCGAAGTGCTGCTCGTCAAGCCGTGGCCGTTTGATATCGAAGCGTTGACGGTGGATGTGCCCTATCGCCCGGTGCCCAATCGTGTGTATACCAGTGCGGCGGATCTGGCGCGGGCGCTGGAGGAATCGGCGCCGAGCAGTTTCACAGTTACCGTACGGCCGTGCTGATTTGAGATTGGTTTGAATGAGGTAGTAACGCAATGCAAAAACTCCTGTTCTCGCTCATTTTCTTCGTCATGTTCACCGCGCTCGTCGGCTGCATCCCGACGACGCGCACCTACAGCGTCAGCGTCCGCAATGATGCCGCCGAGCCGATGACTGTCTGGCTGACCAAGGACGGCCCGCCGGCCGAAGCGGGTTGGCTGTCGCCGGAGCAGATCGTGATCAACGGCATGGTTAAATCGATGCCGATCGGCGCAGTGGTCCCCGCAGGAAAGACCGCGGATATGGTTCCGGTAGATGGCAAGTTCCACTCAGGTACCAACGCGGTTCTCCGCGTTTATCGCGGGCAGAAATTGTTCGACAATCTACTCGCGATCGGCAGCGGCTCGCCGAATCGCACCGACGTGATGCTCGAGCCCGGCGAGAACCTGATCGTCGTCGATAAAACTGGTAAATCGCATCGACAGTAGACACAGGCAGTAAACAGCGCAGTAGTACAAGGGCAGGTAAGCGATGGCATACACCCAGCACCAGCAACAGGCCGGCGGCATCGTGCCGCGTTGCGGGATCATCACGCTCAGCGACACCCGCACCCCCGAGACCGACACCAGCGGCCAGCTCATCAAGCAGTTGCTGATCGACGACAACGCCGTCGTCGATGCGTATACGCTGATCCGCGACGAGCCAACCGAACTACGTGCGATTCTGAATGATTGGCTCGCCAGCCCGCGGATCGACGTGATCATCACCAATGGCGGTACAGGAATTTCCGGCCGCGACCAGACGGTAGAGGTAATCGCATCAGTCATTCAGACCCCCCTTCCCGGCTTCGGCGAGCTATTCCGCATGCTGTCCTACGAGCAGATTGGCTCGGGCGCACTGTTGAGCCGCGCGATGGCCGGCATCGCGCGCGGCGGCGGCCGGGGGAAAGTGATATTCGCCCTCCCCGGATCGACCAAAGCGGTCGCGCTGGCGATGGAGAAGCTGATCCTTCGGGAATACCGCCATATTTTGCGCGAACTGAACAAAGATTCCGGTGAGCCCTAACCATGTTTAGGTTAGAATTCCGACACTTATGAAACCCATTTTGGTGAAACCGATTCTGATGAAACCGATTCTGGCATTCCTGACTGTGGCCGTGCTCGCGGTTGCGGCACGCGGGGAAGAGATCCGCATCGCCACGTACAACGTGCAGCTGTGGCAGGACAAATTCGATACGCGGCAGGTCGTGCAGTGGGCCAAGACACAGCCGCAGAGTGCGGAGCTGACTAAGCTCGCCACCGACGAGCGGAACCAGGATAACAAAGACAACTGGATGATCGCTCAGACCATCCTCGACCCGCAGCTCAATCCCGACATCCTTCTTTTCCAGGAAGGCCCCGGTCAGGAAGACCTGGACTACTTCAATAAGCGCTGGCTCGGCGGCGTGTACAAGACGGCGATCGTTTTCACGACCAATAGCACACGCGGCCAGGAGACGGGGATCCTGTTGAAGGACGGATTTAAGATCCTCGAGACGCGCGATCAGTATCACAAGGAAATTGACACCGTCGCCAAGGATTTTCTGTTGACCACCCAGCCGGCCGATAAGACCGCCGAGCAGAGCGAAGAGCAGGTCGCCGTACTCAAGGAGAACCGGCTGTTCGCGCGCGGACCGGCGCTCGTGCTGATTCAGACACCCGGCGGATACAAGTTCTGGGTAGGCACCAATCACCAGAAGAGCAAGAGCGGCAACAGCGTGCCGGTCAGCGCGTGGCGGCTGCGCGAGGCTAAGCGACAGCACGAGATCCTGAAGGAAATCGCCGCGACAGGTGATGACGTCGTCTTCGGCGGCGACATGAACGACGAACTCGGCATGCAGGAATTCGAACAGCAGGCCGGCGGCGATTCGATCGCGCACATTGTCGGCACCGATGGCGAAGTCATCCTCGCGACCAAGCCACTGATCGACAAAGGTGAGATCAGCTTCGGCGGATATTTCAACGACCGTTTCCGTAGTCTGATTGACCACTTTTTCGTCAGCAAGTCGCTTAAGGACCGCGTCGTCTCGGTCGCGGTCTTCAAGGACGGTCTGGCGCGTGCCGCCAGCGATCACTACCCGGTGCTGCTGGTGATCAAATCCAAATGACCATCGCCGCTTGCGTCGCCGCGCTTCATCCATCATTCTCACTGGCCGGATGAGCCATTTCGCCAGACCCACCTTCGCATTATGCCAGCGCGAGCTCGTGCGCTTCCTGCGGCAACGGAACCGTGTGATCGGCGCGTTCGCCACGCCGATCGTGTTCTGGCTGCTCATCGGCGGCGGCATGGGACGCAGCTTCGTCGCGCCCGGCGCTGACGGATACCTCGGATACTTCTTCCCCGGCACGATCCTGATGATCCTGCTCTTCACCGCCATTTTCTCAACGATCTCGGTCATCGAAGACCGCCGTGAAGGGTTTCTGCAGGGTGTTCTGGTCGCCCCGGTCGGACGCGGCGCGATCGTCGCCGGCAAGGTGCTGGGGGGAACGATCCTGGCTACCGGGCAGGCGATGCTGTTTCTGCTGCTGGGCTGGATAACGGGCGTGGTTTCGCTATCGATCGCTACGTCCATCGCAACGATCGGCGCCATGTGCGTCATCTCTGTGGGATTGACCGCGCTGGGGCTTTGTATCGCGTGGCCGATGTCATCGACGCAGGGGTTCCATGCGATCATGAACCTGTTCCTGATGCCGATGTGGATGCTCTCGGGCGCGCTGTTTCCGATCCGCGACGATTCGCCACGCATTCTCCGCGCCGTCATGCTCGCCAACCCGCTGCACTGGGGACTAGACTTGCTGCGGAAACTGATGGCGCCCGTTGCGCCGGTGCTGCGGGATATCGTACCCTCGCTGGCGATCACAGCCGTGTTCGCGGCCGGCATGGTGTGCCTTGCGATACTGATCGCGCGACGGCGAATCGCGAATGATCTGGTCTGAATTATAATGCAAAAGTCTTTGATCATACTACTCCTCTCACTTGTGCTGACATCCTGCGACAAGGACCAGACGCAGTCGCTGGACCCTTTGTGGTCGTCGCCGAGGTTTAACTTGACGGATCAGGACGGCCGGTCGTTCTCATCCGAGCAATTGAAGGGCAAGACATGGATCGCCACGCTCTTCTTCACCACCTGCGACGGCCCGTGCCCGATGATGGCAATCCGGTTGCGGGAAATTCAGCAGGCGCTGAATGATCCGCGCGTGATGTTGGTCTCGATCTCATGCGATCCGGAGCGCGACACGCCCGAACAGTTGAAGAAGTACGCCGTGGCGCAGAACGCCGACCCCGCCCGCTGGGTGTTCCTCACCGGCAAGCTGAGCGAGGTCCAAAATCTCGCAACCGGTTTAAAGCTCGGCTTTGAACCAAAGACCGCCGGCGCCCCGATCGACCACAGCACCAAGTTCCTGCTGATTGATGGTTCCGGTCAGGTTCGCGGCATCTACACGCATGACGAAGAAGGCTCCATCACGCAGCTCAAGGCCGACGCCGCGAAGCTCGCGGGGACATGAGGATACCGGTGCACGGCAAAGAGCTATTCGCGGCATTTAATTCCGGACTCAACGCGACCAGCGCCCTGCTGCTCGTCACGGCATACGTCTTTGTCCGCCGCCGGATGTACTACGCCCACGGCATCACAATGTCGGCGGCGCTGCTGTCGAGCACGGTGTTTCTTGGTTCTTACCTTTACAGCAAGTTTGCGTACGGCGAAGTCACCACGGGAATGCCCGCCGGCTGGTTCCGCACCTTTTATTTCATCGTCCTCCTTCCGCACGTGTTGCTGGCGATCGGCATGCTTCCGCTGATCGGGATGACCGTCTTTTTCGCGGCCACGCGCCGCTGGGCGTCCCACCGGCGCATCGCCCGGCCGACGCTGGGGATCTGGCTATATGTTTCTGTGACGGGTGTTTTGATCTATTTCATCCTTTATCAGTGGTATCCGGCGCTCTATCCCGAGGCATTTCGCGGTTCGGACCTTTTCAGGCACGCGGGAACGGCTGTACAATCCGGGGTAGAAAGCGGGAGGTGAGTGATTAGCACCAAGATTCGAAACAAGCCGGCAACCGCCGGCAAAACTGATGCGGCCGGCTTCGCAATCGACGCGGCCCGGATCGCGGCGGATACGCGATGCACCAATGTCGTCGTTCTGGACGTCCGCGGGCTTTCCCCGGTGACCGATTTCTTCGTCCTCGGCACCGGCACCAGCGCCCGACAGATGCGGACCGTCGCCGAGGAGGTCGAGGAGCACGGCCGACCGCTGGGTCAGCGACCGCTGAGTCGTTCTCTGGATGATCATTGGATTCTCCTTGATTATGTCGATGTCGTTGTCCATTTATTCAGCGACGATGCCCGAATGTTCTACGATCTGGAATCGCTCTGGGGTGAAGCCAAGCGCGTCACCTGGCGGCCGGAATCCGTCAAAGCGTAGCAGTCATCGATGCCCCGCGATCACACACTAGACCCGTTCCGCGCCCGCCGACGTCTGCGGATGCGCCGCCGCGGCAAACGGGCGTATATCCGCTCAGTCTACTTTCTCCCCAGCCTGGCGACGCTCGGCAACGCGATCTGCGGCTTCGCGGCGATCTACGTCGTGACCATGAGCCCCGGAACCAGCGGCCTGGACCCGGTCGCGCAGATGTTCGCGCAGAACCGCTTCCTCACAGCGGCGTATCTGATCCTGCTGGCGATGCTGTTCGACGCCCTGGACGGCCGACTCGCACGCTGGGCACGCCACACCACCGACTTCGGCGGACAGCTCGACAGCATGGCGGACGTCATCAGCTTCGGCGCCGCGCCCGCGATGATCGCGCTGGCGCTGTTCAAACATGACTTCGAGCATGTGCAGCTCCCGTTGATCTTGTCCCGATTCGTCTGGGCGATCGGCGCCATCTACGCCAGCTGCGCCGCGATCCGCCTGGCACGGTTCAACGTCTCCAATGAGCACGGCGAACAGAACCACATGAGCTTCCTCGGTCTGCCCAGCCCCGGCGCCGCCGCCGCGGTCATCGGTCTGGTGCTGATCCAGCAGGACCTTCATCTGGAGGCCGTCTCCCGAAATAGCCATACGTTCCACATGCTAGCCCGCGCCTGCACCATCGCGCTGCCGCTGGTCGTCCTTGCCAGCGGGCTGCTGATGGTCAGCGGCTTCCGTTACCCGCACCTGGTCAATAAACACCTCCGCGGCAAGCGCACCATCGGCCGACTCGTCATGGCGCTGGCGCTGATCGGCCTGCTCATCACCGCCCACCGTTACACGTTCGGCATCGGCTCGATCCTGTACGCGCTGGTCATCCCGATCTGGTGGCTGCTGCTCCAATACCGCGCCCGCGCCAGCCGCGGGGTCGAAACGCCATAACGAGCGATCGGGCGGGTTTGGGTTCGTTTATTCGCCACTGGTTTGAAAATAATGGCGACAATCCCGATCCGTGGCTTCGTTTGTCCATCCGTGTTCCCTCTCCCTCCGGGAGAGGGTTAGGGTAAGGGGGCAGGCCGACTTCAATGCCCCCTGGGTTTGTTCGTCCAAGGAATCAGCGCCCAAAGTTGGCTTCGTTTGTTCAGCCGCCATCCTCCCGCGACCCGCACGGTGGCTTCGTTTGTTCAAATGCCTCATTCCACTCCCAACGCCTCCCGGTGGGTTCGTTTGTCCATTCATCCTCCACGTCTGAACATTGGCATCCCCAAAAAGCCTGCCCCATCCATATAAACCCGCCGCGCTGCGCCAGCGCTAACGTCAGCGCGCAGCGCGTCGTCAAAATTTCCCAAAAATTGAATCTCCATAAACAAATGAGGCGCGAAATCTTTCGATTTCGCGCCTCATCAATTTCTCCATGAATCGCCAGATCGCTGACAGATCACTTCGCGGCGTTGAAACGGTCTTCGGCGACCTTCCAGTTGATCGCGTTCCAGAACGCGGCGATGTATTCGGGGCGGCGGTTCTGGTACTTGAGGTAATAGGCGTGTTCCCACACGTCGAGGCCGACGATCGGGGTTTTGCCTTCCATGTACGGGCTGTCCTGGTTCGGCATGCTCATGACGTCGATCTTACCGTTGGCTTTGATCAGCCAAGCCCATCCCGAGCCGAAGCGTGTCGTCGCGCTCTTGGCGAACTCTTCTTTAAACTTATCAAACCCGCCAAACGTGCTCTGGATTGCGGCCGCCAGATTGCCGATCGGTTCTTTCGGGCCGCCGGGCGTGAGCAGATCCCAGAAGATCTCGTGATTGCTCGCGCCGCCGCCGTTGTTGCGGACGGCGGTCTTGATCGCCTCAGGCACCGCGGCGAGGTTGTTCGACAGCACTTCGTGCAGCGGCTTGCCATCGAGCTGCGGCGCGCTTTCCAGCGCTTTGTTGTAGTTGGTGACGTAGGTGTTGTAGTGCTTGCCGTGATGGATCTCCATCGTCTGCTGGTCGATGTTCGGCTCGATCGCGTTCGACGGGTACTTCAACGGTTGTGCTTGATGCGGCATGAGAAGACTCCTGTTGGTAATGGACTTGGAACGGTAGTCTGGCTGCACGACCACGTCAATCGCAACAATCGCCAGGACTGGGTATGATCGCCTAGCCTGCGAAAACCGCCGGCGGCACCGGATTGAAGGCACCTGATGTGGAAAGAATACCGAAAACGTTTTGTCGTCACGCAGGTTCTCATCGCGCTGGCGGTGCTTGTCGCCTGGCAGGTCGCGAAGGTGCCGGGTTCACAGCTTGGGCTGATGGTGGTCGCGATGGAACTCGGGGCGGTGATCGGCGCTTTCTTCGGCGCGAGCCTCAAACGCCGTATTGATTCGCCGGACGATGATCTTCCCCTCAAGCCGCGCTGATTCGCCCGTTTCATCGACCCGGGTGATCCGCCGCTTTCTCGTGGACCTTCTCCTGCACCTTTTCCACCACCACATCAGCCACCGCTTTGTGCGACTTGCGCCGCCACAGGATGTACGCGATCAGCAGGCATGCCAGCGCGATCGCGCCGGCGATGAAATAGTGTTTAAATTCGCGAATGGTGTTGTCATCCAGCTTCGATCCCAGCCAGTGCCCCAGCAGCATGAAAAGTCCGCCGCTGAAGATCGCGGCGATGCTGTCGGCGATTATGAACTTCCAAAAATTAAAGCGAATTGTGCCGGCGGTGATGACCATCGCCCCGCGGATGCCGGCGAACA
>JACMML010000168.1 GCA_014379105.1 Phycisphaerae bacterium
GCAGCGCGCGATGCGTGCGCCCGGCCCATCGTTTTATACACCTCCGTTGATGAGCCGATCGCCCGGCCGATCGTGCAGGCGTTTACTAAAAAGAGCGGCATCGAGGTGAAAATCGTCACCGATACCGAGGCCACCAAATCGATCGGGCTTGCCGAGCGACTTCGCGCCGAGAAAGGCAAGCCGCGCTGTGACGTGTGGTGGGGAAATGAGCCGTTTCATACCGTCAATCTGGCCGACGAAGGACTGTTCGAGCCTTACGAATCTGCCAATGCAAAAGACGTGCGCGGGCTGTTCAAGGATAAGTTGCATCGCTGGACCGGCTGCGGGATTCGTGCGCGGGCGATCGCGCTATCGACCGAATCGAGCATTTTGCCATCGAGGCTGGACGATCTTCTAAAACCCGCGTTCAAGAATCGTGTCGTCATGGGCAAGTCCGCGATCGGCACAATCGGCGGGCACGTCGCCGCGATCTACGCGACGCGCGGCCGTGCAAAGGCTGACGATTTTTTCCGCAAGCTGCGCGACAATGGCGTGACGCTGGTCGGCGGTAACAGCATGGTCGTCCAGCAGATCGCGTCGGGGAATTTTGCGATCGGCATCACCGACAACGACGACATCGCGGCGTTGGACCCCAGGCAGGTGAGCATGATCCTTCCGGACCAAGCTGCCGGCGAGGTCGGCACACTCGCGATACCAACGACGATCGCGCTGGTGAAGCGGGATGATGCGTCACCCGAGTCGCGACTGCTCATCGATTT
Organism: Phycisphaerae bacterium; assembly: GCA_014379105.1. Classification (GTDB taxonomy): domain Bacteria; phylum Planctomycetota; class Phycisphaerae; order Tepidisphaerales; family Tepidisphaeraceae; genus JACMML01. The sequence continues at coordinate 759 of JACMML010000168.1, forward strand.
TCTCGTCTCGGCGGATACCGAGAAGATGCTGATCGACGCAAAATTCGCCGGCTGGAGCGTGCGATCCGAAGAGACTGCCTTTCGCGCGATGCAGATCGACTACGCCGAGGTCGCCAAGGCGATGCCGCAGGCGGTGCGCCGCGCGGCGGACATCCTGGAAGGCCGCGACCCGCATCCTTCTCCGTGATATCTCCCCTTGAGAGAGCGGCCGGGGGAGGGGAGACTGCATCGGACTTGAAGCGTCGCGAATTGACTTACGTCCCCCTTCCCAGCGCTCCCCCTCAAGAGGGGAGGGACTTTTCTCGCCTCTCGCGCTGGTCAGGATCTTTCATCATCCTGTTAACTTGCGGCCTGCCGATCGCCTGGGCTTTGTCGGTCGTCATCACAACGCCGCGATCACTATTCGCAGCGTTGTGGGACGCACGCATGCTTGGGCTTTTCGCGCGCTCCACCTTGTTCGCGTTCGCGTCGGCGTTGGGCGCGGTGGTGATTGCGCTGCCGGTTGCGATCGCGCTTGGAAGATCGCAATCAATGCCCGCACGGCTGCTGTGGATGGTTGTCCCGCTTCCGCTGCTATTGCCGACGATGGTGCTCGGATACGGCTGGCAGCACGTACTGGCGCTGGTGGGCGTAAACCCGCGGACGCAATCGCTGGCGGATGTCGCGCGGTGCGTCGGGATCCTGGCCGCGTGGTTGTGGCCGATCGCGGCGATGGTGATCGGATTTTCGCTTCGCCGAATAGATCAATCCCTGCTCGAGCACGCCGCGATGGATGGCGTGCTCGGCCGCACGCTCGCGCGGCGCGCCATTGCGCCTGCGCTGCTTTCGCTGTCGATCTGCACCGTGCTGGCGATGCAGGAGTTTTCGATCTTTGAGTCCCCCGGCATCAGTGTCATCGCGACAGAAGTGCGCATGATTTTCGAAACCGGCACGCTCTCGTCATCCACCAACCCGATCGCGGCGCTGACCGGGGGAGTCGGCGTCGCCGGGAGCGCCGACCTGCCCGCACGGGCGGCGATGGCTTTCGCCGCCGGAATTCCGACACTGATGTTGACCGCCATCCTGGGGTTTGCCGCGATCGCGCTCTGGCAGCGCACGCGTCTCGATGAAGCAATCGAACTCGCACAGCCTCCTTCCGGGTTAGGCAGCCGACCAGGCTGGACGATCGCCGGCTGGCTGGTGGTCATAGCCACGATCGCGCTCCCCATCGGCGCGATGGTGATGTCCTTAGATCGGCCATTCAATCCGGTGCGCGTCACACACGAGCATTTGCCGCAGGTGCTGGCCTCGCTTTGGATCGCCGGTGCGACGGGGATCGTGGGAATCATCATTGCAGTCTGCTCGGCGATGTATCGGCCGAGATGGATGATCACGCTCGCGATCGCGAATTTCCTCATCGGCGGTCAATTCAGCGCCATCGCGCTGCTGCGCGTGCTGAGCGGGTCGGACGTTGGTGTCTGGATTTTGGACAGCAACCTCGCGGTGGTTGTCGCCCATGTCGGGCGATTTGCGTGGATCGCGCTGCTCGCGGGCGCGAGCCTTCACGCTGGGCCGTGGCGGGCATATCGTGAGATGGCGGGCGTGGACGGCGCGTCCGCCTTGCAATTGTTCTTCCGAGTGATCCTCGGCATCGGTTGGCCGGTGCTCGCGCTGGCGGCGCTGTTGATGGCGGCGCTGTCGCTCAGCGAAGTGCCCGCGACGGCGCTGCTGGTGCCGCCGTCATTGGTGCCGATGTTGCTGACGTGGGTTCACAAGCAAAATTACTCACCGATGCTGGAGGCGTCATTGATGTTATGCACTATTGTGCTGGCGATGGGGTGGAGCGCGACATTGTTGTTCAAGCTAAGCCGGTCCCGGTTGACAGGTGTGTCACGCCGCGTTTCACACGGCGGATCGCAGTGGCTTCCTGCGCTGGTGTTGAGCGTCATCATTGGCGGCTGCGGAAAGGTGGATCAGCCCGAGGCGGTCTGGTGCCGCGCCGGCCGCGATCCGGGCGAGGTGATTTATCCGCGCGCAATTGCGCGTGCGCCGGACGGCACGTTCTATGTCATCGACCGCGTGGCGCGCATCCAACACCTGGACACCAACGGCAAATTCCTGAACGGCTGGCAGATGACCGAGTGGGCGCAGGGAAAGCCCGTCGGGCTGACGGTGGACGGGGACGGGAATCTCTGGACCGCAGACACGCATTATCACCGCGTGATCGTCTTTACGCCCGATGGCCGCGAGATCAAACGATTCGGAACGCACGGCAGCGGGCCCGGCGAGTTTGATCTGCCGACAGACATCGCGTTCGATAGGTTGGGCAATATCTACGTCTCCGAGTACGGCGACAACAACCGCATACAGGTGTTCGATCCTTCGCTGAAGTTCGTGCGCAGCTTCGGCCAACTCGGCGCCGCCGACGGCGACCTGTCGCGGCCGCAGTCAATCGTCATCATCGATGACCTGCTCTACACCTCCGATTCGTGCAATCACCGCATCAGCGTCTTCAAGCTCGACGGCACGTTCGTCAAAAACCTCGGCCGAACAGGCTCTGCGCCTGGCGAATACCGATTTCCGTACGGCCTGGATGCAGATGAATCGGGCAACTTGCTCGTTGCGGAATTCGGCAACAACCGCATCCAAAAGATCGATCGCCACACCGGCGCCGGCCTATGGAAGTGGGGCACACCCGGCCGACTGCCGGGGGAGTTGAATTACCCCTGGGCGATCGCGGCGGACGGGAACCGTGCAATTGTAGTGGATGCCGGGAATAATCGCTTGCAGGTGGTGCGGTTTTGATCAAGCGCTGTTGAGTGATGCTCAGAATCGCGTGGCACGGGCTAACCAGCCATTGCGTTTTATCCACACGGGCTGGTAGCCCGTGCCACAAGATGCGATCCGCTTAGCTTGTTAGCCAGCGGATTTCCTTTGGTGGATAGCGGTTTGCGTGGTAACCTTTACTTGTCCTGCTTCGGACTGCAGCCTCGGTGGGACGAATCGTCTGCTTAAAACGCAGATGATTATGTGGCACGCGGGTTTTTAAGCCGGGCTTTTAAGGTCGGGTGCCGTGATCAAGCGTCTTCTACGAAAGGAGGCACACTTGCGTGATACTAATGGGGTGTCGCTATAAGCGATGCCCGCTAGCAGGAAACTGCGGCGAGCCCGGCGAATTGTTCGCCGGGCTCGCTTTGTTTTTATGACAATCGTCAGCGGCTGTGTTCGGCCTGATAGCGGAGATGATTCGCGGCAAGAAATATTGCAGCCTCGGCGCAACAAACGCAGCAATGCTACACAGTTTGGTGCACGATCAAGTTATATATCAATACGAGTTGCGTTCCCAAAATGCATCAACTGCGACAAGTGCGCTTTGCTGAGTCGCGTCCGGTGCAAGCCTCACCGCACGCCAACTTTAATCCGCTGCGCATGCCGGCTCGGCTTGCCTTCAATCGGTCGCAGCAGAGAAATCGTTCGGCCGCCGTATTCGGCGACGTAGATGTTGCCAGTCTTGTCGTCTTCCAGCAGATCGAGCGGATCAACGAAGCCCGTGAAGCCGTCGACCCCTGCGATGGTCTCCACCACATCCCCGGCGCTATTCAGATGCAGGACGAGAATGTCTTTTCCGTCGCTGTAACGGGTGACGAGGATGCAGCCGTCGAGCGCGCCGCCGAACCGTGCGCCCTTGTATTCGATCAGTCCATTGGGGCTGTAATTTTTGCCAAAGTCGAGTGCGGGGGGCGCGTAGTTCGATTCCGGAAGCGTGCCGACGGGATACTCGCTCACCTCCATCGGGTCCGCACCAGCGGTCGGGTTGCCGCCGTTGAGAACGTATTGATGGCGTGTGGGATTTGGATGTCCGTAGTATCTGCCGGCTTCGATTCGCAGCAGCGTGTCGCTGGTCGTGGATTTGAAATCGCGCAGGGCCGTGACTTTTCCGTCCGGCGAGCCCGGCGTATTCCCTTCGTTCCCGCCGGCGCCGTTGACGCCGCAATAGAGCTTGCCGTTGCGGTGCGGGAGAAGATCAAAGCCCGATCGCACGCCGGTGGCGAAAAGCGTCAGCGGCGCATCGGGTGCGGACGGGTCGTATGTGCCGCCATCGTCGGTTTTTACATCGAGCGGTAACTGCTTGAGTTTTTGAACATCGAGACGCAGCACCGCGGCGCTCAATTTGCGTTCAGGGCGGTAACCCCACTTCTTGTCGATCTCGCCGACCGAAGTGTGGGAGCCCTGCGTAAAATACAGTGCGCCATCAGCCCCGAACGCGATCTGGAAATTTAGATGATCTTTATACGCGCGCGGCAGATTGATCAGCACGTCCTGGTATTGGCTGAAACCGGGCCCGCTGAGACGCGAGAGTTTTCCGGTCCAGTCGTCTGCGCCTTCGAGCTTGCCCTCGGGCGTGACGGCCATCTGTCCGTGGTTGCTCCAGAGGATCGGGTTTTCGCGCGTGGAGGCTGGATCGAATGCCACGCCGGTGACCAGCCGCGGGCCGCCGTTGTGCTGGAGGACCGTCATCAGCGGCTCGCGCGGCGCGAGCGTGCCATCGGGCGTGATCTCGAATCGGTAGATCATCCCCGCGAAGGTGCCGGCGTAGATCAGCCCGTCCGGGCCGATCGCCAGCGACGTGAAGGCGTTCTGATCCAGCGTGAGCCCCGACATGGCAACCTTCTCGAACGCGGCCGGGAACTCGCTTTCGGCGAAGTCCTTGGCGGTCGTGAACTTCATCTCGAATGGCGCGAAGCTCGCACCGCTGGTGTCTTTCAGATTGGAGTTGACCGTGAAGTGGTATTCAGCATCTTTATCCAGCGGATCTATCGGCTTGAGCACAATTGCATCGCCGGAGCCGGACGTGTTTTTCCCGGCGGGGATCACCGCGCCATCGCGTGTGCGAATCAGCGAAACGCCGGCATCAAGCGTTTTAGGATCAACGCCCGCGCCGGTATTGGGGAGCGTGATGTCTGCCGCGATGCCGGTCACCGGGGCAACGTCTTTTGCACCCGCGGCGGGTCGCGAGCCGGTGACATGCGGGCGCGCTGCCCGCTCAACGTGCTGCGCGAGTTCGGTTCGCGCGAACTTCCCCGAGAGGGTCAACAGCAATGAACCCAGAATGAATACTACCAGCAGCCAGACCAGCGAAGTTCGTCCCATATTCCAAGCCATCGGCCGAATCGTAGCCGTGCTTAAAGTCCGAGGCTGGCCGCCGGAGGGAAAATATGCAGCTATTGAGCGGCCGGTACTGCGACTGCTGCTCGCCGAAGCACCCATAACTTGCCGGTGTTCCGGCCCGAGACGAATTCAGTGGGACGTATGGGGTTTTTGTCGTTGAAGCAGATGCGGAGCGTATCGCCTTCCAAGACATAGATGCCGGGAATCAGCCGTGTGGGATTGGCCGTGTCAAATTGATCAATCTGCTTTGGATTATTGTCGGGGTTTAGCTTAAACGACATCTCCTCGCGCGTGCGTGTGCCGTTGGTTATGCTGATCCCCCGATCGGTGATGACGACTTTCGCTTGCCCGAGTTGATCGGCCGGCGCTTCGCGACCATCACTGACGGCGCGGACGAATTCCCACTCTCCTTGAATGAGTCGTAGATCACCGGCGGTCGGCGTGTCGCGCTCCAGGACATAGTAGTTGTTGTTCGAGACGTTCCCTTTGACTGACTCGAATGCAGTTGATCGATCGACCCCAGTGCGGCCGGTGATGAAATGGAGCTTTCCATCGACGATTTTAATGAGACCTTTGGTGAGCTGCGCGGGGACTTTTTGATCGCCGAGATCAATCCACGCGGGGGTATGGGATGTGTCGAGCGAGTATGGGCCAGCCTTACCGCGTCCGTCGCGCGACATGGTCAGTTGTTGGCCGTCGAAGGTGAAGCGGGTCGTGCGGATCGCCGGGTGATCCGCAGGCACTTCCGTGCCGTTGTCCCATGCTTTGGCGATTCGCCATTGGCCTTGAATTGCGTGCTGCAGATCGTCTGCCGCAACGGTCGTGGGCGCGTTGAGGGTCTGTGGTTCGGTCGCGATGGCGGTTTTGGTGTCGATGAGTTGTGCCAATCCGATGCCGGTGCAGACAAGTATTGCCGCGGCGCCGGTCATCAATCCCGCAGTTTTGATTTTGATCCACATCATGGTCGTACTCGTTCCTTTTTCGATCGCGACCGCAGCCGCGGATGCCTGGTGCCCGTGAACAATCACCCCCAGCGTCGTCGACGTGACGTGCGGCGGGGCGACAAATATCTTGACAGATGCCAGCGTCCCGGCGACGCCGCCGGTGGTGGCTTTGACTTGCTTGCGGATGAAGAAGTCGCGCAGTTTCTGGATCGATCGTTCGATCCGCTTCTGCGCGGCGTCCACGGTCGTTCCGAGTTCGCCGGCGACTGTGATCAGATCCTGGCCTTTGAGATATCGCGCGATGATCGCGGCGCGGTCGGTGGCGTTGAGTGATGCGATCGCCGCATCGAGATCGGGAAGAAGTGATAGATCAGGTGACGCATGCATGGCGACCTCGGTTCGCTGGGCGGCGGCGATTTGTTCGTGACGGCGCCGCCGCGATTGCATTTTGCGGGCATTCGTTGCGGCATAACGGGTGGTCTGGTGAAGCCACGCCGGGAGTGCGGCGCCGGATCGGATCGTCCGAGCCTTTTTCGAAAGAATCAGGAAAACAGCCTGGGTCACGTCGTCAGCCAGCTGGCGATCGCCCCCCAGCGACCGAACGGCTGTTGCGTACACCAGGTCAACGTGGCGGCGAACGAGCTCCTCAAACGCATCGGAGCTGCGGTCATCCGACCACGCAACCAGCAACTCGCCATTATCCCGTATAACCATCACAGCAAGGTATGTCCGGCAGCGCTTCTTCGCCGACACAAATCTGGTGGAGAAAAAATACGTTTACAAAAGTGCAGGTTTTTTTGAGGGACTTCTATTTGGGATCGATGGCCGGATTAGCAGTTTTTGACGGATTCGTCGTCGGGGTTTTTTGTTCATCTTCACTGCTGACCACGCTAGGCGACGTGATCGCGGCTGATTTTTGCGAGATATCTCGAAACTCGACCCAGCGGTCATACGAACGAAGACGTACGTAGAACTCAGCCACGTCTCCGAGCTTTGCCCGGTAGCGTATCGTGCGGGATTTTGAATCCGTGCCGCCAATCGCCGCGTCCAGTGCGGGGATGAAGCTTCCGCCTTTTGGTCTGGCCACCACGACCACCTGCAACCCCTCGGTCGGCTTGGGGATAATCGCGTCAACGGCGGCCTGCCCGTCGATCTCGCGCGCGTTGGATAACTCGACCTCGCCCAATCCAGGAACGGTTGCAGTGATCACATCATCGAATCCGGGTTTCAACGCAACCGGCGTCTGTTCAGGTTTCAACGCGAACCGAAGCTTCAGCGTTGTCGCGGGCTGGGTCGGCGGGCGCATGCAGATTAGACGGAACCGATCGGCCGCGCGTCCACTGGCCAGCTTGACACCTGCGAATCCGAGTGGGGTGTCGGTGCTGGACCATCGAATATTCGTGGCATTCCAGATCTGAGCCCCCGGGCCTTTAACTAACACCGCGAACTCCATCGTTTTCATCTGGTTGCCCTGCAAGGCCGGGTCGTATAACCCCTCAGTCATCGGCGCTCCGTTGGGCGTCCACCATGACGATTGCCCGTCAAACACCGAATGGAATTCAACGATCATCCCGTCTGAAAACTGCGTGCGCAGCGGAAGGTTGGCGGCCGGCATTGTTGCGGGCTCTTGTGCAATCGAAATCCGTGGATGAACGGCAATCGCGCTGATGGCCAGTACTGCAATCAAGTTGAAGGTTCTTTGAGCATTCAGATTGAATTGCAATAGTTTCGCAAAGCGGGTTGTGCCGGAGCGGGTTGATCTCATCTTCCTCATCGCACTAAGGTATGTTGACCAAGCCCATTTGCCGACAAAAAACTTGCAAAGATTTAGTAACGGCTATTTCGTTTTGGCGGCGTCCATTGCCTCTTTTGATGATTTCAGAACCGCCTCAAAGTCGGCCGCTCCGATCCATTCGATGTGCCCGTCCAGAAATCCTGCCGCGACACCATCGTCTGATTGACTGGCCTGGTCATAGACGATGATTGTCGTCCGCGGGTTTTTGATATCTGCGACCGACACGGTCTGGTTTCCAAGGTAGACGTAGCCGGTGGTTGAACCGTCCTTCGCATATGGCGAAACCAGCGGCTTTCCATCGTTGCCCGTGACGACGAACGACTCGGGTGGCAGCGATGACTGGCGGTTTCGATAGCTGAGCAATCGCATCGTCAAAGCACGCAGCCGCAGCAACGCGGCTGTGCGTCTAAGGTTTTCGGGTGAATTTTCGGGCGTAGTTTGTGAAGTCGTCGGACTCTGCGCTGGTTTCAACACCCAGAGTTTGAGTTTCGCGTCCTTTGGATCATCCGGAATCGCTGCGGGGATTTGTTTTGCCTGGTCGTCGAAATAAATGCGCAGGGTATCGGCATTAACATCATAGATCCCGAGCATGACCTTGCCGCCGGGTTCACCCGCTTGTCCGTCATTCATTAGCCTGAACTCGGACAACTCGATCCTCCCCGTCTTTCCGCCCGGATCGATTATGTACTTATGCTCGCTGATCAACTGGTCCTGTGCGAACAACTGGATGGTTTCATCATCAATCACAAGGTATTGGTCCTGCTTTTTGAGGGCGTCGTCCGGAAGCAACTTGCCGTCGCGCGCCGAGGCGATAAACGTCCACCGGCCTTTGATGGATGTGGAGGATGCGGTTGAGGATTGTGTAATCGGGTTCGGCTCCGAACCGGCAAGTTGCGCGACGCTGATGCCAGTTGTCGTGACCAGTGCCCCTGCGACAGCGCAGAGGACGGCCAACTTTATTTTGATCCAGGCCATCATTGAAAGCGTCCCCTGGGTAATGCCGGCGACCGAAGCGGATGCGGCGATGCTAAGACTGTTGCTGGTGATTGTGGTGATTAATTGCGATGGCGCTGCGTGCGCGGCGCTGGCGACCAGAGTTGCGGAAATACCTGCGGCGGTGATTTTGGCGTTGGACTTTCGGAAGAACGCGCGCAGTCTTTCGACCGCTCGTTCGAGTCGTTTCTGCGCCACTTCCGGCGACGTGTTTTCCTGTTGGGCAATGTCGGATGCGCTTGCGCCTTGGAAATATCTCGCCAGGATCGCCGTCCGATCCCGCGCGCCGAGTGTGGCAATGCCTTGATCCAGGAGTGCAACAATGGAATCTGATCCTGAATCGCCAGCGGGTGAATCGGCCATGCTGACCTCCGATCGTGTCACGGCAGCGCGTGATTCGTGATAACGCCGGCGGGCACGGGTCTTTTTTGCGTTGGATACGGCATATAGGGTGGTCTGATGCAGCCACGCCGGCAATGCTGCCGCCCCGCGGATGCTGGCTGCTTTTTTGGCGAAGATGACAAAAACCGCCTGTGTCACATCGTCCGCTAATGTGATGTCCCCACCCAGCGCTCGCAACGCGGTGCCATGGACGAGATGGACATGCCGGCGGACCAGCTTGGCAAACGCATCGGCGTCGCGGCGCTCAGAGAACGCGCGTAGGTTGAGTTCATCCTCTTCGATAACAGATCGCGCAATAATGGCCGGATCGATAACGCTCACGCCTGATGAATGTACGCGCGCGGGAGAACCCGACGGCATCACATCGCAAATATAGACAACTTCATCCCGAGCTGGTCAAGGCTAACATCGCGTAATTGTGAATATAAGTGTCGTATTATAGGTGAGTTACAATCTTTGGAGCGTGTCTGGAATCGGGATGAGCGGCTACCATTGTTAAAATGGGTAAAGAATCTTGACGACGTTCTCCGATGCCTTTATTGTCAGAGTTACCCAAATTAACATTTTTGGGGTTGTATCCGAGGCAAGGACGCTTCGGAAGTGAAAATAGGATGGATCGCGGTTGTTACTCTTGTTTGGAGTCCGTCACATGAGCTTTGCCCCTGCCCTCTCGGCCACAAAACTTGCAGCGAACTACACTAGCCTTCTCCTTACAGGAGATCGCATATCTGCCCGCGAATTGATCGAAACCACGCTCTCCTCGGGCGCACGTGCCGACATGCTCCTCTCGGAGCTGATCTGGCCGACGATGGAATCGATTCAGGAGTTATACAAGAACGATCGCATCACTCAGATGCAGTTGAACATGGCGACCCGGCTGAATCGCCAGATCACCGACCAGATCGCCGCCAAGTTGCCCGTGCAGCCCAGCAATGGCCGAAAGGTGCTGATCTTCTGCGGCGCGGCGGAACCCGAAGAACTCGGCGGTCAGCTCTCGGCAGACCTGTTTGAGTCCGCCGGTTACACCGTTCGTTTCGGTGGCGGCGGCGTTCCGAATGACGAAATCCTGACGATGATCGGCGAATTCCGGCCTGACCTGCTGGTGATGTTCGCCACACTTCCTTCGGGCGTGCCCGATGTGCGGAAGCTGATTGACTACCTGCGCGAGGTCAATTCGTGCCCGATAATGCAGGTCATGTGCGCCGGCGGAATCTACAAGCGTGCCGAAGGCTTGTCCGAAGAGATCGGTGCCGACCTTTACGCCGCCGACGCCGCCAAGGCAGTTGAAGTCGCCGAGACGCAGCGTCAGCGCCGCGCGACGCTTGATCAGCAGACAGTAGGCCGGATGCGCCGCATCAAGAAGGCCGCCATCCGCCGCGGCGACCGCGATGACACTGTGCAGCAGGCTGAAGCGGCCTGAATAGACAGACCTGATTCTAAATTAGCATCGAAGGCGCACGCGCGGTCGGCGGGCGCCTTCGATGCATTGATTGACCGGGTGTTTTCTCACACAATCCGCCCAACAGGGAACTCAACTGCAATACTACTTTTCCAATGACGGTTCGAATCAGCAAGGCCCGGCCGACCTCGATGGGCTTCGCCAGTCGGGCATCACGCGCGCGACGCTGGTCTGGCAGGAAGGGATGACCGACTGGAAACCCGCGGGTGATGTCGCGGAGCTTGCGTCGCTGTTCGAGCCGGTCACGACGTATATCCCCGACGCGAATCTGGCACCCGCAGCGCCCGAAATCGAGTACCACACGCCCGATCTGCAAGCCGGCGCGAATGGGATGGCGATCGCGAGTCTCGTGCTGGGCATTATCGCGATGATGACGTGGTGCGCCTGGTGCATCGGATTCGTACCAGCGGTGTTGGCGATCGTCTTCGGCCACATCGCGCGTGGCCAAATCCGCCGAGGACAAGGCAACGGCGACGGGATGGCGCTCGCGGGGCTCATCATGGGCTACATTGCCGGCTCGCTGGTCGTGGCGATGATTTCGTTCGGTATATTTAGCGCATTCACGAGTTCCGCGGCCAATTTCGCCGCGCCCGTTCCTGTCGCCCCTGTACCTGCGCCGGTGATGCCTCTAATGCCTCCGATGCCCCGGCAGCCATAACGGATAGATTGACCTTTCTGACGTTTCCCTTTCAGCTTGTGAGGTCATGCGAACCCCTGTCGCACAAGTTCAATCTGTCGTCGTCAAGCTCGGCACGCAGGTGCTGTCCGACGCCGACCGCAAGCTGGACAGCGTGTATCTGCACGAAATCGCGGCGCAGGTCGCGGCGCTACGGAGTCGCGGGATCGCGGTGACCCTCGTCAGCTCCGGCGCGGTGGGCGCGGGAATGAGCCTGCTTGATATGCCGAAGCGCCCGACCGATCTGGCGACCCTGCAGGCCGTCGCGGCGGTGGGGCAGCGGCGGCTGATGGACGTCTGGGCGCTGGCGTTCGAACCGCACCATCTGCACGTCGCGCAGGTGCTGCTGACGCGGGAGGATATTGATTCCCGAAAGCGATTTCTAAATCTCCGCAACACCATCCACGCGGCCCAGGAGCTGGGCGCCGTTCCGATCATCAACGAGAACGACACCATCAGCACCGATGAGATCGTCCGCATCAGCTTCGGCGACAACGATATCCTCGCGGCCAACGTCGCGTGCGCGCTGCGGGCGGACCTGCTGATCATTCTGAGCAACGTCGATGGCGTGCTCGACGAACACGGCAAGCCGCTGCGGAGCATCGACCGCGTGGAAGACGCCGCGGCGCTGGTGCGCGCCGAGAAGAGTTCGCTCGGCAAAGGCGGCATGAGCAGCAAGTTTGAGGCCGCCCGGATGATGACCAGCGCCGGTGAGATGATGATCGTCGCGCACGGGCGCGCCAAGGACGTGCTCGTGCGGCTGATCAGTGGGGAAGAGCTCGGAACGCTCTTCATGCCCCGACGCAACGACCGCAGCAGTGGAAAGGCGCGTTGGATCGGCGCGGTGCGGCCGGCGGGGAAGATTATCGTCGATGACGGCGCGGCCCGGGCCATCCATGAGCGCGATGTTTCGCTCCTGCCGGCGGGCATTGTCGACCTGGAAGGCGACTTTGAAAAAGGGGATATCGTTGCGATCGTCACCCCCACCTCCCACAAAATCGCCCACGGCCTGACCAACTATTCCGCCGCTGATCTGGCCATCATCAAAGGCAAAAAGACCAGCGAAGTACGGGCTATCCTCAAAGAGCGTGCGTATGACGAAGTTATTCACCGGGATAACCTCGTAAAACTCACCTAGGCCAAGCACCGATTTCCCATTTGATTGAATCGGCACCAAAGTTATCGGACCTACCTGCGACATTTTCGTCCCACTAAACAGAGAACGCATCCTAAGCCTTTCAAGTTGCCCCCCAACCCATCCGATGTTCAAATGGGAAAGATGGATAAGACGGATAACCGCAAATAGTGGTGCCGTCAGGGTTCTAAGTTAATTCAGGTGCTCCATGAAGACAGTATTCACAACCGGCGAAGCGGCAGAGATTTGCAAGGTCAGCCAGCAGACGATCATTCGCTGCTTCGACTCTGGTCGGCTGAAGGGATTCCGCGTGCCCGGATCGCGATTCCGCCGCATTCCGCGCGACGCGCTGATGGCGTTCATGAAAGACAACGGCATCCCGCCGGACCAGCTCAATAACGGCAAGAGCAAGATCTTGGTGGTGGACGACGATCCCGAGATCGTGGAACTGTTCGTCGACGTCCTCGAGCGCGACGGCCGTTTTGAGGTGAAGACCGCCTCGACCGGCTACGACGCGGGCATACTCACCAACGAGTTCCGCCCGGACCTGATCATTCTCGATTACATGCTCCCCGACGTGAACGGTAATGTGGTGTGCAAAACCATCCGCTCCAATGAGGAGTATAACGGGACGAAAATCATTATCGTCTCCGGCGTGGTGAATCAGGACGAGATCGACGAGCTTCGTAAGAGTGGCGCTGACGACTTCGTGAAAAAGCCATTCAATATCGACAAGCTCATCGAGCGCATCGGCGAACTGCTCGCGGTGTAAACCGCCGGCCGTTGCGTCGACAAATTTCAATACGACCCGCGATCGGGGACAATGCCGGATCCCGTCAGCCCCACATCTTCCACGTCGCGCGTTGGACTTATTCTCCAACAGCTCGATCAGCTCCCGACTTTGCCCGCCATCGCGATGCGGGTGCTCCACGTCGCGTCGTCGGACACCTCGTCGGTGAAGGACGTCTGCGCGCTGATCGAGACGGATCCTGCGCTCACGACTCGCATTCTCCAACTCGTCCATCGCGCCGACAGCGGCATATCCGGCGAAGTCACCAGCATCGAGCGGGCGATTGTGATGCTCGGGTTCGAATCGGTGCGCTGCGCGGTGCTGGCGGTTTCGGTGTTTGCAACGTTTGAACCGGCATCGGCGGCGAGCTCCACTTTTTCGCGTCAGGATTTCTGGAAACACTGCATTGCGACCGGCTGTGCGGCGGAATTGATTGCCCAGCAGCTCAAGACCAACTGGGGCCGCAGCGCCGTAGTCGAGCCGGCGACCGCGTTCACCGCCGGATTGCTCCATGACGTCGGTAAAATCGCACTGGACGCGGCCATCCCCAAAAGCTTCGCACGCGTCGTTGAGGCGACTGACATGCTGCGCGGCAACATCGCCGATGTGGAGCGCAACGTGGTCGGCATCGACCACACCGTCGTTGGAAAACGCCTAGCCGAAAAGTGGCAGCTTCCCGCGGCGATGCGCGACGCGATCTGGCTGCACGGGCAACTGCCGCAGGCATTGCCGGCGTCGGTGCGCAATGATCGGCTCGTCAACATCATTACGCTCGCCGACATCCTGGTGCGCGAGCAGCACCTGGGCTACAGCGGAAACTACACCTTCCCGATCCCGCGCCAGATTCTGCTCGATGCGCTGGGTCTGCTTCCTCAACAACTCGACGACATCTGCGCCAAGCTCGTGGATGCGATCGAAAGCCGCGCCCGCACGCTGGGGCTCGGCTCCACCGAGGCACAGGATCTGTATCGGCAGGCGCTTCAGCAGGCGCATCAGGAACTCTCCCGTGTCACCGATCAACTGGCTTCGCGAAATCGCAAGCTGTCGATGCGGGCAAAATATTTTGAAGCGCTCGCGGCGTTTCAGAGCGAGCTTCGGCCGGACGCGCCGCCGGGCGTGGTGACGCACGCGATCGGGCAGACCGCGGCCGCGGTGCTGGAGACCGCGGTGGTCGCGGTGTTCTCAATGCCGCCGGGCGTCGGTTACGCCGAAGTGACGCTCGTTGATCGCACCGGCGAGCGCCAACAAAGCCATCTGATCGAAATGTCCCCGCCGGTCGAATCATCCGCCGACGCGGTGATGCCCGAGCGCCCGGTCCCCGGAGACGGGCCGGTGCTGGCGGTCGGGCCAAACCTCGAATGGCTGATCCAGGCGTTCTCACCGCGATTAGCCGGAACCGGTCGATACTGGATCTGCCTCGAAGCCGACGGCATCTGCATCGGCGGAGTCGTCTGGGGCGCCGAAGCCGGCGAAGCGCAGCGGTTGAGCGGCCAGATACAGGAGTTATCGGCGTTGACCGGCGGATGGAGCCTGGCGCTTCGGACGTGCCAGATTCGCGACGAAGCGCGGGCACTTTCCGAGCAATTAGCGGACGCAAACCGCCGGCTCCAGAGCGTCCAGAGCGAGGTCGTCCGCACCCGCATGCTGACCACCGTCGCCGAGATGGCGGCCGGTGCGGCGCATGAGATGAACAACCCGCTCGCGGTGATATCCGGCCGATCACAGTTATTGGCATCAACATTATCAGACCCCCGGGACAAACGATCCGCCGAGCTGATCTTCGATAAAAGCCAGAAGCTCTCCGACATCATCACCGAGCTCATGCACTTCGCTAAGCCCCAGCCTCCCCAGATCGCGCCGACGCCCGTTTCGGCGATCTTTGACGCAGCAATCGAACAAGCTAAGGGGCACTCCCCAATCGCCGATAGGCAAATAGAGGTCCGCGTCGGGGATGTCCCGATGGCGGACGTGGATGCCGGGCAAGTGGGCTCGGCGCTGGCCGAGATCGTGCTCAATGCGATCCAGGCGACGGACCCGGCTAAAGGCCGCATCACGCTCACCGCGAGCTTCGATGCTTTTAGCCATCGCGTGGTTCTCAGCGTCACGGACGACGGATGCGGAATGGACGATCACGTGCTTCGGCACGCTTTCGATCCGTTCTTCAGTGCCCGGACTGCCGGGCGCCGACAGGGAATGGGCCTGCCCAAAGCCCTGCGCTGGATCGAAAGCTCCGGCGGCTCGATTCGGCTGGAAAGCCGCACGGGTGCAGGTACATGTGCGATTGTCGTGCTCCCCGGGGCGCGACAAGCAAAAGACAATCCCGTTCTCCGTGCCAGCCAGGGCAGTTGAATCGGCTAAATGCCAGAAGATGTGCAGGAAGATGGTCGCTTGAAAAAGAATCCGATTGGAGTCGAGAAAATGCAAGCAATTGGCGCGACACTTACTGGAAACGCGGTCGATCCCGTCGTTCTGGTCGTTGATGACGAACCAGACATGCAGGACCTGTTCCGCGACATCGTCGCCGCCGGCGTGCGCTGCCGCGTGCACGTCGCGGGCACGATCGCCGAGGCACGCAGCGTGCTGGCCAAGCACCCGGTGCAGTTGATGGTGGCGGACGTCATGCTCCCCGACGGCAACGGGCTCGATCTGCTCGAAGAACTCAATCTCACCTCCCCCCATGCCGGCGCAGTTTTTATGACCAGCAAGCCTGCGGTGGATCAAACGGTCTTCGCATTGCGGCATGGCGCCCTCGACTTTCTTGCTAAACCGTTTAATGCCCGGCAGATCCAGGAGCGCGTTAGCAGCGCCCTGCACCGCCAGGCGATCATCGTCCGCGACGAGCGACGCCTCACCCGGCTTAAGTCGGCGGTGCGCGAGTTGAACAAAGCCCGTCATACCGTCAGCCAGAAGGTGGACATCCTCTGCAACGATCTGATCAACGCGTACGGCGAGATCTCCGGGCAGTTCCAGGAAGTCCGGCTCACCGAACGATTCCGCAAGACCATCAATCAGGCCCGCGATCTGGAACAACTGCTCTGCCACGCGATGGACTGGCTGCTCAAAGAGGCCGGCTACAGCAACATCGGCATCTGGCTCAGCGGTGACGACCAGGTGTTCGAGCTGGGCGCTTACATGAAATACACCGTCGTCGGCGACAAGAGTGTCACTAACGCGCTGCACACGGCGCTGATTCAGCCGACCGTGCGTGAAGGGCTGCTTCATATGTCCGAGGCCGAGTTCGCGCACCGGCTTTCGCCGGCGGACCGAAAACTGCTGCCAAAGCAGACGGTGATGTCTGCATCATGCACCTATCTGGGTGAATCGCTTGCGGTCGTGGCGCTGTTCCGCGACAGCAAGAGCCCGTTCCGCGATGAAGACGTCTCGATGCTTAAGAACGTCGCATCCGTCTTTGCCACCGCACTGGCGACAATGGTGCACGGCCCGGCGGATGATGATGCCGCGGACAACGACGCGGGGAAGTACGTCGGCGACGACGCCGGTGACGAAGACGCCGGCCACGACGGCGCGCCCGATCTGCTGGAAGAACCCGAACAGACGGACCAGCTGGATTCCCCGGAACAACCGAAACAGAAAAAGCGGAAGAAGCGGAAAGACGAGCCCGATGCCGACTGGTGGAAGCGCGGCGAGCCGCCGCCGTTCTAGTGCTCACACCGGTGATGTATCCCGGCGAGTCGGTCAGGAGAAGTTGTATGCGTCTCGTAGGCGAATTCAATCGTACGTTCCACCCGTCGTCCGATCAGGACGCGGAGGAAATGATTTTGTCAGACCTGCAAACCACGTTAGCTGAGCCCGCCGCCGGCGCCACCAATGGCATCGGCTTTCCCGTTGAAGTGCACATGATCCTTTCCGCGATGGAAGCCGCCCGCCCCGCTACTGCAGATCGCCGCGGGGCCAGTCGCGCGAGCTATCGCACACACGCGTATCTTCGACTGTTCTCACAGGACCCGCTTTCCAGCTCGACCGCGCTCTACAGCCGCGACGTCCATCCCCGCGGCATGGGTTTCGTCACCCGCGACCGGCTTCCCCTCGGCTACGGCGGCATCGTCGAGCTTACGTTGCCCAACGGCACGCCCGTTCAGGCCCACTGCACCATTTACCGTTGCCGTGAAACGGTTAACGGCTGGTTCGAGGGTGCGCTGCACTTTACGCGTCCGCAGAACTGCTGAATTGCTCAGTCTCCGACGCGCCGGGGTTCAATTGGATTCCTATTTTCAGCGCTGCGCAGTTGCGCCCGCATCCCGCGCGTGCTTATGCCGACAACAGGCCCATAAATTTATCGACGCTTGTCCGGTGCAGCGCCGCGGCATCGCTGCAGAGCGCCAGGATGTCATCTGCTTTGGTGGAGTGGAATCGGCCGCGCAGATTGCGCTCGAACTTCGCCAGCAGCAGCGGCACGCCGTCGGTGCGGCGGCGACGGTGGCCGATGGGGTATTCGGCCGCTACGCGATTAGTGGACGTGCCGTCCTTAAAATAAATCGTGATCGCGTTGCCGATCGAACGCTTCGCGGGATCGAGGTAGTTACGCGTGAAGTCCGCATTCTCAAGGACCTGCATCTTCGCTCGCAGCGCGTCGATGCGATGGTCGGCCGCGACGCGGTCTTCGTAGTCGTCGGCTGTGAGCGCTCCCTTGATCAGCGGCACCGCGACCATGTACTGAATGCAGTGATCGCGGTCGGCGGGGTTATCGAGTCGGCCGGTCTTGTCGATGATTCGTTTCCCGCTCTCCTGCGTTTCGATCACCACCCGCTCGATCTCATCGAGTCGACCGACAACTTTAGGGTGCAGTTCCAGCGCCGCTTCGACAGCAGTCTGCGCATGAAACTCCGCGGGAAACGCGATCTTAAACAGGATGTGCTCCATCACGTACGTGCCGAAACCCTGCGGCGGCGTTTTCAGCGCATTGCCTTTGAAAAGCACGTCCTGGAAACCCCAGACCTTGGCCGACAGGGCGCTGGGATAACCCATCTCGTCCTTGATCGCGATCAGCGCGTGGCGCACCGCGCGGCTGGTCGCATCGCCGGCGGCCCAGCTTTTGCGCGAGCCGGTATTCGGCGCGTGGCGATAGGTGCGCAGTGCGCCGCCATCTAGAAATGCGTTGGACAGCGCGTTGATGATCTGCCGGCGCGTCCCGCCGAGCAGGCGCGTCGCGACGGCCGTGGACGCTATGCGCACCAATAGCACATGATCGAGCCCGACGCGGTTGAAGCTGTTCTCCAGCGCCAGTACGCCTTGGATCTCGTGCGCCTGGATCATCGCGATCAGCACATCCCACATTGTCAGCGGCGCGCGTCCTTCGGCGCTTGCGGCGCGGCTCAGGTAGTCCGCGACCGCGAGGATCGCGCCCAGATTGTCCGATGGGTGCCCCCACTCCGCGGCCAGCCAGGTGTCGTTGAAATCGAGCCACCGAACCATCGCGCCGATGTTGAATGCGGCTTGTACCGGATCCAGCTCGTGCTTCGTCCCCGGCACGCGAGCTCCGAGCCCCGGCATCGTCGCGCCCGGCACCACAGGCCCGAGCAGCCTCGTGCAGGCGGGGTATGACAACGCGAGCAGGCCGCAGCCGAGCGTGTCCATCAGGCACAGGCGCGCGGTCTCAATCGCCTCGGTGCTGGTGATCCGGTCCACGGCCAGTGTGTAATCGGCGATTTGCTGTAGTAACGCGTCGGCTTCGGGACGGACGGCGCTGGTGAGATCGGCGTCGTGCATTATTTTGTGTTTTGTATTTCGTGTTTTGGGTTTAGGGCGCGCTTTTCTATGGGCACGAAGGGTCGGTGATCCGGGCCGATGTAGTTGGCGGCGGGGCGGATGATTTTGTTGTCGGCTCGTTGCTCGATCACATGCGCGCCCCAACCGGCGGTGCGGGCGATCGCGAATAACGGCGTGAACATATCGGTCGGAATGCCCATCACGTGATACGCGACGGCGCTGAACCAGTCGAGATTGGGGAACATCTTCTTCTCTCGCCACATCACCGCTTCGATTCGCTCGGCCACCGCGTACATCGCGGTGTCTCCCGATTCTTCCGAGAGCGTGCGCGCCAGTTCCTTGACCACCGCGCTGCGCGGATCAGACACGGTATACACAGGATGGCCGAAGCCGATGATGATCTCCTTGCTGGCGACGCGCTTGATGATATCCGCCTCGGCCTGGTCGGGCGTGGCGTACCGCTTCTGCACGACGAACGCGAACTCATTCGCGCCGCCGTGCTTCGGGCCGCTGAGTGCGCCGATGGCGCCGGTGATCGCCGAGTAAATGTCCGCGCCGGTTCCCGCGATGACGCGCGCTGTGAACGTGGAGGCGTTAAACTCGTGCTCGGCGTACAGCACCAGCGAAGCGTGCATCGCTTTCACCCAGCTGGCTTGGGGGGCTTTTCCATGAAGCAGGTGCAGGAACTGCCCGCCGATGGATTCTTCGCCGGCGATGACATCAATGCGCTTCGCGTGGTGCGCGAAGTGATGCCAGTAGAGGAGCATGCCGCCGGTGCAGGCGAGAAGCCGGTCAATGATGTCGCGGACGGCGGCGGCATCGTGCTCGGGTTGTTCGTGGACCATGCAGCCCAGTGCCGAGATGCCGGTGCGAATGACGTCCATCGGGTGCGAGTCGGCCGGCAGCGTCTCGAGTGCGGCGCGGACGCTTGACGGCAGTTCGCGCAGCAGTTGCAGCTTGGCTTTGTAGCTCGCCAGTTCGCTGGCTGTGGGCAGCTTGCCATGAACCAGGAGATGCGCGACCTCCTCAAACTCGCAACGGGTCGCCAGGTCATGAATGTCGTAGCCGAGGTAGTGCAGGTCGTTGCCGGTGTGCCCGACGGTGCACAACGCGGTGTTGCCGGCGACGACGCCGGAGAGGGCGACGGATTTTTTCGGCTTGAACGAGCCGGGCGTGATTGGATCGCTCATGGTTGGTCCTCCGTCTGCTGGTCCTTGAAAAGCGCGTCGAGTTTCTGTTCGTAAGCGTGATAATCGAGCACTTCGTATAACTCATTACGCGTCTGCATGCGCTCGGTGAGCGATTTCTGCGTGCCCGCGGTTCGGATCGTTTGGTACACCTCCGCCGCCGCGCGGCTCATCGCGCGGAACGCGCTGAGCGGGTAGAGCGCCAGCCGGACGCCGGCGTCGCGCAATTCGTCGAGTGCAAAGAGCGGCGTGCGGCCGAACTCAGTGATGTTCGCCAATACCGGGGCCCGGATCGCGCCGCAGAAGGTGCGATATTCATCGAGCGTCGTCAGCGCCTCGGCGAAGATCATGTCGGCGCCGGCGTTGACGTACGCGCCGGCGCGCTCGATCGCGGCCTGCAATCCTTCACTCGCGTGCGCGTCCGTACGGGCCATGACGACAAAATCGGCGTCAGTCCGCGAGTCGACGGCCGCCTTGATGCGGTCGCACATCTCGGTGCCGCTTACCAGCGCCTTGCCCGGCCGATGCCCGCAGCGCTTGGCCTGCACCTGGTCTTCAAGATGGCAGCCGGCCGCGCCGGCGCGGGTCATCTCGCGGACGGTTCTGGCGATCATGAACGCGCCGCCCCAGCCGGTGTCGGCATCCACCAACAGCGGCAAATCAGATGCCTGCGTGATGCGGCGGATATCTTCGCAGACGTCATTTAAGGTGGTGATCCCCAAGTCCGGTAATCCGAATGACGCGTTCGCGACCCCAGCGCCCGACAAATAAAGCGCCCGATATCCCGCCCGCTCGGCAAGCATCGCACAATACGCGTTGATCGCGCCCACGACCTGCAGCGGCCGCTCCGCAGCGACTGCGGCGCGGAGAGTTTGACCGGGAGATGCCGCCGAACGATCCATGGCCGGCATCTTACAGCAGGTAAGCAAAAGCATCCTCATGTGAATTCCGGAACGGTCTTAAGTCCGAAACGATCAGCCGCGCTGCTCATATTCGACATTCGACATTCGACATTCGACAATGGCATTTGTGCCCACACTTTCACAGCGGCTGCTCACCTTGCTCCAGTTCACGCGGCTGGCACTGGTATTCACCGCCATCAGCAACGGTTGGGCCGCCATGCTTCTACAGGCCAAAGCGACCGCCGCACCGCTGGAGCCGGCGTATTGCGTGGCGATGACGATCGTCTCGATCGGTTTGTATACATTCGGCATGACGCTGAACGACCTGATCGATCGGCGTCGCGACCGGCAGATCGCTTCGCACCGGCCGCTGCCATCGGGGCGCATCAGCGTGCGAACCGCCCACGGCATCTGCGTGCTGCTCGGCCTCTTCGCAGTCGGCGGCGGGGTGTGGATGGCGATGCTCCACCGGGGGCAATGGATCAGCCTGATTGTGCTGCTGTGGACGATGGGGCTCATCGCGTTTTACGATTTCGCCGGCAAATACCTGGTCGCGACCGGATTGCTGTCGCTGGGGTTGATCCGGTTTTTCCATTCCACGATCGCCGCCCCGACGCTGGCCGTGCCGTGGCACGCGATCGTGCTGCTGCTGCACGTGACGATCCTCTCGACGATCTGCTACGGCCTGGAAGGAAAGCGCCCGCGCCTGACCCGCGGCCACGTCGCGACGGTATCGCTGGGGCTTATGTTGGTGGTGGGCGTGCTGATCAGCGTGCTCGCCGAGCGGGTGCGCCTGACGGCAGTTCCGTGGCGCATCGCACTGTGGTGGACGCCGGGATTGTTATACGTCGGCGCGGCGATCGCCACGTTCACCGCGGTCGCGATCACGATCCGCGTCCAAACCCCCGACCGCCGCCGCGCCGGCCGAACGATCATGCTCTACGGGCTGCTCTGGCTGATCGTCTACGACGCCAGCTTTGTCCTCGGCTATGTCGGCTGGAAATGGGCGCTGGTTGTCGCGGCGCTATTGCCCGTATCGATGCTGTGCGTGCAGTTGACGCGCTGGTGGAGCCAGTTGATCGAACTGGCGGGGAAGCCGCAGTACCAGCGGGCGAGATAAAAATCAGAATGACGAAACCGGAAATTCGAAGCAAATCCGAAGCGCGAATGACGAATGACAATGCAGTATTCCGAACTTTGATAAATCAGACGTTGATTCGCCTGTCGAGTCTGATCCGCTGAGTCTTACAGGTGCCTTGGCCATCTGGTTTGACACTTCCCCACCCCAGTTCTACATTCGCTTCATGCTTCGCATTCTGGCGTCACTTTTGTCCGTGGTGGTCCTGGCCGGTTGTTCGAGTGACACCGCGCCGTCTACGACGCGTACGCCTGTGGATGCGGCGCTCTTCGGGCCGGCTTCGATGCGGCTGCACCCGGTGTTTACTCAGGTCCATGACTGGACCGGAGACGGACAGGCGGACGGGGTGGAGGCGGTGATCGAGCTGCAGGACCAGTTCGGCGATCCGACCAAGGCGGCCGGGCGGGTGATCTTTGAGCTGTATACCTACCGCCAGTTGAACCCCGATCCGCGCGGGCAGCGCGTAGCGGCGCCGTGGGACGGACGGCTCGACAGCATGGAAGACCAGCGGGCGCGCTGGAACCGCGTCAATCGCGCGTATATTTTCCAGCTTGCGCTGGACACCGTGCGCAAAGATCAGGATTACGTCCTGGCGGCGACATTTGAGCTGGCGGGTGGCGGACGGTATTTCAGTACGCTGATCCTGCCCGGCGACCGCGCCACGCCCAAACCCGCTGGCCCGGCCGCGATCACTCCGACGCCGATCACCCCGGCGCCCATCGTCCCGCCTGGACCGATCATTACCACCGACGAGCCCGCGAGTGCCCCAACAACCGCCCACACACCGCCCCCCCGAGCCGATCAGCCCTGATCCGCTCGGTGACCCGCTCGGGGCCGAATGGGGCGCGCGACTCGCGACGACGTTGCGCCAGCGAATCGCTTCGGAATTAGCGGCTAATTTTGACTTATCCAAACCGATGACAATCGCCGTCGCGCCCGGCCGGCTCGACGTGATGGGCGGCGTCACCGATTACATGGGTTCGCAGACAATCGCCTGCCCGATCAATCGCGGGACCGCGGTCGCGGTTCAGCCGCGGGTGGACCGAACTGTGTGCGTGTTTTCGTTCAACCTGTTCGACCAGCACAAGCCGTTCACGCTGCTCGCGCCGTTGCACGCGTTGATCAGCCCGCTGCCGCAGCTGCGCCGCGAGTTTGCAGAGCCCGGCCGGGCGTGGGCGGGGTACGTCGCGGGGTGCCTGGCGGTTCTACATTCGACCGAAGCGATAGATCTGTCGAAGCTCACCGACGGATTTAACATCGCGGTTCTGGGGAACGTGCCCATCAGCGCCGGGCTGGGCAGCAGCGCGTCTCTGATCGCGGGCGCGATGAAGGCGCTGATTTCCGCGCTCGCGTTGCCGGCGCAGGATATTCCCGGATTGTGCCAGGCCGTTGAGAACCAGATCGTCGGTATGCCCGCAGGTCCGATGGATCACGCGGTGGTCTCGTCAGGGGTCTCGTCAGGACCGGCGGATTCTGCGGGGAGAGTTTGGCACGTGGTCGGCATGACGACCGGGCAGACCTCATCGCACACCGCCAAGGATTACACGCGTTTCCGCTGCGCCGCGTTCATCGCCCACGCGTTGATTCTCGAGCAGATGCGCAAGCTCGGCGTGGCCGCCGGACGGGAGCTGGTGGGGGATCCGATGAAGGGGCTGCTATCCAATCTTGCGCTGAATGACTATCGCAAATTCTTCCGCTCCTACCTTCCCGAAACGATCAAAGGCAGTCAGTTCCTCCTTCAGCACGGCTCGACAATTGATCCATTGACCCGCGTCGAGCTCGATCACGCGTATCCCGTCCTGCAAGCGGCCGATTTTCACATCTTCCAGGCGAATCGGATTCGCAATTTCGATGCGTTTCTGATCGAAGCGGCGCTACCGCAGACCGAACCGAATGACCGACAAAAACTCCTCGATAAAGCCGGCCACCTGATGTACGCCGCGCACGCGAGCTACGTAGCCGAGATGGGCATCATCGACCCGGTGAGCGATCGGGTTGTCGCGCTCGTGCGCGCAAATGAACACGCCGGCCTTTACGGCGCCAAGCTGTCGGGTCGCGGCGGGTCGGTGGCGATCCTTTGCGACGACACGCCGCGTGCGGACGAAGCGATTGCCGATATCATGCGGACCATCGAAGCGGAGGCCGGCCACTTACCCGTCCGAATTGATCGTTGGTGAATTGATCCATGTCGCTGAAAAATCCCCAATCCATAATCGACCGTCTCATCGACTTTCAAAAGACGGTGCGCGACACCCTGATTTTGTCGCGCAGCAAGCAGGCGCTGCACGAAGTCTCGCATGACACCGCGGCCGACACGATTTACAAGATCGACACCGAGGTCGAGCCGATCCTGGAGGATTTCTGCCGCGAGTGGTCGAAGACGACGCCGCTGGTCCTGATCGCAGAAGGGCTCGAAGACGAGCACGGCAACGAGATCGCCAAGGTGTTTCCCGAAGGCATTCCGCAGGAGCAGGCGGAGCTTCGGCTGATCGTCGATCCGATCGACGGCACGCGCGGGATCATGTATGACAAGCGCCCGGCGTGGGCGCTGGCGGGGGTGGCACCGAACAAAGGTCCGGATACGCGACTTCGGGATATCGAGGTCGCGGTGATGAGTGAACTTCCGACCAGCAAGATGGGATACGCCGATGTGCTCTGGGCGATCAAAGGAAACGGTGCTCACGGGCGGCGGGACGACCTGCGAGTCGGCACGCACGAGCCATTACCACTCGCGCCTTCCAAGGCCGACACCATCAAGCACGGGTTTGCGATCGTCAGCAACTTTTTCCCCGGCACCAAGACGCTGGCAAGTGAGTTGATGGAATACATCGCCGGCCAACTTGTCGGACCGGCCGACGTGAGCAAGGCGACGGTTTTTGATGACCAATACATCAGTAGCGGCGGACAGCTCTACGAGCTGATCGTCGGGCACGACCGCTTCAATTGCGACCTGCGGCCGGCGCTGTACGAACTGACGAACCAGCCCGCGGGCCTGTGCGTACACCCGTATGATCTGGCGAGCTGGCTGATCGCCGAGGAGGCGGGCGTGCTCCTCACCGACGGCTTCGGCCGTCCACTGGACGGCCCGCTCGATTGCACCACCAGCCTCACCTGGGCCGGATTCGCGAACGCGACATTGAAGACTCAGATCCAGCCGCTGATCAACGAGTTCTTCCGCTCGCGCGGGCTGGTAAGATGACCCGCCGAATGCGTAGGGTGGGGTTCATCCCCACCATTTCCGGGTTGGTGCTAGGGCAAAGGGGGGGGATGAACCCCACCCTACAACCACGAACCGATCTTGAACGATGCCTGACACCGTAACCATCGCCACTCCTATAGCCACCACGAGCGACGGCATCCATAAACCGACGCTGATCAGTCGCCTGCGAGGGCTTTGGCCGCTCGGGCCGATCTTCAATAA
>JACMML010000169.1 GCA_014379105.1 Phycisphaerae bacterium
CAGCTCGTCGCCGGCGCGCTGATGCGGCACAACCAGGCGGGGCTGGCGATCCCCGATCTGCCATTGGCGTTCGGCGAGCTTCTTCCTCCGACCGACCAGTCTGGTCTCGAAGCCGCCAACCGCATGCGCAACTGGGATTATCACCTGAACGGGCAGATGACGCTCGCGCAGGTCTGGATGCACTTTGCGCACCGAGCCGGCGCGGTGATCGTGACCATCGCGGTGCTCGCGACCCTGATTTCGGTCTTTCGAAACTTGCGCCGCCACCGCGCGATCTTCGGACTTGCCGTTATACTCACCGGCCTTGTGATAACGCAGTTTTGCATCGGCGTGCTGACGGTTTATCTGCAAAAGCCGGCGGACATCGCTTCGCTGCATGTGGCGATCGGCGCTGTGACGTTCATGACGGCCGCCCAGTTGCTGGCGGTGCTGGCACGGCAAGTAGTCGGAGCGGCAGTCGCTACCGATCGGTTTGAGGCGGACGCCAAATCGCGTGATCCTCGGTTGGCGGCGGCTTGAGTGAGTCGTGGAACTGAAGTGGCGAAGTTAAAATGACGAAGCCAAAATGATAAAAGTGGCATCCGGAGTCGACAATCTCTCCTCATTCACGGCCGCCGAAGCGCCCGTGCGTGGTCGCGCCGCCGACTTCATGGAGCTGACCAAAGCCCGGCTCAATATGATGGTGCTGATCACAACGCTGATCGGCTTCGTCGTCGCTTCCAGCAGCGTAACGGCTGCTCCGTTGGATTGGTGGCTGCTGATGCAGACGCTGATCGGCACGGGACTCTGCGCCGCGGGCGCGAGCGTGCTGAACCAGGCGTGGGAATATCGTCTTGACGCATTGATGACGCGCACCGCCGACCGTCCCGTCGCGGCCGGGCGGATGTCCGCGACCGAGGCGTCCTTGCTCGGGCTGGTGATGTCGATTGTCGGCTTCGCGTATCTATTGCTCAGCGTCAACGTGCTGGCGGCGGCGCTCGCGGGCGCGACGATCGTAATTTATGTGCTGGTCTATACGCCGCTGAAACGTGTCACCACAATGAACACGCTGGTTGGCGCGATTCCCGGCGCGATCCCGCCGGTGATCGGCTATGCCGCGGTGGCCGGCAAGATCGACCTCGAGGCGATCGGCCTTTTCGCGATCCTCTTCTGCTGGCAGATGCCGCACTTCCTGGCGATCGCGATCCTCTGTCGCGACGACTACGCGGCCGCGGGTTACAAGATGATGCCCGTCGTCGATGCTACTCTCGCACGCACCAGCCGCTGGATCGTCGCGTTCGGCGTGCTGCTGATCGCGGCGAGCCTGATGCCGGCGATGGTGAGACACACCAGCATCCTGTACATGGTCGTCGCTGTTCTGCTCGGCGGCGCCTTCCTCGCGTGCGGGATTCGATGTGCACTGCTCCAGACCCGGCCGGCGGCGCGGCTCGCATTCTTTGCCTCAATCGTCTACCTGCCGCTGGCGCTGGCGGCGCTGATGATCGAGCGACTCGTATAGCACACTCGTGTAACAGTGGGCGCGGGATCGAGTGCACGCGGGGCGCGGATCGTTTGAAGGACTTCATAATGCTTGGCAGATCATCGATCCTTACCGCGCTGCTTTTGCTCGGCGCGTGTGACGGGTCGGACGATGCCCCCACCGGCCCGCGCGTGGACGCCGCTTCGATCCAGGGACCGGGCGTGGTGCGCGGGAAGATCATCTTCAACGGCACGCCGCCGCCGATGACGCCGCTTGCCAACACGCCGTGCTGTGAAGGCGCGCCGCCGACCGTGCCGGACGAGAGCGTCGTCGTTAACCCCAACGGCACGCTGGCCAACACAGTCGTCTACCTCTCCGGCGGCCCGCTCGCGGACGGCCGATCCCTTCCGCCGGCCAGGCTGGACCAGAAATTCTGCCGCTACGTCCCACACGTCGTAGGCGTCGTTGTCGGCCAGACGCTGCAGGTCTCCTCCAGCGACGCGACACTTCATAACGTCCACTATTCGTCGAAGTATGCCGGCGATCAGAACAAGTGGACCCAGCCGGGTTCGCAGTCATTTGATACGTCGTTTACTCGCTCGGAATTCATCCAGACCCGATGCGATATCCACCCTTGGATGAGCGCGTACATTGTCGTGACGGACACGCCGCTCTACGCGATCACGACCGAGACCGGCGCGTACGAAATCCCGAATATCCCCGTCGGCGATTACACACTGGTCGCGTGGCACGAGCGCTACGGCAAGCTCGAGCGGCCGATCACCGTCAAGGACGGCTCGCCGATCGCGGCGGATTTCTCGTATGCTCCGCCTTCCCGCTAGACTGGTGCACGCATGATCCAGGCCGATCTCACACCCGCACTACGCATCGAGAACCTGCGTCATTCGTTCGGCCAGACCGAAGCGCTCAAAGATCTCTCGTTCAACGTGCCGGCCGGGCAGCTATTCGCGCTTCTGGGCCCCAATGGCAGCGGCAAGAGCACGCTGTTCCGGCTCATCTCCACACTGGCGCCGGTCCAGGCCGGATCGATCTCTGTCTTCGGTTTTGACGTGGCAAGACAACAATCTCAGGTGCGAAGAAAGATCGGCGTGATCTTTCAGAACCCCGCGCTGGATAAGCAACTCACCGTGATGGAAAACCTCGCCTGCCACGCGAGCCTGTACGGCCTGGGCACCGCCGCATGGCGGCCGCGCGCTGAAGTGCTGCTGGAGCGCTTTGACCTGCTCGCGCGCAGCGGCAAGATCATCAACACCTTCTCCGGAGGCATGCGCCGCAAGGTGGAACTCGTAAAGGCGCTGCTCACCGAACCCGCTATGCTGATTCTCGACGAACCGAGCACTGGCCTGGATCTTCCGTCGCGCCTGGAGATGTGGAAACTTCTGGACCAAGCACGCCAGCGCAGCGGCCTGACAGTCATCGTCACCACGCACCTGATGGACGAGGCCGACCGCTGCGACGGTGTCGCGATCATCGACCGCGGCCGACTGCTCAAAATCGGCTCGCCCGCCGAACTCAAGCGCGAGATCGGCGGCGATGTCATCACCTTCTCCGGTCCGGACACCGAACAACTCAAAACAATGGTCGAACAAAAGCTGCGGGTGAAGGTCAAGCAGGTTAATCAGAGCCTTCGCCTGGAGCGCGAGCACGCCCACCAGTTCGTCCCCCACTTGATCGAGGCCGTCCCCGGCATGATCGATTCGGTGTCCGTCGGCCGCCCGACACTCGACGACGTCTTTATCCACCACACCGGCCGACATATCACCGGGCCTTAAAAATCATGCTCTCAAGTGCTGTCCGACCGATTTACTTGACGTGTTTGGTGGCCCGAATATAGTCTTGGGCTCGAATGTCCGGGGCGATGGTCTAAAGGGATGACGGCTGAATCGCATTCAGCAAATCGGGGTTCGATTCCCCGTCGCTCCATTCGACTCGCTGCGCTCGCTCATGGCGGGCCAGCATTAGGCAGCGGATGTTAAAGCTGCCGAATCGTTCGGCGTGTCGACTCCCACAATCAAACCCGCGCATCAAACGCAAATGCTCCTCACCGCCCGCAATCTCTCCAAATCCATCGGACCGCGGATGCTCTTTTCGGGCATCAGCCTTGGGCTCGATGAGGGTGATCGCGTCGGCCTGATCGGGGCCAACGGGTCGGGCAAGTCAACGCTGCTGCGCATCTTCGCGGGTGTTGAGCAGGCGGATGACGGCGAGCTCAGCGCTCGCAGGCAACTGCGGGTTGCGTACGTGCCGCAGGAGGACGATCTGCCGCCGGACACAACTTGCCTGGATGCCGTGGCGGCGGGGACGAGTGATCACCTTGACGAAAACGAGCGTCACCTGCGGGCCGCGATTCAGTTGGACCGCGCGGGGTTTGTCGATCCCTCGGCGCGCTGCGGCACGCTCTCGGGCGGCTGGCGAAAGCGGCTGGCGATCGTGCGGGCGCTGGCGAGCGAGCCGGACCTGCTGCTGCTGGATGAACCGACGAATCATCTGGATGTCGAAGGCATCGAATGGCTTGAGTCGCTGATCGCGGCTGGTCGCTTCGCGACGCTCACTGTCAGCCATGATCGCCGATTCCTTGAGGCGTTCGGGAACCGCATTATCGAGCTCGATCGCGCCTATCCCGACGGCTACCTCGGGCACCGCGGGACTTACAGCGATTTTCTGGAGAAGCGGGAAGAGTTTCTCGCCGCCCAGCAAGGCCGCGAACGATCGCTCGCCAGCACGGTGCGCCGCGAGATCGAATGGCTGCAGCGCGGCGCCAAAGCCCGCACCACCAAAGCCAAGGGACGGATCGAGCGCGCCGGCGACATGATGTCGGACCTCGCCGACCTGCGAACACGCAATACCCAGCGCGGCGCGGCGCCGCTGGAGTTTTCCGGTTCGGATCGCAAAACGAAAAAACTCATCGAGCTCAAACACGTCGCCAAATCGCTGGGCGGCCGTGCACTGTTTAAGGATCTCAACCTCGTGCTCTCGCCGGCGAAAAAGGTCGGCCTGCTCGGTCCCAACGGCAGTGGAAAATCGACGCTGATCAACCTCCTCAGCGGCAACCTCCAGCCGGATGCCGGTACGATATTCCGCGCCGATGCCCTCCGCGTCGTCGTTTTCGATCAGCACCGCGAGCAACTCGACCCGGCCATCACGCTTCGCGAAGCGCTTTCCCCCACCGGCGACACCGTCCAGTTTCAAGGCCAATCTCAGCACGTGAACGGCTGGGCGCGCAAATTCCTGTTTCGCAGCGAGCAACTCGATCTCCCGCTGCGCGAACTCTCCGGCGGCGAGCAGGCGCGCGTGCTCATCGCCCGCCTGATGCTCCGCGAGGCCGACGTGCTGATCCTCGACGAGCCGACGAATGATCTGGACATCCCGACGCTGGAAGTCCTGGAGACCAGCCTTGACGCGTTCGCGGGCGCGGTCGTGCTCGTCACGCATGATCGCTACCTGATCGATCGCGTCGCGACCGAGATCGTCGCGCTCGACGGGCGTGGCAACATCAACGCCTACACGGACCTTTCGCAGTGGGAGAACGCCCGCGCCGCCGCGAACAAGGCCGACGCCCAGGCATCTCGCGCCGCGGCCGCTCCCAAACCGGCCGCGGTTGCGGCAACAGCAAAGAAGCGGCTGAACTGGAACGAGCAAAAAGAATTTGACGGCATGGAGGCAGCGATCCACTCAGCAGAGAAGCTGGTTGCGGATCTGCAGACCGAGATGAACAAGCCGGCCGTGCTGGCGAATCACGAGAAGCTGCATGAAGTCTGCGATCGGCTCGGCAAGGCCGAGCATGAAGTCGAGCGACTGTTCGCGAGATGGGCCGAGTTGGAATCTAAACAGTGAATCGCCGGGAAAATCATTTGCCAACAGAAGTCTTAGCTACCGATCTTCCCTCCGCCGCTTCGCGCCGTTGTCCGACCGCGATCGCCATCGCAATTCCGTTCGCACACGCGATCACACTGCTACTGATGGGCCGGATTTGGTGGTGTGCGTGCGGAACGTTCAATCCGATCTCGCTCGATGCGTGGGGCCCACACAATTCGCAGCACCTGATTGATCCGTACGCGTTCTCCCACCTGCTGCACGGGGTGATCTTCTTTTTCGCGTTCAATTGGGGCGCGATGCGCCGCCGGCCGGCGTGGGGATTGGTCGCCGCGATGCTGCTGGAATCGGCGTGGGAGGTATTTGAAAACACGCCTTTCACAATCAACCGCTACCGCGCGACCGCCGCGACCTTTTACAACGGCGATACCATTCTCAATAGCCTCAGCGACCTGGCGATTTGCGTCCTGGGCTGGTTCATCGCCAGGCGGATCGGCGTCGCGTGGTCCGTCGTCCTGTTCCTGGTCCTGGAGATCGGCTGCCTGCTGTGGATTCGCGATAATCTAACTCTCAACGTCATCAATATCCTCCACCCGTTTGAGGCCATCAAATCCTGGCAGAGCGGTCATTAACACTGCGATTGACGGATGCCGATAACTCGGGCATCTTTACGGATCGGGTCGTTTCATCACCATTTCTATTGACGGAGAAGATGCCCAATGGGACTCAACGAGCGCCGGAAGATCAAAGAACTACAGGACGCAACATTCCCCGGGCGCGTGAAGGAGATCGAGGAAATCTGCGGCAAAGCGATTCCGTACAATGTCGACTGGGACAGCCTCGCCGACGATGCGGCCGGCCTTAATTTCATCGACAACCTGTCGTGTCACCGTCTGAATATGGCGCTGCGCGTCATTTGTCAGGACGAGATGGGCAAAGAAGCGGTTCGCGAAGGGCTCAAGTCAATCAAGCTCAAGAACGTTAAGGACAAGTCCGCGAAAAAGATCACTTTCGAGAACGGCGTCCTGGAAATGCATTGCGCCTACGCGCTTGGAACCGACGGAATGTTTCCAGATGGCGAGATTCGGGAACTGCTGGTCAAGAAACTGTAGCGATGGTTGACCTCAGCATTTGTGGCACGGACTCATCACGGCCGTCAATGAAATACGCACTGCATCAGCGATCTGCCCTGGTCTTGCTGTCCCTCATCGTGGCGGGCTGCGCACATCACCACATACCCGCGGCACAGTTGCAGGGGAGGTGGCAGCGCACCGAATTGAATTTCGGCCTCGGCCTAAAGGACGGCAGCGAGTTGAGCGAGGCGCAATGGTCGCAATTCCTGGCAAGCGAGATAACGCCCCGCTTCCCCGCCGGCCTCAGCGTCGTCCGCATGATTGGCCAATGGCGCGACCCTGCCGGCGCGATCGTCCGGGAAAACAGCCACATGGTCGTCATCATGCACCCCGGCACCGCCGAGGATGACGCCAAAATCGAAGCGATTCGGTCCGCCTATGTGCGGCAGTTCGAGCAGGACGCGGTCCTGCGCATTGATTCACCGGTAATCGTCCGGTTCTGACTCGGCGTGATCCGGATGTGGTCGCGATCAACCATCAAAGTGATCAGATATCAAAATACATGCAGAACTCGTACGGGTGCGGGCGGATGCGGATGGCGTCGACTTCGTTCTCTCGCTTGTACTTGATCCAGTAATGCACCACGTCGGCGGTGAAGACATTGCCTTCAAGCAGGAAGTCGTGGTCCTGCTCCAGGGCGTCGAGCGCCTCTTCCAGCGACCCGGGGGCAACGCCGATCGCGTTGTCGTCATCGACCGACAGTTCGTAGAGATTTTTATCGATCGGGTCGCCGGGGTCGATCTTGTTCTTGATCCCGTCGATGGCG
The DNA here is from genome assembly GCA_014379105.1 of Phycisphaerae bacterium. Lineage (GTDB taxonomy): Bacteria > Planctomycetota > Phycisphaerae > Tepidisphaerales > Tepidisphaeraceae > JACMML01. The sequence goes on from JACMML010000169.1 coordinate 7,193, forward strand.
GCCATCGTGATGGCGGTGAACGCGAGGTACGGGTTGCAACTGCTGTCGGGGCAGCGGAATTCGACGCGTTTGGTCAGCGGATTCTCCGAATACATCGGGATGCGAATGGCCGCGGATCGATTGCGGGATGAATAGACCAGGTTCACCGGCGCCTCGTAGCCCGGCACGAGGCGCTTGTAGCTGTTGGTCGTCGGGTTGCACATCGCGCACAGCGCCCGCGCGTGCTTGAGAATTCCGCCGATCGCGTGCAGGCCCATTTCGCTCAAACCCGCGTAGCGATTGCCGGCAAAGAGCGGCTTTTCATTCTTCCAGAGTGAGAAATGCACGTGCATACCGCTGCCGTTGTCCTGGAACAGCGGCTTGGG
>JACMML010000170.1 GCA_014379105.1 Phycisphaerae bacterium
CAGCGGCGGGTTGGGAATCGTCGTCAGCAAGTGGGGGTACGCAGGTTCGTCCGGCGTGAGAAATCCGATCCCCTTGGCGCGCGCCGCTTCAATCTCGGCTGCAGCTGTGGCTCGCGCTGCGGCGATGGAGCCGGCGATCTTCGCCACCTTTTGAGCGCCAATCCCGTCAACCCCGCGCAGCACGCTTTCACTGACTTCGCACGCCGCCGCAACTGATCCGGCGGCGTCGATGATGCGGCGGGCCAGGATCGGACCGATGCCATCGGACAATGAGAGCGTCAGCCAATGTTCGAGCGACAAGATCACCCCTTCAGACTATGGATTGCCTCGGCGACCAGGCCGCGCGGCAGGTCATCCCGGATGACGACGTGGCCGATACGACCCGGGAGGACGAATCGCAGTTTGCCGTCTTTCACCTTCTTATCGAAAAACATCGCATCGACCACCGCATCCACATCGAGCTTCATGCCGGCGATCGGCAGTCCCGCACGGCTGATGAGACGAGTGATGCGGTCCTTATCAATCTGCGTCAGCATGCCGAGCTTCACGGCCGCATGGCAAGCGGCGGTCATGCCCAGCGCGATCGCTTCGCCGTGCGCGTAGGAAAAATTTGAGACAGTCTCGATCGCATGGCCGAACGTGTGGCCAAAGTTCAAGTGAACGCGCTCGCCGTTCTCAAAGGGGTCGGCAGCCACGACGTTGGCTTTGATCTGCACGTTGTGCGCGATCAAATCCGCGACGGTCGTAATATCGAGTTGCAGGATGCGATCCAGATTCGCTTCCAATTTCGCAAAGCCCGCTTCATCTCGAATGATTTCGTGCTTAATGCACTCCGCCAAGCCAGATCGCAGTTCGCGCGGCGGGAGTGATTTAAGAACGTCCGGATCAATCAGCACTATCGCCGGCTGATGGAACGCACCGATCAGGTTCTTACCCGCGGCGTGATCCACGCCGGTCTTACCGCCCACGGACGCATCGACCATCGCGAGCAGCGTCATGGGGATCTGAATGAAAGGTACGCCGCGCAGGATCGTCGCCGCGACAAAACCCGTCATGTCGCCGACGACACCGCCGCCGAGTGCGATGATCGGCGTGCTCCGTTCGAAGCGCGCGTTGAGAAATGCGTCGTAGACCGGCAGCAATGTAGGAAGCGTCTTATGCGCTTCGCCGGCCGGGATCGTCGCGACGATCGGTTCGAATCCGCCGGAGCGGAGTGATGACGTGACGCGGTCGATGTAAAGAGGCCCGACCGTGGAATCGGTGACAACACCGACGCGCCTGGACGTCGATACCGAAGCGACCTCCGCGCCGACGCGCTCGATCAACCCCGCGGCGATGCGTACAGAATACGGCGACAGCGGCAGATTAACTTTCACGGTATGGCCGGTCGCGGGCATTTGTGGATTGTAGCGATGCGGCGGCGCTGTGGTAGACTTCGCGCCCGATGGAAGCAGCAGCGCCCGGCGACCGCCGACCAATCAAGACGCGCGAATCAGGGTGGGCGCTAAGAACCGCGCTGTGGCTGGCGGCCCGGCGCATTTCGCCGAACATCATCTCCGTTTTCAGCGTCGTCTGCGGGCTGGTTGCCGGCGCGGCGCTGGTAGCAACCCGGCTGACGCCTCAACCGATAGTAATTGATCTGCTATTGTTGCTCGCGATTATCGGAATCCAGGCGCGGCTGGTCTGCAATCTGCTCGACGGCATGGTCGCGGTCGAGGGCAAGCTCAGCGGCGGGCGGCTCGGAGAGATCTTTAATGACTTACCCGACCGCATTGCGGATCCAATCGTGCTCATTAGCGCCGGCATCTGCGCCGGCGGCCAATCGGGCTTGATCATGGGATTTTGCGCCACGATCGGCGCCCTGCTGACCGCGTACGTGCGCGTGCTCGGCAAATCCATCGGCGCAAAGGCGCATTTCGCCGGCCCGATGGCCAAGCAGCATCGCATGGCGGTGCTGACCACCGCGTGCGCGATTTCCATCGTGGCAGTGTGGGGGGACGCGCGCATGTTGCATTGGATCATGATCATCGCGCTGGCCGTGATCTGCGTGGGATGCGTGATTACTGTCCTCAATCGGCTGCGCCTGATCCGCCGCGATCTCTACGCTACCGTAGCGGAGGCGACATGACCGCGTTCCTGATTCGTCTGATCACCGGCGTGCACGCGCATTGGATTGGCGTCGATGCGCCCGAAACTGCGGCGTCCGACGGTTCACCAACTCAACCCCGCGTGTTTTTCGCGAATCACTCAAGCAATCTTGACGGCCCAGTCATCTGGGCGTCCTTACCGAAAGAGATTCGCCGTCGAACGCGCCCCGTAGCGGCGCAAGATTACTGGCTGCGCGGGCCGGTGCGCCGGTATCTCGCACGGCGGGTTTTTAATTGCATGCTCGTGGAGCGCAAGAAGGTGACTGTTTCCAACAATCCGCTCCGCGACATGCAAACGGCGCTCGACGCCGGCGATTCGCTGATCATCTTCCCCGAGGGCACGCGCGATGGCAGCGCTGATGGCGGCCTGGCGGAGTTCAAGCCGGGGCTGTGGCACCTGTCGCGCAAGTTCCCACATGCCAAATTCATCCCCGTGCACCTGGAAAACCTCAGCCGCATATTGCCCAAGGGCGAGTTTCTGCTGATTCCGCTGCTGGCGTCCGCGCGGTTCGGCGCGCCGCTTGCGATTGTGCCCAAAGAGCCGCGCGAGGCGTTCCTCGCCCGCGCGAAGACGGCGGTCGAGAACCTGCGCGACGGGGTGCCCAATTGATTAACACGGGGATTAGCACCGAAATTAACGTGGGGATTAGCGACGTGATCAACGCCGGGATGATTGCCGCTGCGTACCCGATGCCCGGCCTGAGCATCGACCCCGCGCACGGCCCGCAGATTCTCGCCGGCGCGACGCTCGGCGTGCTGGTCATCGCGTCGGTGATCGGCGCGGTGATGTCTAAAACCGCCACGAGCGAGCCGGCGAAGAAAACGATCGCCAACCTCAACGC
>JACMML010000171.1 GCA_014379105.1 Phycisphaerae bacterium
AAAAAACCCGCTGCGACGCCAAGTGGCTGTATGCGGTTGAGAAGTGTGCCTACATGGACCGCAAGCTCGAATATCCACCGATTGCGATTGTGTGAGCCTGTGCGGTGTACAAGATAGCGCTGGGCCTCCGGCACGAGCCACCTAGCGGTGATGAATAGCCGGTGCGCGCATGGTTTGCAGCAGCGTTTCAGTGCCCAACCTAAAGCAATTGCGCGATTGGCCAGGAAGATTCGGAACCGCGGCCTTGAGACTTCAATAGTACTTGTTATCTGGGTCACGAGCGGTGCTCCCGCCACTCGGGTTGGGTTCCGCCTCTGGCGGGCGGCACACCAAAGCCTGGTCTCAAACTCTTGCAGAGCGGTTAAAAGGGTGAAGGACGACGCGCCGGACCATCCACACAGGCAGTTTGCGCCGCCAGGGATCAGGGTGGTGAGGTGATCGAGATCGACCACCACGGTGAGTGGTTGATCGCGTCCTATGTCACCATGACGCTCATCAAATCCCACGATCCGACTGCTGAGCGGGCGCTCGCTTCGGCGGGCGCCCTTTTGCTGGATCCAAACGGGGGTGCGCCCATCGAAGCGTAGAGGTCGATTTTTCTGCTTACACCATGCGAAATTAACTCCTCGTTAACCATACGAGACGTCCTATCGGTGTGAGGGGTTTGCAATGTCAGCAGAACGGCCATCAACTTCGTTCAAATTTCGCGGTGGCTGTTTTCACGCCCTTGTACTGAAACCAGAAACTCCCCTCAGCACGTGGCTTGCCGACGTAGATGCTTTGCTTGCTCGTTCACCGGGTTTCTTCGCAGAAAAGTCCGTAGTGATCGATGTTTCAGGTCTCTCGCTGACCCGAAAAATTTTTCTCGATCTTTTGGACGAACTGAGTAAGCGGGGAATCCGCATTCTCGGTGTCGAAGGAGCAAACCCATCCGATTTTGATGGGCGTGTTCCATTCTTGGCGAGGAGCCAGACTGAAAAGAGTAAATCGACCGCGGCGCCCGTGCTTGCGCCCTCCACGCCATCGCCAGCTAGCTCGTTACTCATCGAGGCGCCAGTACGCTCAGGCCAGTTGGTCGTCTGCCCGGATGGCGATGTGACAGTTGTTGCCTCAGTGGCCTCGGGCGCAGAAATCGTCGCCTCAGGATCGGTCCACGTCTATGGAACGCTCCGCGGAAGAGTCTTAGCGGGCGCCTACGGGAACCAGCGCGCTCGGATTTTTTGCCGCCGGCTAGAGGCCGAATTGATAGCGATCGATGGTCACTACATCGTGGCCGACGAAATAGGGATCCATCTTCGCCAGGCGCCAATTCAAGCCTGGCTCGACGGCGACGCGCTAAAGATCGCAACGATGGCCTAAAACAAAGGAGGATTCAAAATGGCCCAGGTAATGGTGGTGACATCTGGAAAGGGCGGCGTCGGTAAAACGACAACCACGGCTGCGCTTGGTGCCGCTCTGGCGCGCCAAGGCCAGAGAGTCGTCGTCGTCGATTTCGACGTGGGATTACGCAATCTTGATCTCGTCATGGGGGCGGAACGGCGCGTCGTTTATGACCTAATTCACGTCGTTCAGGGGACCGCAAAGCTTTCCCAAGCGCTTATTCGCGACAAGCGCATAGAAACGCTGTTCCTCCTTGCCGCCTCCCAAACGCGCGATAAAGACTCTCTATCTGATGACGGCGTTGAACGCGTGATCGGCGAACTTCGACCGTCTTTCGATTGGGTAATCTGTGACAGTCCAGCGGGTATCGAGCGAGGAGCATCGCTTGCTATGCGCCACGCTGATTTCGCCGTAGTGGTAACAAATCCCGAGGTGTCGTCGGTCCGGGATTCCGACCGTATCATTGGCTTGCTTGACTCGATCACCGATAAAGCCAAACACGGCGAGCCGATGGATAAACTTCTTCTTCTAACGCGGTACGATCCAATTCGGGCAGGACGCGGCGAGATGCTGTCCATAGACGATGTGTTGGACATTCTTTGTCTCCCTCTACTCGGCATCATTCCCGAAAGCAGAGAGGTGTTGCAGGCTTCGAACATGGGTGCGCCGGTTACGCTAAATAACCCGAAGAGCGCCCCGGCACGCGCTTATAGTGACGCCGCTCGTAGACTCATGGGTGAGTTAGTGCCGCTGGTTGTCCCAAGTGACAAGAGCACGCTCCTCAACAAGCTATTTGGGCGGAGGGCGGCATGAGATTCGCACACTTATTTGGTCGGCAGCGATCAGCCAAGACAGCTCAACATCGGCTGCAGGTGTTGCTGATGCATGAGCGAAGTGCGGGCAGCACCGCTGACCTCATTCCTATTCTTCGTGACGATATCCTCGCCGCCATAGCCAAACACATGACCGTGGATTCAGACAAGGTCCAGATAAGGGTCGAACGCGGCGATGTCGTCTCTCTGCTCGAGATTGATATTGAGATACCAAAACTCACACAGCGTATGTTGGAAAGGCGCATTCCACCGTTTCACGGCGGCCAAACCTATCAAACATGAGCCCACCGTCAGTACGGGCCGTGAATTCGCATGATGTCCGCTTATGATGCTGTGGACGGCTCCTCCACCGGCACATGAGTGCCATGGATGTGGGTGCTGTTGAAGCTCCCACGATTCGGAGGAGCCAATCATGC
>JACMML010000172.1 GCA_014379105.1 Phycisphaerae bacterium
GAACGTATACGCAAATCGCCAACACCACAGGCGCATTCAACTCCTTCGGTCGCGTCGTGATCAACGATGCGGGAAATGTGATTTTTGAAGCGGGCCTCGACGCCGGCGGCGGCTCGGGAATATTTGAAGGCGGCGATCCGGTGGCCGACAAGCTGCTGCTGCTCGGTGAGAGCCTTCAGCCCGGGAAGATCATCTCCGTCATACAGCTTGGAGATATCAACAGCTCCGGGCAATTCACGCTCCTCACCAGCCAATTCGGCGGCGATAGGCAGGTGTGGATGGGAACGCTTCCCGAGCCCACGGCGCTGGCGATCTTCGCCCTGCCGATGATGGCTGCGCTGCGGCGGCGACGGTAATGATCGTGTTCAATGTGTTGGATATAATCATCGCGTGAAAAGCGCCCCGCTGGATTATCACGATCGCCAGGAGCCCGCGCCCTACCAGGTGTGGGGCGACGGCATCGAGCCAGGCGCGCTGCAACAGATGCAGAACGCCGCCCGCCTGCCCGTGGCGATACGCGGCGCGTTGATGCCCGATGCGCATCAGGGATACGGCCTGCCGATCGGCGGTGTATTGGCGACGCGGAACGCGGTCATCCCCTACGCCGTCGGCGTGGATATCGCGTGCCGGATGAAGCTCTCGGTCTTCGATATCCCGGCCGAAAAACTTCAACCGATGCACGAATCTCTCAAACGCGCGCTGCAGCGCGAGACCGTCTTCGGCGTGGGGCGCGAGCACGAAAAGCCGTTGAAGCATGATGTGCTGGATGAAGACTGGGGCGTGACCAAGCTCACGCAACACCTGTTTGAAAAAGCCCGCCGTCAGCTCGGCACCAGCGGGAGTGGAAATCACTTCGTGGAATTCGGCATCACGACGCTCGATCGCCCGGACATGGGCCTGGCGGCGGGCGAGTATCTGTCGGTCCTCAGCCACAGCGGGTCGCGCGGCGCCGGCGCTTCAATCGCTGATCATTATTCGCGACTGGCGATGTCGCTGCATCCGGAATTGCCCAAGGAGCTGAAGTTCCTCGCATGGCTCGACCTCGACAGCACCGAGGGTCAGGAATACTGGTCCGCGATGACACTCATGGGCCAATACGCCTCGGCCAACCACGCGCTGATCCACCAGCGCATAGCGAAAGCGATCGGCGCGGAGGTGATCGCCGGTGTGGAGAATCATCACAACTACGCGTGGAAAGAGGTACACGATGACGAGCCGATGATTGTGCATCGCAAAGGCGCAACACCGGCGGGCGCGGGCGTGCTGGGGATCATCCCCGGCTCGATGGCGGCGCCGGGCTTTGTCGTCCGTGGACTGGGGAACGCCGCGTCATTAAACAGCGCCAGCCACGGCGCAGGCCGAGCGATGAGCCGCACGGCCGCGAAAAATACGTTCCGCTGGGCGCAGTACAAACAGACATTCGCCGACCTCGGCATCACGCTCCTGAGCGCGGGCATCGACGAAGCGCCCGGCGCATACAAAGACATCCACGCCGTGATGGCGCAACAACAGGATTTGGTGGAAGTAGTCGCACGATTCGATCCCAAAATCGTTCGCATGGCGGATGCGGGGGAGAAGCCGGAAGACTAAGGCCCGTGGCATGGGCTACCAGCCCATGTTTTTTTTCAGAATGAACACGGGCTGGTAGCCCGTGCCACAATTTCTGACAGAAACTAGCTGATTTCCAGCGTTGGAGCGCTCTGCAAATTCCGCTTGTTCACCTGATCCGTGAGGTTCGCGACGATCGTTTCCAGCGCGGCCCGCAGCGCCGGATTGGCTTCGAAATTTGCGTGCGGCGTTCCGGCGTCGGAATTGATTCGAAGCTGCGGGTACAGATCAATTCCCCCGAGGAATGGTAGATTCAGATCGCGTGCCGCTTTCTCCGTCCCGCCGCGGCCGAAGACCTCACCGCTCATGTTTTCGACCATGCCGAGCACCGGCGCGCCCAGCTGTTGGAACATCCGCACCGCACGCACCGCGTCATCCAGCGCTACCTGCTGCGGCGTGGCGACGACGACCGCGCCGGTTAATCCCAGCAACTGGCACAATGTCAGCGGCACGTCCCCAGTCCCCGGCGGTAGATCAACCACCAGGTAATCCAGCGCCGGCCATTCGGTGTTGTCCAGTAGAAGTTGCTTGAACGCGCCGTGCGCCATCGGGCCGCGCCAGATCAGCGGCTTGTCTTGTTCCACCAATGAGCCAATGGTGATCGCGTGCACGCCGTGCACCTGGTGCGGCAGGATCTTCTGATTATGCACCTGCGGCGGCACTCCTTTGATGCCAAGCATCGTCGGCATCGATGGCCCGTAGATGTCGCCGTCCATCAGCCCGACAGTCGCGCCTGCCCGGTGCAGGCCGACGGCGATATTCACCGCGAGTGTGCTCTTGCCGACGCCGCCTTTGCCGGCGCCGACCGCGATCACGTTCTTCACCTGCGGCAGGTTCTTCTTCGGCGCTTCGGCAGCTGGGCGCGACGGGGCGGAGAGAATCACTGTCACGTTCTGCGCGCCCGTTGATTTCACCGCCTCGGCCACCTCATGCTCGATCTGCTGTTTGGTCGGCCCGGCGGGCGCGGTCATCTCGATCGTGACCGCGACATCGCCGCCGTCAATCACGATCTCCTTGACCATGTTGAGCGTGACGATGTCTTTGAACAGCTCCGGCTCTTTGACTTGGCGAAGCGCGGCTACGATAGTTTCCTGTGTCAACGGCATAGATGAGGATTATAGGCCCGAAGCGATTGCGAGGATATCGCGAGCTTTACGTCTACGGTCACAGGATCAATAGAGGATGCAGTGAATGCCAGGATCGCGGATCTCCAATTTCATCGCCTCACGCGGCTCGATGCCGCGGAAGCTGCTAAGCAAGTTCCTGCGCGAGCGCCGTGTGGGCCTCAATTACGCGCCCGGCCATGTGGACGACGGCTGGGCCACCCCGCCGCCGGTGACGCTTGCCGACGGCTCCACCGTGCAGCTGATGAAGGACGGCGAATCGCTCAAGCACGCGTATGACGCGATCTCCGCCGCCAAATCGCGTGTCTGCCTCGAGTTCTATATCTGGGACAACGACGCCACCGGACGCGCGTTCGCGGAACTGCTGGAGAAGAAGGCGCGCGAAGGGGTGCGCGTCTACGTGATGTACGACAGCTTTGGCGTCATCACCGGCAATGACCGGACGATGTTTCAACAACTTCGCCGGGCCGGGGCGCACGTGTCGGAATTTCATCCGATCAGGCCGTGGGAGAGCAACTTCGCGTGGAAGCCGTACTGCCGCGATCATCGCAAGGTGGTCGTTGTGGACGATCATTACGCGATGATCGGCGGGCACAACATCGCCGACGCGTATGCCGGCTCGTGGGTCGCGGCCAATGATCTACAGCCGAACCAGCTCTGGCGCGATACCGCGCTGGCCGTCACCGGGCCGGCGACGCGGCATTTTCTGTGGTCCTTCGTGCGGACGTGGCGCTATCTCCACCACGGCGGCAGGATCGTGCGGGCAATGCACGTCGGCGGGTTGCGACTACCGGAGTCGCCAAAGGGTCCCCGCGTCGGCAAGGCCAAGTTCCGCAATTCCACGCCCGGGCCGGCGCTGGAGCCTCAGAGCCTCGGCGTGTTGGCGACCGTGCCCACGCTGGCCAGTCCGCTGCGCCCGCTACTGCACAATCTCATCCGCCGATCGACCAGCAATATCCGAATGACGATGGCGTACTTCGCGCCGGATGACGAGCTCATCGGCGAACTCTGCGCCGCCGCCGGTCGCGGCGTGAAAGTGCAGTTGATGTTCGGTGCCAAGAGCGACCTGCCGATCATGGTGACCGCCGCCCGCGCGTTCTACGAACGGCTTCTGTGCAACAAGGTGGAGATTTACGAACGACAGCACGTGATCCTGCACGCCAAGTCAATCACGGTGGACGACGAGACCGCCATCATCGGCTCGACCAACCTGGATTATCGCAGCATCGAATTCAACTGCGAAATCTCCGCCGCCGTGCGCAGCCCCGAGTTCGCGGCCCAAGTGAACGCGCTATTCGACCACGACGTAAAATACGCCCGCCGCATCCTGCACGACGCCTGGCGCCACCGTCATTGGCGGGATAAGTTCATGCAGTTCGCGATCTCGCGGGTGAGGTATTTGTTGTGAAGAGAGCAAACCGAGTAATGAAAGGCTTAAGAACCCGATCACTCTTGCGTTTGCGAATCAATGGAACCCCCGCCGGCGCTTCCTGGATGTCCTATCGCGGGATCGCCCGCGGATGAGTCGTTGCCTGTTGCTGCGTCAGTTTTCGATAACCCGAAATAGTTACCAACGCGGACCGCAAGGCCATAGATGTTTGTTGCGAGCTCCGTGACTTTGTCAAATGATTCAGTAATTCGCGAGATAACCTTGCTTAAGGTCTCGACGTTTAACTTTGTATGAGATCGTGTTTCTTCAATCTCTGTGATTGTCTCTACAACGGTTCCATCCGGCGAAGTAATCTTACGTTGTTCACGCACGCGCACACGCTTAGCTGCTCGTTCAAACAATTGAGGGTTGGTTTCCTCCGCAATCTTTTTTGCAGCTTCGACTTCAACAGTCTGTGGATCGATCAGCCCAGGCTCGTCGATAGATAGGTTTTTGTCCTTCAGTGTCTTCTTGAGGTGATACTCAACTGCTTTGGCAATACGAGATTCCTCAATCGCAGATCGCTTCTTTTTATCACCTTCTTCCCGCGGAGTCAGATCGAAACTGTAGTTCTTGGTACCCTTTTTACTCACCGGGCGCCTCCCACTGGTTCCTCGATCAGTTCCGGCTCATACGAGTGCGAATCCGTGATGACTAAGCCATTCCCGCCGAACGCTAGATGTAGGTCGCTCGCGCGCCTGAGCAAACTTGATATTACCCTAGAAGCTTCATTCTCATCTAACTCAGCAGGCAAAGTAAACTCAATGTGTATCTTCGGTGTCCCAAGATCATCTGGAGACTCGTCATAAGTCACCGGCCAATTGTCCGGTTCGGAGTCGGGCCAAAGCGGGCCAAAGCACTCTGGGGGAACCAGTGTCGTATCCGTCCAATTCTCTGTGCGAGCCAAGAGCTTAAGCAGTTCAACATCAAACAGAATTGCCTGCTCAATAAGCTGACTTGAGTCAGGATTATGCATAATCGCAGCGCGAATTGAGAGGGCAGCTGCATCTTGCGCTGTAGTAAATAATGTATGGTCCACATCAGACAACGCAACCGGATTCTTTTTTCCGGAAGATATTTCTGCCTTGATTCCCGGGATCAGCTGCGCGATCCGCGCAGTATGCCCGGCTGCAACAATTGCCTTGGCTGCGGCAACGGACGCGCGAACTTCCTCAGTACCGGTGTTAAAAATCTGAGCCGCAGCGAGAACCGATACAACAGCGTCACCTTGGTCCACGCCGCTTGAAGAAACACGTTCCGCGAACTCCAATACCTTCATGACCGAATGTAAACTGTCTAAATCGGACTGATAAATAGAAACATCTTGGAATATTGGAAGAACTCTTCGTCCGCATCGTGCCGCGAATGCAGCCCGCGCCAAGCTTGGAAGCGTCGATAAGTTGCGAAAATAGGGCTGTGCATACGCCATTTAATCGCAATCCTATCCGACCGCTCTCATATGACAAAGGAAAAACTGTCCAGTCGCCATTTCAGCCTTAAGTTTCCGCAAGAGCGGTGCCGATCAAATTACCGGGGCTGAGGGAATGTTTCGTACAAGTCAGGGTAGGTCATTGGTTTTAAGCAATTGAGTTGGAACGCATAGGCATCGTCGCGCGCGTTTTGTGCGCGGTGGGATCGGATTGGGGGTTCGATGAGTCCATTTTGGCGATCGTGCGAACGCGCGCCGCTGTCGGAAAGCGCCGCACCGACATCTTCCATCCGCGTTCATCCGCGGCTAAATTTCTTCGTATTCACCCGAGAATACTTCAGTAGCCGGCCCGGTCATGTAGACGTGGTTATCCGATTCGCGCCATTCGAGCGTGAGATCACCGCCGGGCAAATGTGCCAGCAGCTTGCGGCCCGTGCGACCAGTGAGGACGCCGCTGACGCACACCGCGCACGCGCCCGTGCCGCACGCCTGTGTGATGCCGCTGCCGCGCTCCCATGTGCGCATGATCACCTCGCCCGGCGAGACGACCTGCACCAGGTGGGCATTGATCCGTCGCGGAAACGCTTCGTGATTTTCTACCAGCGGGCCTATGCGCGCCAGATCGACGGCCTTCACATCGGTTACGTAAGTCGTCGCGTGGGGATTGCCCATTGATACGAACGACGCTTCCACGATGTCGTCAGACTGCGCGCTCGAAACGCGATACTCATGGGGAAGCACGCCGCGGATGAGCTTCTCGATGTCTACCGGAACCTTCGGCAGATCGAGGATCGGTTCGCCCATATCCACCATGACGGTTCGCACTTTGCCGGCAACCACATCCAACGCCAGCGACAGTACCCCGCGGCCGGTCTCGACGCGCATGGGGTTGTGGTTGCAGAGGCCGTGATCAAACGCGTACTTGGCGACGCAGCGCACGCCGTTGCCGCACATCTCGCTTTCGGATCCGTCGGCGTTGAACATGCGCATGCACACATCCGCTTTGTCCGAAGGAAGGATCAGAATCAGCCCGTCCGACCCGATGCCGAAGTGCCGGTGCGAGACCTTGATCGCCAGCGCAGCGGGATCGTTCACGTGCTCCGTAAAGCCGTTGATATAGACATAATCGTTGCCGATCCCGTGCATCTTCGTGAACTTCATTGCGGATGATTATAGCGCCAACGGGCAATTTCTGTAGCCAGCGGCGCGCGGGGCCCGATAATGACGCAAGATGAGCACCCTTCTCGACCTGGAATGGACCACAGCCCGCGACGGCTCGCGCACCGCGAAAGTGGCAGGCAAATGGCTCGGCGGATGCTCCGTGCCGCGCCGCTCGGCTGAGATGATGCTGCGCAATTTCGTGCCGCGCGGCAATGTCATCTGCATGCTCATGCCGTCGCACGCGCAGCAGGTGCCGGCGTGCTTGGCAAAGCTCGAAAAATCGGCAGCGCTGATCGTCATCACCCGCGAGGCGTCGGATGCGCCCCTGTTTCGCGAGTGCGCCGATCTTTCTGGCGATGAAGCACAAGGCCGGCTGTTTCTGGCGTGGGATGAAGCGTCGCTCCGAGAAATCTTCACCGCCAATCCCGGGCTGCCGATTCCACAGCAATTCGTTCGCCTGCCGATCACACCGGCTGATCAATCCGATGCGGCGATCAAATGGGCGCAGAAGGTTTTTTCCGAAGCCGCGTCCGCGCAAGGCGCGCGAGCGGCCGCGGCGCGAAACCGATGGACGAAAACGACTGATCATCTGTGTGTCGCCGTGCGGACAGACTTCGCGCTCTGGCAGAACGCCGGCGCGACGCTGGCCGGTGTGCTGAATGAGACAACAGTGGATCTTTCCGACGCGCGACAATCCGCGGCGGCGCTCGTCCCGGAGCGCGCAAGCATTAGCGCCGCGCTGGTGACGACGGACTGGGCGCGGGCGGATCAGAAAGAACTGATCGCTCCCCGCCAGCCGTGGATCGCGTGGATTACCCGGCCGCGCGTGCCGGCGTATGTGCCCACGTCGCCGCATGATGCCCTGCTGCTGGCGGACGAATCATTCATGCCGCTCGCGATCGCGAGCGGCTGGCCGGAAGATAGACTCGCGATCGCGCGCTGGCCGGCGATGATGATCGATCCGCTGCACGGAACGGATCTCGCGCTGATTGCCGATATGCCAACCCTCGATCCGCCGGAACTGGTGCAGGAGTATTCGAGCTGGCGGGTGGTCTGGGAGGCGATTCGCCGGGACCTGTTGGATCACCCGCACAAGCTGGCCGGTGATGTTGACGGCTATCTGGAGAAATCGCGCCGGCATTTCGGCGTCCCGTCGGACAAGTTCCCGGCCGCACTGTTTAGCGAACAGCTGATCGCGCCGGCGTACATCGCCGGAATCGCGAAGTGGTTGAAGGAGCAGGGACTGCCATTATCAATCCATGGCCGAGGGTGGGAGACGGGTGATTTCTCAAAAGATCGCCCGCAACAGCCAATAACGACGCACGATGGGCTGCGCGTCGCGCTGTCGTCCGCCGCCGGCATCGTGGACCCGTTTTTCTCAAGCGCGCATCCGGTGCGGTCGATCCAGTTGCCGCGATTGCAGACGCTGGGTCGCACGCCGCAGCGAATCATCCAGGACGCCCGCGCGATCCTGGCCGGCCGGGCGGCACCGACGCCGGTGGAATCGCAATTAACCTCGGACCTGATCCACCGATTCCTTCCGTGATAGAATAATGCCATGCCGCACGCCGCCGGATTGCTCGCCGGATTGTTCACAAGCGCCCTGCTACTTTCACAGACGCTCCCCAGCGAGCCCACCGCCACTCAGCCGACAGTTAAAGAGCCGACGCTGGAAGAACTCCGCGCCGAACATCTGGCGCTGATCACGGCCGAGTATGGCCAACTGCCCAAGCGCGGGGAGATATCGATTGAGAAAGTCCTGTCGGCAAAGATCGAAGACGGGAACCTCTACATCAAGTCGCTGCTCGAGCCGACCGAAGACGCCGTCGTCTACCCGCTCACCGATTGGCCGGGATGGATGCAGGTGAAAGTCGGCGAGCCGCAGTCATTGATGTTTTATTTGAAGCACGTGGACCTCACGAAGAAAACCGAGATCGCAACGTACACGACTGTCATCACCGCGCCGGATAATCTGCAGATCAACCGCGACAGCGAGGACGACAAACGCATGCTCTCGGTGACGCTGCTCCAGTCCCGCCAATTTGCCGACGACAACGACGACCCGATCCGGCTCATCGTGCAGAAGACGTCGGAAGCAGAAGGAGAAGCGGATTTCTCGGCGACTTACGCCGCGCCGAGCTTCGATCAATTGCGCCAAAATCATGCCGTGCCCGTGCGTGAGTATCTCGCGCCGATCTTCAAGGACCTGCGTATCAGTCACCTGCTGCGCCTCAGCGATCCGCAACTCGCGTGGCAGGTGCTGGGGCAGGATATCGAAGCCGACCCGCAGGTGAAGGCGCGCCTCGCGAAGCTGATCGAGAAGCTCAATTCCGCCGATTTCCCAAGCCGCGCCCAGGCGGAGGACGAGCTGGTTACGCTCGGTGCGCCCGCCGCCGCGGCGCTGAGCGCGATGGACGTCTCGCGCCTCTCGGCGGACGCGCGAGCGCCGGTTGATAATTTTGTCCGCGCACATCGACCGGGTAAACCTGAGCAAATCAAGGCGTTTCGTTCCGACCTCTATTTCCTCATCGATACGCTGTTGCTCGACGACCCCGCATTACGCACAGCAGCCGCGGCGCGAATCGGCGATCTGACCGGTAAACGCATCGATTTGCCCGAAGGCATCACGTCTCAAGACCGCGCGGCACGAGTGGAAGAAATCCGCCAGCAGCTTCTGCCTACGACGCGCCCGAGCGATCCGGCGCGGCAAGCGGATCAAGCGCCATAACCGGATACGCGCAGTGAGTCA
The DNA here is from genome assembly GCA_014379105.1 of Phycisphaerae bacterium. GTDB lineage: Bacteria > Planctomycetota > Phycisphaerae > Tepidisphaerales > Tepidisphaeraceae > JACMML01. The sequence goes on from JACMML010000172.1 coordinate 9,501, forward strand.
TTCATCAAGCGACGCATCCACGCCCGCGTCGAGCAGCGCCTTGTGAACGGCCGCGATATGGTCTGGGCCTTGTGTTTCGAGCACGCACGACACGGTGATCCGGGCGACATCCGCCGGGCCGAAGTGACGGTCGTGATAGACTTCCAGGATACTCGCGCCCGCGCCGGCGATCACCGCCAGCAGGTTTGCCAGGCCGCCGGGGCGGTCGCTGATGCGGGCGACGATTTTGCAGAGTCGTCCGTCAACCCGCAGGCCGCGATCAATGATGCGGGAGAGGACCGTAACATCGATATTCCCGCCGCCCAGCGCCAATACGATCGTCTTGCCGGCGAGTTGCTCCCTGATCTTCAGCGCCCCCGCCAGCGCGACGGCGCCCGCGCCTTCGACCAGCGTCTTTTCGACCTCCAGCAAACGCAAGATTGCCGAGGCGATCTGCGCCTCGTCAACGAGCTCGAGCCCCGCCAGTTCATGGCGCACGATCTGAAAACACTGCGAGCCGAACTCCGCCACCGCCAACCCGTCGGCGAGGCTCGGATTGGTCGGCACCTTCACGACGCGGCCGGCTTCGAGCGACGCGCCAAGCGTCGGCGCGTTGAACGATTCGATGGCGTAAATCTCGATCGGCCGCGGCTGGGAGCGCATCGCGATCACCGTGCCCGCCAGCAACCCGCCGCCGCCAGCGGGGACGATTACCGCGTCCATATCCGGCACGTCTTCGAGCAGTTCGAGCCCGAGTGTTCCGGCACCGGCGATTACGTGCGGATCGTCAAAGCCAGGAACATAGATATGCCCGTCCGCGCCGGCGAGCTGCTGTGCGTGGGCGCGGGCGTCATCGAATGATTCGCCGTGCAGCAGCACGCTCGCGCCGAAGTTGCGGCAATTGCTGACTTTCACCAGCGGCGCCCACCTCGGCATCACCACTTTGACCGCGATCTGCAAAGCCCGCCCGTAATACGCCACCGCCTGCGCGTGATTGCCGGCCGAGGCGCAGATGATCCCGCGCTGGCGTTCTGACGGAGTCAATTGGAGCAGTTTGTTGTACGCGCCCCGCGCCTTAAAGCTGCCGGTGAATTGCAGGTTTTCCAGTTTCAGGAACGTCCGCGCGCCCAGCAGGTCCGACAGATATTCCGAATGAACGCACGGCGTACGATAGACCCGATCGGCGATGCGCTCGCGGGCCGCGTAGAGATCGGCGAGCATAACTGCCGAGGAAGTCGTGTGCGGCGTCACGCGGGCTCCGCCGCCAGCGGTTCTTCGGGCAACGCCTTCCAAGTCTTGGACGACAGGTCCCGCGGCGTGACGTTGATCTCGTCCAACTCCGCGATCGGCACGTTCTTGCGGTCCACACCCATTTCCGACATTTTCCGCGCCGCCGGCAATACATTCTTTTCCAGCGAGCCGACGGTGCGGTTGTAAGTCTCGTTCACCCGCCCGATGGCGCTCCCCAGCTTCGCGAAATGCTCGGCCATTTTCTGGACGCGCTCGTACAGCGTCGCGCCCAGATCGCGGATCTCATTCGCGTTGGCCTCGATCAGCTTCTGCCGCCATGCGTGCTCGATGACGCGCAGCAGCCCGAGCAGTGTGGTGGGTGATGCGATGATTACGCGCTGATTCAGCGCGGTCTCGATCAGCATCGGGTCCTGCTCGACGGCGGCGTACAAGAATGCTTCGCCGGGGAGGAAGAGCACGACGTAATCCGTCGCTTTCTGGAACTGTTCCCAGTAGGCCTTTGACGCAAGTTCGGTCACGCGCGAACGCACCTGTTGGGCGTGACGCGCCATGCAGGCGAGCCGCTGGCCATCGTCGGAGCAGGCGGCGCCGTCGAGGAAGGCATCGATCACGCACTTGCTGTCGATGATGACCTGTCGATCTTCGGGCAGATTGACGATGCAATCCGGCCGGAGCCGGCCGTCCTCGGTGTTGACGCTGACCTGCTCATCGAACGTCACGTACTGAGCCATCCCCGCCATCTCGAAGAGTCGCTTGAGCGTGAGTTCTCCCCACCGTCCGCGGCCTTGCGGTTTGCGAAGCGCCTGCACGAGCTGCGTGGTTTCCTTCGACAAATTCTGCTGCGTCGCCGCGACGGCCGCCAACTGCTGGCTGATTCCGGTGTAGGCGTCGGTGCGAGCTTTTTCCAGCAGATCAAGCTTCTCTTTATACTGCACCAAAACCTGCGCCATCGGCTGGAGCAGCTGCGCCATCTCGGCTTTCTTCTGATCGAGCGAGCAAGCGGCCTCGGTCTGCAGCGTCTTGAACGATTGCTCCGCGAGGTCAAAAAACTGCTTGCTGTTTTTCTCCAGCGCCGCGACCGAAAGCTCGGAAAACGCCTCACGCAGCCGCGCCTGTGCCTGACTGAACTGCTCGCGCTGCTCGGCCATCGCTTTTTTCTCGGCCTCGAGGTGCGCAATCAGCGAAGATCGATCCTGCTGCAGCGCCGAAAGTTGTTGACGAAATCCACCGATGTCCGACTCGGCTTTACCCAGCCATTCACGGTGTTGGACAACCGCCTGCTTCTCAGCCACGAGCTGCGCATCGAGCGACGCGCGCTCCTGCTGCACACCCGAAAGATCGCGGCGCATTTCTTCGAACGAATCCCGCTGCGCCTGAAGCTGCGTGGTTGAATCCCGCTCCCGCTCCTTCGCCACCGCCATCTCCGTCTGCATCCACATCTGGCGCGTCCGCGAGCGCCGGTCCGAGATGAGCCATCCCATAAAGACGCCCAACGCGCCGCCAACCACCGCACCGATGATGAACCAGAGCAACGTCATGTTCGGAAAATGTAACCCACCCGGCGATAGCAGGCTAGCTCGCGCAATTTACGCGGAAGAAATCGGGCCGCAGATGAACGCGGATAAACGCGGATGAATCAAAGGCAATTGCATTGCATTATCTGCGTCATCCGCGTTCATCTGCGACCTATTTTGATTATGCGACAGCTACCGCGACCGGCCGTACGTGGCTGGCGATCCATTTTTGGATGTTCAGCACGGTGCTGTTCCAGCCTGAGGCGCGGGCGGTGAGGAAGGTTTCGAAGAGGGAATCCAATCCCTTGCCGAAGTCGCGGAGCAGCGTGATGCGCTCCTCGAACAGCGTGCGCGGCGTGTCGGCCTTTTCGACCGCGGGGAGCTTGAGCGTGGAGACCGCCAGGGATTCGCCGGTGAGCGTGAGATTGAACTGTCCACCGGCCCAGTCGACGATGAGCCCGGCCTTTCGCGGGGCCTTGCCGCTGCGGATCGCGTCGATGGCCTCGGGCAGGCGCGTCGGGCCGGTCGCGGTGAGCGTGTCGCGGCCGGTGTGGTTGAAGACGCAATCGAGCTGAAGCGTGCGATCAAACATAATCGTTATCTCGCCGGCGGGCGTGCGGATCGAGCCGGATCGATTCTGCGCCTCGTACCACAGCCACAGCAAAAACTCGTTGCCCATAAAATCCTTCGCGCCGTCCCCTTTGGCGGTCCACGGGTACTCGGCCACCGCGTCGGGATCTTCAGGGCTTTTGGCGAAGCGCGTGGGCGTGAAATCCTCGTACTCGCGCCGCTTGCCGCGCCGCTCCAGCTCGCGCAACGCGGCGCTGCCGCTGGACAAAGGCTCGAGATCAAGATCGAACGTGCGGCTGAAAAGCTCCGTCAATTTTTCCCGCACCCCGATCGACGCCGGCCCGTACAGCACACCGGCCGGCAAGTCCCAGAGGACGGGGATCATCTTGCATCGGCGATACTTGCCGCTGCGCAGCTCTTCATCGAGCTTGCCGTTGATCGAATCCTTCACCGACCGCTTCTGCTGTTTTGAGATAAACCCTGACGGATTCTCCTTTGCGACAGCGTCTTCCTCGATCGTCTGCCACGCGTGCTTCACTTCTGTGGGTATCTTGTTGGTATCAACGCGCAACGCGAAGTAGACGCAGTCGTTATAGATGCAGTTCTCGAATTCAAACCGCGTATCAAAGACGTGTCGCGGACCGATCCAGCCCCATTCCACATCGGACGGAATCCCCTCATCGCTCGGCCGCAACACGTGCTCGCCGAGTTTGGCGAGTAGCGCTTCGTCCGGCGTTTTGGGCGCCTTGCCGACGACGGCGTAACGCTGAAACGAGATAGAACCAGAATCAAATCCCATGGGGGCGGCGACTCTATCGCGTGCCGGTCGAAATGCAATCGGCACCGAACACGATCGCGTGGGGAAACGTGGGTAGACTTGCGCTGGGCGCGCAGTGATACTTTCGTGCCGAAGCTGGTGCCGAAGCGAATTCGCGAAGGACACATGAGAAATAATCTGTTAATGAGAGCGCTGGCCGCACTTGGTTTCTTCGCACTCTTCCAATCGCACCTGAGAGCACAAATGCCGGCACTTAACGAATCGATGATCTGGACCGACACCGCGCCGGCGGACAAGGGTTATCTGCACGCGGGCTTTCGCAAGCAATTTGAACTATCCGCGGCGCCGGCTCATGCGGAACTGCACATCTTTGCATACACGCGCTATCAGCTGTTCATTAATGGCGAGTACGTCGCGCGCGGCCCCAATCGCTTCGAGAACGAGCGGCCGGAGTATGACACGTTTGACGTCGCGCCGCGTCTGCGCGCGGGGAAGAATGTGATCGCGGTGCTGGTCCATCGCGACCAACCCTCCGGCCGGGTCATGCACCACGCGCCGGGTTTCACGCTGATGCTGACGGCAAGACATCCGGCGGGCGCGGACGTCATTATTCGCACCGATCCGAGCTGGCAGGCGTTTGATGAACCGACATACGGCCCGCAGCGCGGCGTGTGGTCGTCGTTTTCCGAGGACCGCGACGCACGCAAACTCGACGGCGACTGGACAGCAATCGACTTCGATTCCGCAAAACTCCCCGCCGCCGTGAAAGTGAACACCGCGGACGCCAAAATATGGCCGGTGCCGCAGCCGCGGACCATTCCGCACCTGCGTGAATCAAACATTGTGTGGAAGCCGATTACGACCGGCTCGGCGGTCGTCGATGGCGACTCGATCACGTTGAGCCCCGGCGGCGAAGTCCGACTCGAAGCGCCGCAGATCGTCCAGGCCTACTACGCGCTGGATATCGACGCCGAAGCCGGCGTGAAGATCGAAGCGCGTCCCCTGCTTCTCGAAGGAGCAAAGGATCAACCGAGCTTTTACACCACCCGCGCCGGCAAACAGCGCTGGATCAGCGGCGACACCTGGGCATTCAAATCGCTGTCGCTCAAAGTCACCGGCGGGTCGGCGACGTTGACGAATATCCGCGTGGTCGAAGTCATTTATCCGTTCGACCGCGTAGGCAGCTTCAAATCCGCCGAGCCGCTGCTCGACCGCATCTGGGATGTCACCACCCGATCCGTTCAGCTCATGAGTGAAGACGCTTATGTCGATTGCGCCGACAGAGAGCGCGTCGAATGGATGGACTGCGATCCGCCGGCGTACGATGTCACGAAAGTAGCGTTCGCCGGACCCGGCAAGGACGGCGCGAAGCTGTTCAGCGACGCGCGTCTGATGAAAAACATGCTGCTGCGCACCGCGCTGACGCAGCGCGAGGACGGCATGGTCAAGGCACATACGTGCTCCGATCGCTGGGACATCCATGCCATCATGGAAGACCGCGCCTGCGACTGGATCGAAGGGCTACGCAAATACAGCGAGGCGACCGGTGACGACGCGTTTATCGAACAGCTTTGGCCGAACATTGATCGGTTTCTTAATTGGGTGATCACGCGCCGCTCGCCTGAGCGCGGGCTGATCAACGCGCGCGAATGGGTCGCGTGGGACAACCCCATGGCGTACGTCACCTGCGAAGGCACCGCCAACAACGCTTTTTTCTACCGGGCGCTAAGCGACGGCGCATTCCTCGCCGGACGCATCGGGAAAACCCAGGACGCCGCACGCCTCACCGCGGCGGCGAAGAAACTCTACGAGGATTTCAATCAGACGCTGTGGATCGAATCCGCCGGCGCCTATGCCTCAGCGGCCGGCACGCCGGAATTGAAGCCGGGTGACCGGCAATTCAAGAAGACGATCGATCTCAAAACTGAGAACGGCCTGGTGGAACCGACGCTTCATGCGAACCTGTACGCGCTGGATCGCGGGATTGTCCCGCCGGAGCGGCGCGACCGGGTGATCGCGTGGGTCATCGCCCACGACGCTCAGATCAAGCAGATCATGGCCAACCATTTTTACTTCAACCTGCTGTATTCGACGGACACCGCCGAGGCGGACCAGAAGGTGCTCGACCGCATTCGCAACGGCTGGAAAGCGATGGCCGAGTCCCCGTGGGGTACGACCTGGGAAGGAATGGGCAACGGGTCGAAGGTGCATATCTACGGAGCGGTCCCCGGTTACACGCTCAGCACCTACGTGCTCGGCGTCCGCCGGGACGCGCCGGTGTGGGAGAAGAAACTGATCATCCAACCGCGCCTGGCTGATCTGCCTGAGGTGCAAGGCGCGGTCTCGACGGAATTCGGGCTCGTCGACGTCTCGTGGAAACAAAGCGCTGCCGCGACGCACTTCACGCTATCACTCCCCGACGGCGTAGACACGCGCGTTTACCTCCCGGCCGGCACGAAAGGCGTGGTGATTGACGGGAAAAGCATGAACACCGAATCACACGGACGCTGGCGAACACTCACGCTGCGCGGCGGTAAATACGCCGGCGTCAGCGAATAGATCCACATCAATCCGTCATGACAGAACCGCAAGTGATCGACTACCAGCCCGCGCCTGTGACGCCGCCTCTGCGCCAGCGCCTGCTCGGGCTCGACCTGCTCCGGCTATTCGCCATCCTTCTGGTGATCGGCCGTCACTTGCCCAAGACGTCGCGGCGATATGCCGAGCCGTGGAAGACATTCTTTGACACCTGGAAGCAAGGCGGCTGGGTAGGCGTGGACCTGTTTTTCGTGCTCAGCGGCTTTCTTGTTTCGGGCCTGCTTTTCTCAGAATTCAACGCCCGCCGGCAGATCTCGGTCGGCCGCTTCTACACGCGCCGGGGATGGAAAATTTATCCCGCGTTCTTCTTCTTCATCATCGTCAGCTTCATCGTCTACCGGCAACTGGGCACACCCGCCAAACGAAGCGAGATCGTGTCAGAAATCTTTTTTCTCCAGAGCTATATCGATGGGATGTGGAGCCACACCTGGTCATTGGCGGTAGAGGAGCATTTCTATATTTTCCTGCCTCTGGCGATGCTGTTGATTCTACGACTGAACCGTCGATCGTCCTCCCCGTTGCGCCCGGTGATCTACATCGCGGCCGGCGTCGCGGTGCTCTGCCTTGCGGGGCGAATCATTCATTGGTGGCTGAATCCCGTTTATGGCCACATGTCGCACTTATTCGCGACCCACCTGCGGCTTGATTCGCTCTTCTTCGGCGTGGCGATTGCGTATTTTTATCACGCCGATCCGCAGCGCTTTATCCGCGTCCTCCAACCCTGGCGATGGGCGCTGCTGATCGGCGGACTCGCGCTGCTCGCGCCGGCGTTTGTGTTCGAGCTCGAGAAGACTCCTTTCATCTACACCATCGGGCTCACTGTCTTTTACTTCGGCAGCGGGATGTTGCTGGTCGGCGTGCTCCTGTGTCGCATGCCCAGTCGAGGCGTATTCGTGTGGCTGGGCGCGATCGGCGCGTATTCTTATTCGATCTACCTCTGGCATCGGACCGTAAACAGTTGGGGAATGGCGGCGCTGGAGAATGCGCTGGGTTATCCGCTGCGCCACGGAACTTGGTGCGCGATCGCGGTGGCCGGCGCGATCGTGTGGGGGGTGCTGATGGCGAAGCTGATCGAGTCGCCGGCACTGCGCCTGCGCGACCGCTGGTTCCCGTCGCGATCGAGGCCGATCGGGTAGTCCTCCGATTCCGTAATCCGCCAGTAACACCTGCGATGGATGGACAAACGCGCCTACAGTTGGTGAGAATGGATTCGGACCGGGGAATTATGAGCGTTACCCACAGCAAAGCGCCCGCGATCATGGCAGCGGCGGTGATCGGCATCGTCGCGTCGATCGTCGGCGGCGTGTGGTGGCTGCGCGCCTCACCGACGACCCCGGCTGAGACGATCGCGTCAACCGCGCCCGCGGCGGTGCTGCTGGACCACGATTACTACGTCTTTGTGCGCCTCGTCGAATTTAAGCCCACCAAGCCCAACGGCGCTCGCTGGGATCGCGGTGGCGACTCCGGGCCCGACGCCAATGCACATATCTCCTGGCGCGGCAACCGCATTTTCAAACTCCCATCGCGCACCGATCAGCTCATCTCAACATGGGACCTCTTCCGCGTCGATATCGCAAAACTCATCACCGACGGCGGCAAGATCGATATCGAGTCGGCCATTAACGCGCCGCTCGTCCGCGTGGCGCGCGGGGAGGCGATTACGATCGAGGTGTGGGACAATGACGCGATGTTCAGCGACGTGGCGCTGAATATGTCGATCCCGCTCGCCGATCTGCGCGAGGGACGCAACGACATAACCCCGCCGGCGTCCAGCGGGCTGGCGCGGCTGCAGGTGATCCTGATCGATCGACAGACGCCCCTGCCGCGCCGGATCTAGCTGGCGGCGGAGCGATAGCGATGTCCCGCACCACCGTTACATGGACCGCCCGGCTGACGATCCTGCTCGCCGCCGTCCTGCTCGGCATCGGGCTCGTGGCGCCGTGCATGCGGATCGTTCCGCACTTCGGCGCGTACGATTCGTGGGTGCGCCTGCTCAGACCTTCGATGGGGCGCACGAGCGAATACTCCGTGCTAAGCGGCATTCTCACGATGATCGAGCAGCGCCACCTCGGCGTCGGCCTGGTGCTGCTGTTTTTCTCGTGCGTGTTCCCCACACTCAAGCTGGCGGTGATGGCGTGGGGCGTAGAGTCGCTGGCGCGGGGGAAGCGAACCGGTCCGCTGCTGCAGATGGCGCATCACACCGGGAAATTCTCGATGCTCGACGTGCTGGTGCTGGCGCTGATCGTGATCGCAATCAAAGGCCTCCCCGGCTCGACTGAGGTGCAACTCGGCTGGGGCGTCTGGATGTTCGCGACGTCGGTCGTGCTGAGCTTGCTGGCGTCAATCCTGCTGCACCGGCTGGAACAAACCCGCGCCGCCGATTCGTCGGCGATTGCCGCGTAATTGGGATTACGGCGTTGTTGGCGCGGGGGTCGATGCACCGTCCGCCGGCTGTGTCGCGGGCACTGGATCGGGGACCGCCATCACTGCTTCGGCGAGCCGCTTGATGACTTCGTCGGTGTCCGACGCCAGCGGCGCGAGAAACTGTTTTCGACTCTCCTGCGGGATGCCGATCGCCACCAGCGCGCCGACCGCGCGCGATTCCCAGTCGGGGCTTATCACCAGGTTTTGCAGCATGATCGATGTCTGATTCGCGTCCTTCTGCATCCCCATCAGCAGTTGCAGACCCTGTGCCCGCACCGCCGGCACGGTCTCGCGGTCCAGCGATTGGCGCATCATGTCTTCGGCGCCGCTGGCGAGTTGCAGCAGTTCTGGCGGCGCGTCCTTGCTGCCACGCATCGCGGTCGCGTTGGCAGACAGGGCGCGCAGCGCCAAGAGGCGGCGGATCGGGTCTCCTGATTTCAACTGTTCCACCAACCCCGCCCGGCCGGTGTCTTTCATGAACGATGTGGCTTGGCGATTGAACACGCTGTCGGATTGCTCGCGCATCCCGCCGGGCCCGGGGATGACGGTGCTGTTCGGCCCGGAGCGCGCGTTGGTGACGGCCGACGCATACACGCTCAGCGACAGGTGCGGCATCGTATTGAGGAACGCGCTGAGCTCTCCGCTGTCGATTCGCACCAGCGCCGTCGTGCTCTGTCGCGGCTGGAGCACCAGCTTGCCGCTGAGTCGAGCAATCCCGACCGCCGGCACGTATTGTTCAACCGCGCCTTTGACCGAGGCGTCCATCACCACCTGCTGATCAATCACCCCGCCGGGCCCGATCACCAGCGGGTGCTTGCTGATGTTCTGAAACTGCAGCGTCAGGAACATCGGCTCACCCGGCGTAACGCCCACGCGCATCGGCGTGAGTTTCATCACATAGAATTGACCGGGCGCTCGCGCCAATTGCAGCCAGTCGTCGGGGAGCTTTTGCACCTCGGCCCGCAATGCGTCCGCATCTGGCGTGCGGAAGCCGATATTGCCCAGATCCTTCAGCGTGTAGCGCAGCGTGGTGGACCAGACATCCACCGGAATCTCGCTCAGCAGCTGCGCCGCCTCGCGGAGCAGCGCGTCCTTAGGCTCGCCTTTCTTAACCCGCAGCGCGAGCATGCCAACGCGAGCAAGCGGGTCCGATTGGGCAATCGCGGATAGTTTTACGTTCGCCTCGTCGTCCTGACCGGAGGTCAGCGCGGCGAAGCCCTGGAGACGCGTGACGACCGGGCTGTTTTGTCCGGTCAGCGTTTCCAACGCCGCGATTACGGCCGGGTCGGGAGCGCGGGCGGCGAAGTACGCATCCAGCCAGCCGAGGTCGGCCAACGAGCCGGCGTACGCGCGGGCGAGATCGCCGTTATTGCCCTTGACGATCTCCTGCGCGTCGGCGCGCACGTCTGGCAATTGTGGGGCCGTGTCTTCCTTTACTTCGGGCGCGCTGGGGTCTATGGCGCGGTGCAGTGCCATTAGATTGCGGGTCAGGGCGGTGCGCGCGTCGGTAAGCGTCGCTTCCTGCCCGCGGCCGTCTCCGATGTGTCGCTCGACGAGCAGCCGCATAAACCAGGCGCGCGATGACGACGGCTCCAATTGCGTCGCGGCCGCCGCAGCGGCGGGCGCTTCATTGCGGCTTGGGGAAATCAGCAGCAGCGCCGACGCGTTGATCGCATCATTCGCCGGCGCGGGGATCTGCATCGCGGTTTCCAGATCAAACGCTCGGCGGTACATCGTCAACGCGTCGTCGGTCAGGCCGGCGCGGGCGAGCTCTTCGGCGAGATTGCTGATCAGCGCCGGCTGCATCGGGTTGCTCCTGAGCAGATTGACAATCGCCTCGGCGCGCTTGGGCGCTGGAGCGCCCGAAGCGAAGACGCTCTCGACGACCCACTGCAATGCTTTTGGATTCACCGGATTCAGCTTCAGCGCCTGTTCCAGCGTCGGACCGATCTCGTCTTCGCGTCGGCGCTCCTTTAACACACTTACGAGCATCACCGCCGCATGCGAGCGGATCGCGCCGGGAACCGCCTCGGCGGCCATTACCTGCTTCAGGTACGTCTCCTTGGCGTCGGCGGATTGCATGCGATCGACGTTGAGATCGATCGTCTGCACCTGCGCCAGTTCGTCACCCGGATCCGCTTTGCGCAACCCAGCCAGCAGCTCGATCGCTTTATCACGATTGCCCAGCCGCAACTGCAGATCAATCGCCAGCCGCAACAGGCGCGGGTCATCCCCCACCAGACGCAGCGCGGCCTCGGAGAGCGGGACCGCGACCGAGAACGTGTTCCCGTCCTGCGCAAGCGCGGCGCCCGTCTGCAATAACCGCTCGGCGAGATCCGCCTGCTCCGGCGGGACCGCCGCCGGCGATAGCGCTGGAGTGAGCCCGCACAGAATGAGTGTTGAAAAGGCGGCGGCGCGGAAACGTGGCGTCATGGGTGACCTTTGATTCAAGATTGATTCCTCATCCTCTGGCTCGGGTATCCGAATTATCCTCGCGCCGCCCATCCAAAAGCGGCGGCAGCGACAACGGCGACGCAACAGACGACCGCCCCGACAAACCGCAGGCCAAGGTTGAATGTGCGGTTTTCGTACATTCGTCCCACGACCAGCCAAAGCGCGACCACCTGCGCCCCCGCCGCGGCCGCAACCGCGAGGCTGCGCGCCGCCCAGCGGAGCACGTCCGGGTGATCCGACGACAGCGCCCGGTCGGCGGCATTAAACCAGGCGTACAGCGCGCCCAGCATCAGCGCCACCGCAATTGCGCCGCCGAATGTCATCGTAATCGTCTTCTGCATCCGTTCCCTTTACCTGAATCGCCATCGTAACCGCGTCTCCGCGATCGACCAATGGCCGATAAAAGGTTGCACGTTTGAAGATCGTCTCGGTTGACCCACGCTTACGAGACGGCAGCGGAAGGTGAAAAAGCAATCATGACGCATGCTCATCGAACCACGATTCAAGCCGCATCAAGCGCCGCGTATACTTTTCCGTGTTGGCTCAGCCATTGCACGTCCCCTCGCTGGGCATGGGCTTCAATGTCCCGAAGCAATTCAACGGTCTCGGCCTCGTAACACGCCTCGCCGGGGTCGGCGTCCGGAATGACGGCCTCAACCTCGACTGCGACAACATACTGATCGGTTCGGACCAATCGAAGACGACGAACTCGTTTGCCGGGTATTTTCATAGTTCATCCCTCGATAAGACAGATCACGAGTTCTCGAATCCTTAAAAAGCGACATACTTAAGTTCTGTCTGAAAACACGTGGCACGGGCTTCCAGCCCGTGATTGATCTACAAAAACATGGGCTGGAAGCCCATGCCACAATACAATTCTCACACTGTAGTTGGATAGTTCACTGGTCTACCAACGAGGTGACGCCCGTGGGCGTAGACCATCATGACGCCGATGAGCACGCAGACCAGCGACATGATTGGCTGGGTGAATCCCGCACGCATCTGCATGAAGATCGCCAGGACATTTGCCGCCGCGCCGATCCCGCCGAGAAACATCGCCAGCATGATTGCCCGGCGGCCTAGGCGCGGTATCAGGAGCACGCCGATCAGCAGCAATGCCTCGAGCAGCAGACACGCGCCCAGGACCCATTCGCCGAGGTAGAGCCACGCCGTGCCACCTTGCAGATCGAACAACTCGACCGCGGTGCCGTTGTTCCAGACCACGCCGGTGGAATACGCTTGTCCGCGAAGTCTGGCGATCAGCCAGCCGCCTAATGATGCGCCCTGCATCAGGAATATCAGCCCGACGATCAGCGCGATGACGATATCAATGCCCAGGTCGCCGCGGCCGGGGGGGTGTCTTGAATGAGCGGCGTAGTCGAGCGGTTCCTCTTCAACACGGTTCGCTGGCGGAGGTGGAGGTGGCGGCGGCGGCGATTCTGAGAGCTTTGGAAGCTTCGAGAGGTCCATCGTTCAAAGGATGCCCGCGACCATCTACAGACGCAAATCCCACAGATCACGCTGGCCGCTCTTCTGCATCTTGATCGGCAGCCCTTAAGTGGGCAAAGGAATCATCCGATAACCATCATTCCATCGCCGTGGCGCGTCCCGGGCGAGCGCCCATAATCGGCGATACGCACACGCAGCGGGAACCGGACGTCTTGTAAGTTCTTGGCATTTGGCTGTTCCAAGGACTCAGCGCGTCTGCAACATCCCCTCACTCGCGGCAAACACGCGCGGCAGATAACACGCGGCGCATAAATTCCCGACCCAACCCGGACGATCAAAATAAAAGTTAAAAACGGTAGCACCCTCACAAAGGGTGGCGGCTGGAGAAGCGCGGGCTCGGTTCTCACATCTGTTTTGCCTAGGTACCGCGCGGCTCGGAGGGCTTGATGATCACGAAAGGATCAATCATGGCAAGGCATTGGAAGAGGCAGGCGGTCCGGATCACAGGGGCATTCATCATCGCGTCATCCGCAGCGGCTGCAGAACACGCGAACACCAACAACCTCCCGGCGGACGGAACTGACGACTTCGTCAGCATGTCGCTCGAAGACCTGATGAATGTCGAGGTGCAAAGCCCTGGCGGCCTGACCTCGACCGACCCGCGCCGCCGGCCTATCAGCATCACCGAGCTTGATGTGCGGGATATCCAGCAATCGGGCGCGCGGGATCTGAATCGCCTCCTTGAGATATACGTCCCTAATCTTCAGATCATTCACCATCACAGCCACCAGGATCATGTCGGCTTTCGCGGGATCATCAGCGATCGGGACGACAAGTACCTGTTCCAGGTCAACGGGCTGACGATGAACAATCGCATGCTGGTTGGCGCGGACAACGAGCGCCAAATTCCGCTTCTTGGCGACCTGCGATCGGTCAGCGTCGTACGCGGGCCGGCGTCGGCGACGCACGGATCGGGCGCGGTGGCCGGGGTGATTGATGTGGAAACCTACTCGGGCCTGACATTCCAGGGCGCCGACGTAAAGGTTCGTCAGGGACTGGTTGACCAATACACCGCGACCGAACTGCGTTATGGCCGGCGGTTCAGCGAGACCTCGGGGATATTCCTGTACTACGGCGTCGCCGGTGTCGAAGGGGCCGACGCGGACTACTACATCGGAAAATCCTACCCCGCCACCAACGGGCTACCCGCCAATGTCGCCGGCGAACCGTACGGCGGTCCGATGGCGAATATCGGCGAAGCCGGGTTTGATGCGATACAGCAGAAGGCGCATCTGAGCTACGTCAACGGCCCGTGGGAATTCTGGGCGCGCTACACCCAGGACGGCAGCGAGATGCGCCCGATCCGCCAGATTTATGCCTCGGTAAAACCGGCGGACGTGTCAGTGGAAGACTGGACACGCGGCCGCGAAGGTCAGAACCAGCAATTTACGGCGGCTGTGAGCTTCAAGAAGGAAATATCATCGACGCTGAAGCTCGAATTGCTCCAGAGCTATGACATTTTCGCGTACACGGATTCGCGCTCCGGCATCGCGGTCGGGCAGGCGGTGCGTCACGCGTCTGAGAACGAGCTATTCACCCGCGCGATCGCGGTGTGGACACCCAATGACGCACACTCAC
>JACMML010000013.1 GCA_014379105.1 Phycisphaerae bacterium
ACGCCGGTGCCGCCGATGACCGAGGTGATGGTGGCGTTGAATGCATTGGTGTCGATCGTCCCGCCGCCGGCGTTAAGCGTGATCGGCGCGGCGATGCTTAAAGCGCCCGATGCTTGGATCGCGCCTCCGCCGAAGAGGATGGTTCCGCCGGGGCCTTGCGGCTCGATCAACGTGGTTCGGAGTGTTCCGCCATTGAGTTTCAGTTCGCCGATGCGAGACATTCCGGCCAGCGGCCCGGCGGTTCCGAGCACCACGTACGGCGCTTCGACGGTGCCGCCGTTCATCTGCAGCGTTCCACGATTTTGATAGCCGACGCTCAGCACGTTGCGCACGCTGAGCGTGCCGCCGGCGTTGACGACCAATTGCTCGCCGGCGGCCGCGCCGTTCCCGCCGATGCGCAGGTCCCACGCTGCAGCGCCCGGCGAACCGATCGTCGCGATCCCTGTTGTCGCTCCGCCGTTGCCGCGGATGAAGACATTGTCATCCACCGTCGGCTGAGCACCCGCCCACAGCGGATTGGTCGTCCAATCCCCGCTGGCGGCGGTCCACACCTTTTGGATGTGCGCGCCGCCGAGCTCGTTGATGTATTCTTCCAGCTTCGTGTAGCCGAAAAGATTGAGAGTGTTGCGATCCAGTGCGTCGTTCTTGTTCAGACCGAAGTCGTCTTCCCACGCATCCGGCATTCCGTCCTGATCGGTGTCGGTCGGCGCCGCGCCGCCGGTGAGTGTTCCCCAGCCGCCGACCTGCGCCGGGTCGGAGATGATCTGGCCTGTGCGCGTCTGCACGAGCCCGATCAGCCGGTTGTCCGTGAAATCGCGATTGAGCGACGCACCCGCGCCCGCGAGCACCTTTTCATAGGCGCGTTGCGCGGTGTCGGTATAGACCGGGGCATACGGGAATCGTTGGGGGACGTAGGTTAGAACGTCGTCAATTTCCCCAGGAGTCAGCAGATTACCATCATGCAGCGCGTCCTGGTCGCCGTCCCAGTAGTTGCCTTCCAGGTACATCGAGTAGTTCGCGTTGCCGCGGGAGATCGGGTCGTTCAGCTCCGTGCTGCTCGGCCCGGCGATAAAGTAATTGCCCACCACGTTGCCGTAACTCAGCCCGGCAGAATCGCCGGCGACGTACGAATACGCGCCCCAGTTGTAGACCACGTTATTGACGAAATCGAGCTCCTTCTTGGTCTTTGGGTTGCGGTCGTTGTTGTTAATATACAGGCTGTGATGGATGCTCATCCCCGTGTTGCCTTCGATGAGTCCGCCCATCGAGTGGTTGAACAATCCCTCGGCGATGATCGAATGCTGGACCGTGATATTCGTGCTGTTCTTGACCGAGAACACTTCATCGCGTCCCCATGACGCCGACACGTGATCAACGATGGAGTTGCTGGCGCTGTCGGCGCTAACGCCATCGCGGTCCGCAGCATCGGAGTAAGGGCCGGGGCGCACGCGCAGGTGGCGGATGATCACGTTCGTGCGATTGCTGAACGAGAGCCCGGAATTCTTGATGCCGATCCCCTGCCCCGGCGCGGTCTGCCCGGCGATCGTCACGTTGCTCGCGACCGCGACCGGCGAATTGCCCACCAGCTCGATCCACCCGCCGACATCGAATACGACCGTGCGCCCAGAGACGCTGACCGCATCGCGAAACGAACCCGCGCCGGAGTTGTTCAAATTAGTGACGTGATAGACTGTCCCGCCGCGCCCGCCGGTCGCGTTCGCGCCGTGTCCCTCGGCCTCGGGGAATGCCTTGAGCTGCGCCAGCACCGGCGTGACCGATGCAACGATGATGGACGCAACCGCGACGTCCAACCGCCGCGAAATCGGATTCTTCAACATCGGCCCTCCGCACAGACAGCAATTTCGCGATGACCGAGACCGATCGACACGGCGGACCGGTGGGTCCACGCGGTGTCGCAACTATCGCAGATTCAATGCCGGGATTCGTAAAACGGACGTCTCATGGCTCGCAGGGTCACAGATAAACCTTCCGCACAAGCAACATTACGCGATGGCGTGGCCGATTACGAAGATAATTTGCATGAAAGAAATGCGTGAGAATTACCGCAACTGCGTGCAAGCACGCTGCCGGCGTCGCAGGAGTGCCAGCGCCCCGGTTCCGAGCACCGCCAAGACGCTCGGCTCTGGAAGAGGCCCGGATTGGGACGAAAATCCAGTATCGATCAGCGCATAGTCGCTGCCATTGGTGATGCCGTCGTAATTGACGTCGCCATAAAACCAACCCGTGCCGCCGCCGGTGAAGCCGGTGTCCGCTAGGGCGTAGTCGCTGCCGTTGACGATGCCGTCGAGGTTCGCGTCGCCGCGCCAAGTGTATTTCACCAGAACGGATTGGGCTGTGACGCCCGCGTAGCCGGAGAGCGCTGTGATGGCGCCACCCACGGCCCCGTTATCCACTACGCCCAGCATCGTGCCGCTCAAGGCCTGGGCATCCACCTTGGCGCTGCCAATGCCTTTGCCGTTGCCGCCGAGGAGGACGAGACCCTTTCGAACCATGTCGAGCGTGGTGGTGTATGGATTGGCGGCGCCGGTGTAATCGATGATCAGGTCGTTATCGTGCAGTTCGAGCTTGCCGGCGTATCCGCCGATGCCATCCGTGGCGATGGTTATGCTCTTAACTTTGCTCACACCCTGAATTGTGCCATTGGTCGCGATTTCTAATATTGCGTTATTGGAGATCGACACGGGTGCAGTGTTCTTCGGCCCATGGATGAACAGCAGCTTGCCGCCGTTGAC
>JACMML010000173.1 GCA_014379105.1 Phycisphaerae bacterium
GCGGCGCTAAACTAGGCGCGTCGAATTGCAATTTGGATGAAACTCCCATGACCCACTTCATTTCCATCGCCGAACACCCCGTCGAGTGGCTTCAGAAGACGCTTGATGTGTCGGCTCAATTGAAAAAACAACTCAAGGAAACCGGCTGCAACGAGCCAATCCTCGCGTGCAAAACAGCGGCGCTGATTTTTGAAAAACCATCGCTTCGGACGCGCGTTTCGTTCGCCCAGGCAATGCAGCAATGTGGCGGAAACGCGATCACGCTTACCGGCGAAGAGGTCGGCCTCGGCAAGCGCGAGCCGGCCAAGGACGTGGCGCGGGTCTTGTCCGGCATGTGTGATTTGATCGTCGCGCGGGTGTTCGAGCATGAGAAACTGCTTGACCTGCGCCAGCATGCGACGGTCCCCGTCATTAACGCACTGAGCGACTACAGCCATCCGTGCCAGGCGATGAGCGACATGCTCACGCTGCGCGAACGATTCGGCAAGCTGGAAGGCCTCACGCTCGCGTACATCGGCGACGGCAACAACGTCGCCCGATCATTGGCGGTTGCGTGTGGGAAGTTTGGCCTGAAATTCGTCTGCGCGACGCCGGCCGGCTATGCACTGCCGCAGGAAGACATGGACCGGATCATGTCGCAGGTGCCGGCGATGGATTTTGAGACCACCAATGATCCGGTAGAGGCCGTGCGGAATGCCGACGCCATCTACACCGACACCTGGACCAGCATGGGACAGGAAGAAGAAAAGCAAAAGCGGCTCAAGGATTTCAGCGGGTTCCAGATCAATCTGGATCTGCTGGTCAAAGCGCCCAAACACGCCGTTGTTCTGCATTGCCTCCCGGCGTATCGCGGGTTGGAGATCACCGACGAGGTCATGGAATGCGAGCACTCGCTGATTTTCCCGCAGGCGGAGAATCGGTTGCATTACCAAAAAGGTCTGATCGCGGTGTTGATGGGCAAGGCTTGACGCCGGTTATTCTTGAACGCGGTGTTTCTGGAACGCCTACGCTTTCGATAACTGGTTAATCGTCGCGCGAAGATCCTTAGGCACCGGCGCTTCGATAACCATTTCCTGCCCGTTCGGATGCACGAACCCCAGCTTGTGTGCATGCAGTGTCAGGCGGGCAATCAGCGGGCGCTCTTCTTCGCCGTGCGTCGGGCGGTAGTGACGTTTGTGCTGCGACAGATAGATGCCGATCGGTGAACCCGCCGGCGCGTTTGACTGGGCCGAGTTATAGAGCGGGTCGATCGCCAGTGGGTAGCCGTAGTGGCAGAAGTGGACGCGGATCTGGTGCGTTTTGCCGGTTTTGGGAAACACGCGCACCAACGTAAATCGCCTCATGCGCTTTTCGACACGCCACTCAGTGATCGCCGGCCGGCCTTGCTTGCTGACGGACATTCTATCGCGAGCGGTGGGGTGGGGCGCGAGTGGTGCGTCGATCACGCCGTCATCATCCACCGTCTTGCCGATCAGCAGCGCAAGATATTCCTTGCGGATCTGATTATTCTGAAACTGGTGCGACAAGTGCCGCTGCGCGCCGATGTGCTTCGCGAACAGCAGCACGCCGGTGGTGTCTTTGTCGATCCGATGGACGACGCGCAAGCGTGGATCGTCCTTGCCCTTCCAGGGAAGGCCTGTATTGCGCGACAGGCGCTCGATGACCGAATCGGTCTCCCCGCGACCGGGAATCGCCGCCAGGTGAGCGGGTTTGTTGATGACCACGATGTCGGCATCCTGATAGAGGATGTCCAGCCGGTCTTCTTTTTTGATTCTGGGCGTGTTGGACTTGCTCATCTGCCGATCGCCGAGGCGCTCTTCCATTTGTTAAGCTGCTCGGAAATCGTAGTCTGCCCGCTGTTGAGCGCGAGGCTCTTTGTCAAAGAATCCACCGCCTGCACGCGGAGATTGTCCTGGGAGAAGCCGCTGAGCTCATACTGGCGGATGTACGCCGCCGCCCGGGCGTTCAGCGCCGGTACATAGCGCGGGTCGGCGGTCAGGACCGCGTCCAGCCGCGCCATCGCCTTGGGGAAATCGCCGCCTTGCGTATGCGCCTCGGCGAGCTTGGTCTGGGTGAAAGAGGTGGGGTTTTTCTCGACAATCTGCTCCCACAGGTAAATCGCTTCGCCGGTTTTTTTCTGGGCCAGCAGGTTGTTCGCCAGGTTCTGGACGATCGCCTGCGATCCCGGGCTACGCTCGATCGCCTTGCGGTACGACGTCTCGGCCAGCACCAGGCTGTTGCGCGCGTCCAGCGCTACGCCCAGATTTGACCACGCGACGGCGGAACTCGGATCGATCTGTGTGGCGTGGTCGAGGTATTTGGTGGCTTTGTCCAGCTCCCCCAGCGCGAGGTAGACAGTCCCCACATTCATATTGCTGCGAAAATCATTCGGATCGATCTCCAGCCCGCGCAGGTACGCGACCGCCGACTCGCGGAAGCGCTGCAGGAACTGGTACGAGACGCCGAGGTAATAGTGATTATTAAGTGTATACGGGTCGGTTTTGGTCAGCACCTCGTACTGCCGGGCTGCGGACGAGAAGTCGTTGTTTTTGCGGTAGATCTCCCCGAGGATCGCCCGCGCCATCAGCAGGTCCGGGTTGCTCTGAACCGCCGACTCCAGCGTGGCGCGAGCGCCCTCTGCGTCGCCGCGGCGATACGCTCGATAACCCTGCACGTATTGGTTCAGCGCCGGGGTGGCGGATATGCCCGAGTTTGACGCCGAGTTAGATGCCGAGTTGATCCTCGTCGGGCTGCCGGCCGAGGTTGGCCCGGACGTTGATTCGGTCGCACATCCTGCGCCCAGCAGCGAAACGCCAACCGCCGTCGCCAGGGACGCGGACCACGATAATGTTCGTAAACGATGGTTCATACCGGTTGTAGCTCTTAAGATGCGTTACATAGTACGTGGGCCGTGCAGCGGTCGCAATGCGGGGCATAATTCCGAATTGACCGCCACCGGATACACTTCTACCATTGCGTGTCCGCCGCCACGAACGCTCGCGGATCCCGGGCAATGTGATTACCGGAACCGCTGTAGCCGACACCCAGGAGGCACGTTTGCGTACTTTGATCGCAATTCCAGTATTCAATGAGCGTAAATACGTCGATCGCGTGCTCCGTCGCGTGCACGATTTTCATGACCAGATCCTCTGCGTCGATGACTGCAGCACAGACGGCACCGGCGATCTGCTGGCACAGCGCAAAGACATCCACCTTATCCGCCATGAGCGCAACATGGGGTATGGCCGCTCGATCATCGATTCGTTCGACTTCGCTGCCGCCAACGGTTTTGACTGGATCATCACCATGGACTGCGACGAGCAGCACGAGCCCGAAATGCTGCCGACGTTCCTACGCGAAATCGAAAAGGACGCCAGCGACATCATCAGCGGCTCCCGTTACACGCACGTTAATGCCCAGGACGACATCGCCCCCGGCGACCGGCAACTGATCAATCGCACCATCACCGCCGCAGTCAATGATCTGTTCGGCTGGGAGCTGACCGACACTTTCTGCGGCTTCAAAGCGCACCGCGTGAGCGCGATGCAGAAGCTGAAACTGGACGAGCCCGGCTACGCGTTCCCGCTACAGCTCTGGCCGCGCGTGTACGCCGCGGGCTTGACTGTCACGGAGATCCCGGTGCGGCGCATCTATAACGACCCGAATCGGACTTTCGGCGGCACGCTCGACGATGCGAAAATTCGCCTGCGACATTACCTTGACGTGCTCAAGACTGAACTGACCCGGATCAACCACGAAGGCGCGAGTTCGGTGGATCTGATCACGCTCGACGAACCGCAGGCCTGTTGCGATTGTAGTTGCGGGTGAACATGACTTTGTACGCAGACTGGAAAGCGCCAAAGTCTGACCAGGAGCACCTGATCTGGCCGGCACCGGATCGGATCGTCGAATCGACGCTGCGCAATACCGCCGCTCTAGCTAAACTTGATGACGTGCGCCTATTGGGCGTGCCGGTGAGCCGTTTGCGGTCTGATGCGCGGAAACTCCTCGGCGCCGGCGACGAGCCGCTGATTGCGACAGGGCACCAGATTGAGATGTATCACCCCGGCGTGTGGGTGAAGAACGTGCTGATCGATCAGATCGCCCGCAAAGCCTCCGGCCGCGCGGTTCACCTCGCGGTGGATACCGATACGCCCAAGCACCTGCAACTGCGCTGGCCGGGCGGTTCGGTGCTGATGAGCGACGATGCGGGCATTCTCGATGCCGGCTGGTCCGGGTTGGTGTCGCCGCCGACGGAGCGTCATTACCAAAAGATGTGCGCGACCTTCAGGTCCGCCGCCGATTCATGGGCGTTTGAGCCGGCGATGGATTCCTTCTTCTCCGGCTTCAGCCGCTCGCTGGGTGCGCCAACGCTTGCCGCGGCGATCATCGAAGGCGCTACTGAACTTGATCAATCGCTTGGGCTCGATGTTCAATTCGCGATAATCGATCTGCTCATCGATTCTGACGCATACCTTGCGATGGCGTACCACATCATCGCGGATATCGAGCGATTCGCTGTCGCGTATAACACCGCCCTGGCGGAGTATCGGCAGCGGGAAGGCATCTCCAGTCCGTCGCGACCGATGCCGGACCTGCGCATCGAGACCGACCGCATCGAACTGCCATTCTGGACCGACGATCTGCAATCGCAGGACCGCGCCCGAGCCGTCGCGGTCCGCGTCGGCGCGGTGTGGGCGCTGGATGCCGGCGACGGCGGGGAACCGCTGCACTTTGATCCTGCGCAAGACGCCTACGCGGCCGCCGCGGCGCTGCGCGCGTTCCTGCTGGCGCACCAGATTCGGCTCTCCCCGCGAGCACTGACATTGACGATGTTCTTCCGTCTTCTGCTCGTGGATCAATTCGTCCACGGCATCGGCGGGGCGCGATACGACCAGGTGACGGACCGAATCCTCGCTGACTATTTCCGTCTCGCGCCGCCGGCGTTCAGCGTGACCACCGGCACGCTTTTTTTCCCAGGCGGCGCGGGTCCCAGCGATGTCTGTGTGCCGTGCATCGTGTCCGAAGGGCACCGGCTGCGGCACAACGTGCTCGAATCCAAGACGCAGTATCTCACATCAATCACCTCGGCCCCGCGCAAGTCGATGCAGCGCCGCCAGCACTACCTGGCAATGCACCGCGACCTCACGCAGGCGGCCGGTGTGTCGCAGCGCATCAGCGAATGGCGACAGCGGCTTGCCGCGACGATCGAGCGTCAGGAACGCGAACTCGTGCTGGCCGATCGTGAACTGTTTTACGGGCTTCAGACCCGCGAGCGATTGACAGCGATGATCGACCGATATCGAATCGCGTTCGGATGAACGCCTTCACCCCGAAACTCGCCTTTTCAACCAACGCTTTCACAGGCTACACGCTGCCGGAGGCGATCAGCGCGATCGCCGATGCGGGCTTCGGTGCGGTAGAGATTCTTGCCGATGTCCCGCACGCATTTGTCGGAACGACGACCGCGGCCGACCTGTCGGAACTCCGCCAACTGCTTGCGTCACGGAAGTTGGAGATCAGCAACATCAATGCCAACTGCACCTTCGGCTATTGGCGACACGCGCCGCCGGAGCCGTATTTCGAGCCGAGCCTGATCTCGCCGGTGCAGAAGTACCGCGAAGATCGCACCCGCATGATCTGCCGTACGCTGAGCATGGCGCGCGAGCTGGGCGCACACAATATCTCAATCACCAGCGGGCGCTGCCTCGCGCACGTGACGCCCGACGCGGCGGCGGGGCTATTGACCGAATCGCTCAAGTCGATCCTGGAAGAAGCCGACCGGTTGAACATCGATGTGGGCATTGAACTGGAGCCGGGCATCTATCTGGAGTTCGTCCACGAGCTGCGCGATTGGATCGGTCGGCTTAATCACCCGCGCTTCGGCGCCAACCTCGACATCGGCCATGCCGTGGTGAATGGGGAACGGATCGACGAATCGGTCTTCACGTTGGCAGGGCGCATCTGGAACATGCACATTGAAGATCTGCCCGGCCGCAAGCATTACCACATGATCCCCGGCGAAGGCACCTTCGATTGGCCACAACTCATGCGCAGTCTCGCGGCGATCAACTATGACCGCTTCGTAACCGCCGAGCTCTACACGCA
>JACMML010000174.1 GCA_014379105.1 Phycisphaerae bacterium
AATCTTGTCAGCAATTTCAGCGCTTCGAGGATGTCGTCGTGCGTCCGTTTCTCCGGGTCGGCCAGATCCACGAAAAGCTTACGCTGATGCCGCTCCACGTTGGGAATAACTTCGTCGAGCAGCTTCGCCCAGATGCGGCTCATGTGCGGCAGCATGGTCCAGTTCACCATGCCGACAAGATGCGATTCGCCGATCAGCGCCTTAAGCGGCTCGCGGCCAACGCGCGTGAGGAGATTGTCCCAGGTGACGTCCGCCAGCGACTGGTGCTTGCCGAACATCAGCTTGCCGTCTTCAAATTCCAGCGCGTCGGTTGTCCCGGGGTCGGCGATCGTAATCAGCTTTGCGCGCTTACCGAATTCCTCGAAGACCGGATGAACCGCGGGATACCCGAGATTGCCGATGTAGGTGACGTCCATCCCAAAGCTCGCCAGCGCATTGGCCATGATCGGTCCGTTGCCGCCAAGCTTCTGCTGTTTGACGACGAGCTCGTAATTGGACGACTGCCCTGACGCAGACAGGATCTTGCGGCCCATCGCATCGATGCTCGTGACCGGATCGTAGTGGTCCGCGTCCTGGCGCTTGTCGACGACGGCGATGATGTTATCGACGAACCCGTCGAGGCCGACCAGCGACTTCATGGCGCCCAGAGTGGGCGCGGCGTCCTTAAGCTTGCGGCCGGTCAGTTCGCAGATCTGTTGACGCGTCAGGGCCATGGCAATGTTCTCGCGGTGTTATTCTCGCGGGGAGTCGGGATAGTCCGGCCGACCGTTCTAATTCGCCGGCGATGGGATCGACGGGACTTCACCCGCGGCCGGCGCGGGGATCGGGTCGGACATCGGCGCGGGCATCGGCGTAGACACCGGCTCAGGCGCACCCGGCAATGGCGGAACAGCGGTATACGTCGGCGGCAGTTGCACGCCCGCCGAGGTCACGCCATCGCGCTCCTGATACAGCGTGTACGGCATCGTCACGAGATTGAGCAGGAACGTGCCCGAATCGGAGTAATAGGCGTTGCGCTCAGTCCACGACGGATCAGAGGTGTAGCGGAATCCGGTCGATATCGTGCGGATATCGCCGTTCTGGAAGTTGGCCGTGACGGGCTCCCATGTGCGCTGCTGCATTGCCGGGTCGATCGTCAGCGGTTCGGTGTTAATCGTGCCGTTGGTGGCGCCAGGCTTCTCGGCACATCCGCCAGCCAGTGCGAGAGTGACGAGGCAGAGAATAGTGCGGGTCGTCTTCATTGCTGCTCCTGTACTGTGTCAGTATCGGCACGAACGGTCTGGATAAGATAGCCGTTACGGGTTCCAGAAACGATCCCAATCGCTTTTGAGTGTCGCCTCAGGCTTTTTCTTGTTGGCCGCGTCCTTCTTGATGTCGGCGGCGGATGGTCCGTAGGAGAACGGGTCCTTTAGCGCCGCATCCTGCCGCTCGCGCACGCTGCTCGGTTGCGTGGCGGGCGTTTCACTCGCGCAGCCGATCAGCAGCATCGCCACGGCAATTGCGGAGAGAGAGCGGGCGAAAATGGTCACGATTCCATACTTCATTATCGCTTTAAGCCTTCGACCGACGTCTCGATCGAGTAGTTCGGGGCTTCCCGCGTGATCGTAATATCATGCGGATGACTCTCGGCCATGCTCGCGGAGCTGACTCGGCAGAACCGCGCGTTGGCCCGCAATTCGGCGATGTTCCTGGTGCCGCAATAGCCCATGCCCGCCCGCAATCCGCCGACCAGCTGATACACAAAATCACTCAGCGGCCCGCGATATGGCACACGCCCTTCGACCCCTTCGGGCACCAGCTTGCTTGCAGTGCCGACATTCGCCTGGCCGTAGCGATCTTTTGATCCATGCACCATTGCGCCCATCGAGCCCATCCCGCGGTAACTCTTATACCGACGCCCCTGATGGAGAATCGTTTCACCCGGCGATTCATCGAGCCCGGCAAAAAGTGACCCCATCATGCACGCGCTCGCGCCGGCGGCGATTGCCTTGGTGATGTCGCCGCTGTGACGTATCCCGCCGTCGGCGATGACCGGCACACCCGCCGGCCCGGCGACGCTCACGGCGTTCATGATCGCCGATACTTGCGGAACACCCACGCCCGAGACAATCCGCGTCGTGCAGATTGCGCCCGGCCCGATGCCAACCTTCACGCCGTCCACGCCGGCATCAATGAGGTGCTTCGCGCCCTCGGCCGTTGCGATGTTGCCGGCGATCACCTGGATTTTGTGCAGTTTCTTAATCTCCCGCACCGTCTCGGCCACATTCACGCTATGACCGTGCGCGGTGTCGACGACAATCACATCCACCTCGGCGGCGATCAGTGCCTCGATTCGACGATAATCGCGCACGCCCGTGGCCGCCCCCACGCGGAGTCGGCCGCGCACGTCCTTGCAGGCGTGGGGGAATTGGTGGAGCTTGTCGATATCGCGCATCGTGATCAGCCCGGCGAGCCCGCCGTTGCCGTCGATCAGGAGCAGCTTTTCGACCTTGTTCTTGTAGAGAATTCTTTCTGCATCCTCCAATGATGTGGTGTCCGAAGCGGTGATCAGGTTCGTGCGCGTCATCACATCGCCGATACGGCGGCTCTCTTCTTCCTGATATTTCAGGTCGCGCCGGGTGAGGATGCCGACCAGCTTGGGCAGCTTGCCGTTGAAACTGGAGCGCGCGCGCACGCCGATCTGGCTGGATTCAATCTCGCAGATGGGGATGCCGCTGACGTTATATTCGCGCATCACCCGCCGTGCGTCCCCGATGGTGTCCGCCGGCGAAAGCACGATCGGATCGACGATCACGCCGTTCTCCGATCGCTTCACTTTCTCCACCTCGCGCGCCTGTCCCTCGACGGTCAGATTCTTATGAATAATCCCGATCCCCCCCTCCTGCGCCAGCGCGATCGCCAGCGCGGACTCGGTGACGGTATCCATCGGCGCGCTCAGCAGCGGCACATTGATTTCAATCCCACGGGTAAGCTGGGTCCTGACATCGGCATCGGCGGGGATAAAATCGCTCAACTGAGGAATCAGCAGAACGTCGTCAAACGTGATCGCGTCGTAAACGATCCTGGGGTGATCCATGTGCCATATCTATGCGTAACCCGCGCGCGGTGTCAAGTACGGCGGGAGCGTCGTCACGGCATAGCCGAGCGCTTGACGCGACATCAGGTCTGCGGATAATCAGCACGACCACTCGGCCCCATCGTCTAGTGGCCCAGGACACTGCCCTCTCACGGCGGCGACAGGGGTTCGAATCCCCTTGGGGTCAATTCAATTCTGTCATCATAGATTGCACCGATTCATACATATTGATCTCGATCCGTTCAGAATTTAGAACTTGAAAGACGTTGCGCGAATACACGGGCGATTCAAGTTTTCCGGTTGTACCGACCCACAGCGGCTTTCGATTCAGCTTGTATCTAATCGATGCAATCTGCGAAATCTGTGGATCATCTTCCCCGTATTCAGGTTTCATTACTTCCGAAACTTCGCGAAAACTCTTTATGCAATCGCTGGCATCTCTACGATTGGATAGAAGGTTTACGCAAGAGACATTATGCCCGCCAAAACCTACAGCCCACCTGCGTACCCAATCGAGCGAATGGACCTGATCGCCGCGGAGCTCGCTGCCGTTGTTGAGCGATTTGAAGAGGAACTGGGATCTGACCTGCCGTGCGTGAACGAGCTGACGCGTCATGTGTCGCGGTTCCGCGGGAAAATGCTTCGGCCGACATTGGTGTTTCTGTGTGGACGGGCAATTGGCGAATTAACTCCCGCGCACATCACCGTGGCGACGGTGGTTGAAATGGTCCACATGGCCACGCTCGTGCACGATGACGTGCTTGACGAGGCGGCCATGCGGCGGCGCGGCGCGACGATCAACCGGCTGCGCGGGAATGAAGCGGCCGTCATGCTTGGGGACTATCTGATCAGCCACAGCTATCACCTGTGCGCGTCGCTCACCGATCCGGTCGTCGCACGCGCGATCGCGCGGACTACGAATCAGGTTTGCGAAGGCGAATTGTTGCAGCTCCACAACCGTGGGAATTTGGAACTGGACGAAGAGACGTACATCACCATCATCAGCCGCAAGACCGCCAGTCTGATCGCCGTCAGTTGTTACCTGGGCGCCAAGCTCGCCGGCGCGGATGACGCGGCCGCCAAACGGCTGGAGAAATACGGGCTGAGCCTCGGCATCGCGTTTCAGATCCAGGACGACATCCTCGATATCACCGGCGAAGAGCGAAAAGTCGGCAAGACGCTGGGGATCGATATCGAGAAGCGGAAACTCACGCTGCCCGTCATCCATTTTCTCCAGCACGCACCGGCCGAGCACCAGGAGTTGTGCCGATCGCTGCTGGGTGCTGATGAACCACGCGCCGCGGAGCGGATTCGCAAGCTGATCATGCCCAGCGGATCCATCGCGTACGCCCACGACCGCGCCCGCCGCCTGGTAGGACGGGCTAAGCAGGGAATCGCCGAGCTTCCCGAATCCGAGGCCAAGCAGAGGCTGATCGCGATGGCGGAGTTTGTCGTCGAGCGTAGCTTATGAGATGAAAAGAATTGGCCACAGAGGCACAGAGACACAGAGGGGAATATTTATAACCGCAGATTACGCCGATTACGCCGATTAAAATGCGTAAATACAAATGCATTTTTAATCTGTGTCATCTGCGTCATCTGCGGTTCCACTTCTTAATTAGTTCCTCTGTGTCTCCGTGTCTCTGTGGCGGATTCATATTGGCCGCAGGATTGATCGGCGCAGGTTAGAAACTACAGTGGGCGCATGTTTCAGAAGTCGATCATCGCGGCCGCCGTGGCGCTTTATGCCGTTGTCGTTGGCTGCACACTGATCCAATCGTCTACCGCGCCTTCATCGTCGGATGCAAAATCGACGGAAGTGCCAACCACCTACCGTGCCACGCTCGCCGAGGGCTTGCCGTTTCGGGCAGTGACACTGCAGATTCAGCGGGTGGACTGGATCGACAAATACAAACAGAGCATTGACGAAATCGCCGATGTGGGTGCCGACGCAGTGAAGTTTGTGGTTGATGCGCGCCAGGAGAACGGCTCGTCAAGCCGCATCTATCTGGACATGCGGATGACGCCGACGCCGCAGCAGCTTTCGGAATTGATTCAGTACGCGCGCAAGAAGAATCTCCGCGTCATCCTGATGCCGATTGTCCTGCTCGACGCCCCGCGCGGCACCGAATGGCGCGGCCGGATCGAGCCGGAGAGTTGGGAAAAATGGTGGGAGAGCTATCGCGAAATGCTCAACCATTTCGCCTGGATCGCGGCGGGAAACAGTGTTGATGTGCTCGTGGTCGGCTCGGAGCTGGTGAGCACCGAAAAGCAGATCGACGAATGGACCAAGACCATCGAGAAGGTTCGCCATATCTTCCCCGGCAAACTTACATACAGTTCCAACTGGGATCATTACACGGCCGTGAAGTTCTGGGATCAGCTCGATTTCATTGGGATGAACAGTTACTGGACACTGGGCAAAACGCGCGATGCGTCCGTTGATGAGATCAAGAAAAACTGGCAGAAGATTCAGAAAGAACTGTTCGCTTTTCAAAGCAAGGTGCGCAAGCCGATTTTCTTTCTCGAAGTCGGCTGGTGCTCGATGGCCAACATGGCGTACGAGCCGTGGGACTACACAAAGGACGAAGACGACGCACCGACAGACGTTGACCTGCAGAAACGTCTGTACGACGGATTTTTCGAAAGCTGGCACGGCCGCCCGGAGCTGGGGGGCTTCAGCATCTGGGTCTGGTCGCCGAATGAAGGCGGCCCAGACGACCGCGACTACACGCCAAAAGGCAAACCCGCCGAAGCCGTGCTGCGAAACTGGCTGGCGAAGAAGTGGTGAGTCTTTTGCACTAACCCAGCATGCAATGGTCAGCGCATCATCCTCTGATCGTCGCACCGGACCGGCAATCCGTCTTACAGACATTTGATGATCCGCATGAGGTGCTGCGGGCAATTGAACAAAGCACGACGCCGACGTGGGCCGGATTTTTGAGTTATGACCTCGGGCGTTTCTTTGAAGTGCTGCCGGAATGCGCAACGGACGATCTACACCTGCCGCTGATTGCGATGTCGCCGTACCTCAGCGCGCCTGTGGATCGATCATCAAACCAGATCCCTCCACGGGAGTTGCAGAAAGCGACCTCAACTTTTGCCCGCCGGCAATATCTGCAATCCGTCGGCAAATGTATTGAGTACATCGCCGCGGGTGATGTTTTCCAGGTGAATCTATCGCAGCGCTTTACCGCCCCGCTGGTTCGGACGCCCGGCGCGATCTTCGATTATCTGCGGACCCATTTTCCCGCGGCATACGCGGCGTATCTCGATTTCGGGGATTACCAGTTGATCAGCAATTCTCCGGAGCTTTTTCTGCGGGTCGAACGTCTCCCCGATGGCCGCCGGCGGATAGTCAATCGGCCGATCAAGGGCACTCGGCCGCGACTGGTGGGGATGGAATCGGAGCTGCTGAAATCCGAGAAGGACAAAGCCGAGCTGGCGATGATCGTTGATCTCCAGCGCAACGACCTTGGCCGTATTTGCGAGGTCGGGTCCGTCCGCGTGACGACCGCGCGGGCGATCGAAGCGCACCCCACCGTATATCACGGCGTCGCGACGATCGAAGGCGTTTTGCGCCGCGATGTGACATTGACGGACATTCTCCGGGCGACGTTTCCGTGCGGCTCGGTGACGGGGTGCCCGAAGATTCGCGCGATGGAGATCATAGAAGAACTGGAACCAGTCCGCCGTGGGCCGTACTGCGGAGCGATCGGGTGGATCGCGCCGGACGGGACGATGGAACTGAGCGTCGCGATTCGCACGATGATCATCCGCGACAATAAGGTCCACATCCCCGTCGGCGGCGGCATCGTCGCCGACAGCGATCCGCAGGCAGAGTACGACGAGACGCTGGTTAAAGCCCGCGCCATGTTCGAAGCGGCGGGTGTGGCGCTGCCGGACTAAGCCTCTCCATTGCGTGGCCCAGTTCGCTACGACGCCGAAACGAACTACTCCACCGTGACGTTGCCGCCCAGCCCCGCCGGCGCGCCGGCTGCCGCCTCGATCAGAACGCTGATGGTTCGTTCCGTGTCGCCGGGTTCCAGAGACACCGTCATATTGCCGCGCTCGGCGTTGGCTTTTTCGCCGACCATCTTCCCGTCCAGCCAGACTTGGGCTTTGCCGGTCACATTCCGCAGGACTACTTTCCCGCCGGCCTTCTGCACCGGAATACGCGGCGTAAACTGGGCACGGAAGACAGCGAAAGTCCCATCGACCAGCGGCTGCAGCCGGCCGCCGGGCTGGATGCTCGACCACGTGTTCATGTCGGTATCACCAATTTTCTGATTCGGATCCGGACGCTCCTTGGCTGTGGGCGACATGCGCCACCCGACGATAACCTGCGGCGGGCGCACAGCGGGGACTTCCGGCCGCGAGGCGGCGCCGACATCGATCACGAGTTCCGCGGCGGTCAGACCATCGGACGATGCGCGCAAGGTCGCCGGGCCCGTGCCCGTTTGCGCCTGGACGATCACCTGCGCCAGCCCGTTAAACAGGGAATGCTGATTTCCTTTTTCGGGTTCATGACAGTTGGGATCGCCGTTGTTGAGTCCGATTATGGCCGCAGGTCCGGCGATTTCGAAGTTCACCATATGGTTGGCGGTCGGCACGGCACGGCCTTGCGCATCAACGATCTGCACTGTCACTGGCTGGGCATCATGCCCATCGCCGGCGAGCGCTTTGCGGTCGGGAACCAGTTGGATCGCGGCGGGCGCGCCGGTAGTTTCCACAACGAAACGCGAAACCTCTCGCCCGGCCTTTTTGCCGACGGCCTCTAGCTTGCCGGCTTCATATGGCACGTCCCACGAGACCATGTCAAACTTATCGACTGGCTTCTCGCCGATCACTTTGCCGTTGAGGGTTAACTCCACGGCATCCACATTGGTCAGCGCCATCACTTTCACGGGCTGGCCTTCCTTGCCCGCCCAGTTCCAGTGCGGGATGAGCTGCAGGATCGGGCGGTCTTCGATCCACTGCGCCTGGTGAATGTAAAACGCGCTCTTTGGAAATCCGCACAGGTCCATGATGCCGAATGACGATCCCGTCGCCGGCCACTGCAATGGCTGGGGCTCGCCGCGGTAGTCAAAGCCAGTCCAGACGAATCCGCCCGCCAGGAACGGCCGCTCGGCGATGCGCTTCCACGCGGCGCGATGCGTCGCGCCCCAGCTTTGAAACTGCGTATCGTAGGAATCGAGCACCGGTTTGGATTTATCGGTGACGTATTCGCCGCGCGTCATGACGGCGGACGTGTCTTCGGAACTGGTGATGGGCTTGGTGGGATTCGCGGTGTGATAGCGATCATATTCACCGTGCCGATAATTAAAGCCCGCAACGTCCGCCGCGAGAGACGCGTTGATGGTGTTCAGCATCGCGCTGTTCTGCGCCGCAGTCACCGGCCGCGTGATGTCCAGCCGCTTCACCACGGCGGACATGCGCCGGACCATTTCGTATCCCATCTCAGTCCCCTGCGACGGTTCTTCATTGAAGACCGACCACAGAATCACACTCGGATGGTTTCGATCACGCATGACCAGCCACTCGAGTTGGCGGATATATTCCGGCGTGGTGTTAAAATGCCGGGTCTCGTCCATCACCAGCATTCCCATTCGGTCACACGCATCAAGAAACTCCGCCGCCGGCGGATTGTGCGCGCAGCGGTACGCGTTAGAGCCCATCTCCTTCAATTTGCGAAGCCGAAATTCCCATAGCGCGTCCGGCACCGCCACGCCGACGCCGGCGTGATCCTGATGATTGCATGTCCCCTTCAGCTTTAACGGCTGATCGTTCAGGAAGAACCCTTTGTCAGCATCGAACCGAATCGTGCGAAAGCCGCAACGGGTCACCACTTCGTCCGAGACCGCGCCACCCTGGCTGACAGTCGTCCGCACCTGATACAGCGTCGGTTCATCCACCGACCAGAGTCGCGGAGACGTAACAGGCATGCTCATCTTCGCCACCGACGTCTGCAGCGGACTGCTGCGAACCTGTGCTGATACCTCGGCGACGTTTTTACCGTCGGGATCAATCAGCGTGGACGTCACCTCAAGCGGCGTCTCGGTCTTCCCAGCGTTATTCAGCGTGACCTCAATCGGGATCAGCCATTTACCGTCGGCGTCGCGAACTGGATTCGCGTAGACGCCATCGGTCGCGATATGCACCGCCGGGCGCTTCACGAGCCATGTGTGACGGTAAATGCCCGCCCCTTCGTACCACCAGCCTTCCTGAGCCTCGGCATCCACGCGGACCGCGATGACATTGTTGTCATTCCCGTAGCGCGCAAAGGGTGTGATATCAATCTGAAATGACGAGTAGCCGCTCCAATTGCGGTGGGCGACGATTCCATTCACCCAGACGGTGCAGTGCGTGGAGACGCCGTCAAATTGGATTTCCAGATGCTTGCCGCGGTCGGCGGGGTCCAGCTTGAAATAGCGCCGATACCAGCCCATCCCGCGCGGGCGATAACCCTGGGATATGTTCGCTTTTGCGTCGAACGGCGCCTCGACCGCCCAGTCATGCGGTAGGTCGAGCTGTCGCCAGGCGGAATCGTCAAAATTCGCCGAAGCCGCGCCGGATGCGGTGCCGGCCTTGGCGTTGTTGTACGACTGTTGATGCCCGTTGATGACCGGGAACGGAATATCGCCGTGCTTAAACAGCCAGCCGCGATCCAGCGACAATCGCTCGCGCCCAGCGGCGGCAACGGCGGGTTGTGTAGTCTGCGCCTCGGCGTTCATGGTCAGGAAAGGAACCGCAAGCAGACAAATGACGCCGATTTGAAAACTAAAGTGCATAAGGCTCCGAATGTTTAAGATGGTGTCGCAATGCTCCTACCGATCCTGGCGGCCAATGTTGAAACATAAGCCGCTCGACTGATTTTGCCCGCCGGATCAGTATACTGCCCCGGCGATGTCAAACACCGCCTGGCTGAACGGAAATCTGATCGACGAATCCGACGCGACGGTCTCCATCCGCGACAGCGGCTTGCTGCACGCGATCGGCATCTTCACGACCATGCGCGCCGCCGGCGGACGGGTGATTCAACTTGCACAGCACCTGCGGCGTCTGCGCGAATCGAGTGACGCGCTGTTCGTGCCGCTGCAATTCAGCGACGAAGAGCTGAAGCAGGCGATTTCGATACTGCTGGAACAAAACACGCTGAGCGAGGCGCGGCTGCGGATCACCGTCACCCGCGGCATGGCGCATAATGATCCACTGCACGGCGTTCGGGTCGAGCCGACGACCTTCATCACCGCCGGCGAATTTGAGCCGTATCCTGCGGAATACCTGGAGAAAGGGCTGACTGTTGCTGTCGTTGACGACCAGAAAGCCAACCCTTACGACTTGCAGGCGGGCCATAAGACATTGAATTACTTTTCGCGACTGGCAGCGCTGCGCGAAGCAAATCGCCGCGGCGCGGGAGAAGCGCTGTGGTTCAACGTGCACAATTTTCTACAGAGTGGCTGTATCAGCAATGTATTTATCGTACGTGATCAAACGCTGATCACGCCGCCGACCAATGAAGATTTGCGCGACGCGGATATCAAGACCGCCACGCCGTATCCCCGCAGCAACGTGCTGCCCGGCACGACGCGCGGCGCGGTGTTTGAGATCGCCGCCGACGAGGGGATCGCTGTCCGGATCGGACCGATCACGATCAACGAGCTGCTGGCCGCGGAGGAAGTGTTCGTCACCAACAGCGTGATGGGTGTGATGCCCGTCTGCCGCATCGAGCGGAAGGAAGTGGGCAATGAGAAACCGGGTGCGATCACCCGTCGGCTGATGGCGGGGTGGGACCGGATTGTGCTCGAAGACTGAGGGTGATGTTGATGGAACTCTCGCAGATCCTGTGTGAATTGGAGCGCATCGCCCCGCTCGGCGACGCCGAATCGTGGGATAACGTCGGCCTGCTTGCGGGCGATCCGGCGCAGGACGTGTCGCGGGCGATGTTGTGCATCGACTACACACGCCAAGTCGCCGACGAGGCGAAGTCGGCGGGCGTCGAACTGGTCGTCGCCTATCACCCGCCGATCTTCAAACCGATCAACCGATTAACCGCCGACGGCGCGGGTCAATTGATGTTCGACGCCATCCGCCGTGGCGTCGCGATCTTCTCCCCGCACACCGCGCTGGATGTTGCCGACGGCGGCACCAACGATGTGCTGGCGGACATCGTCGGACTGATCGATCGGTCGGCGCTACGCGTTGCGGACATCAAGGCGACCCAGTACAAGCTCGTCACATTCGTGCCGCGCGATCATATCGACGCGGTCGCGAATGCGATCTTCGATGCCGGAGCGGGACGGATCGGGGATTATTCGCGATGCAGCTTTCGCAGCGACGGCACGGGCACGTTTTTGGGAAACCAGAACACCAATCCTGCGGTCGGACAAGCGGGGAAAATGGAAACGGCTGACGAGATACGGATCGAGACAGTTCTGCCCATCGACGCCCTGACGCCTGTTGTGACGGCGCTCCGCAAGGCTCATCCGTACGAAGAGCCCGCGTTTGATCTGGTCTTGCTCGCCGCCCCACCCACCGGGCGGGGAATCGGGCGGGTTGGAAAATTTAAACAGCCAACCGATCGGCAGCAGATCGTCTCCATCTTGAAGAGCGCGCTGAGAATCAACCACGTCCTCGTCGCCGGCCCGACGCAAGGCCTGGCCAACTCCGTCGCGATCTGCGCAGGGGCCGGAGATGATTTGTTGGACGACGCGCTGGCAAGCGGTGCCGAAGTCTATATCACCGGTGAGGTTCGCCACCACGATGCGCTCCGCGCCGCCGAGGCGGGGATGACGGTGATCTGCACGCTCCATTCCAATAGCGAGCGCGTCACGATGACGAAACTGGCGGATCGTCTGACACAATCACTACCTCAAGTGGCGTGGTTGGTATCGAAGGCAGATCGCGACCCGTTTGAGATTCGGTAGACGGCTCAGGAATGCCGATCTCATCAGCAACGCTCCGTGACAGTGGCACGCGATCCTCAAGAACACGCCGAATCTTTCCGCCGGACTTGCGCCAGCGAATAGTGAATTGCCGCAGCGCGGCCGCGCTATCCTTCAGAAAAAGCTTCGCCAGATCCAGCACCAGCGCCGCGGCCGCGGGGTCGTGATGACCCAGCTGCGATTCGATTGATCGCTGCATCGTCTGCTCCGCCAGCACCACCAGATCGTGCCAGTTGCCCAGCGATTCCTGCATCGCTTTGAACGATTTGAAAACGCTCTTCGGTATCTTGATGCCGTGCGCGCCGGCGATCTCCAGCGTATAGCGCAACGCCTTGCCGCTGATGCGAAGCTGGTGCACATCCAGCGGCGGATCATCCGCACCCGATTGCGTCAATTCGGGTTGAGTCGCTCCGGGTTGAGTCAGGCCGGCAAGTCGATCCGCGTCCAGCGCGAACTCGTGGAATCGGCTGTGCAGCGCCTCGGTGAGGATGGAGTCGATCGCGGCCGCGTGCTGCTCCAGTTGGTGCCTGAGCCCCCACCACGCTTCGAACGGCGCTAATTGTTTTTCGAGTCTCTTGCCGTCGCGCTTGTCGTCTTGTCGCGCCGAAACCCGCGCCGCTTCGAGCCGCTCGATCGTCCAGGCAATCCCCGGCTTCAGCCGCTCGGGCACGGCGTAGGATCGCAGTTGTTCGAGGATCGCATCCAGATCGCGGAGCGACCCGAGCCGGCGGCGGAGCATTTTGCCGGCCTTGGCGAGTGGCCGCAAGTCATCTTTGTCCACCAGCGGCTCGAGCAGATCGAGCCCGGCTTTGAGGCGTCGGGTCGCCACGCGGGCCTGGTGGATCCCGGTTTCGTCAAAGCCGACCAGCGCCGCCGGCACATGCCGCTTGAGCGCGTCGAGTTGCTCGTCCAGATATCCTAATGCTCCGTCAGTGGGCTTCGTCGGCATGGGTGCTATTGTATAAGGAAGCCGCCCGGCATTCCGCAGGCGGTGACGAAAAGGAACGAGAAGACTTTGGCCGACCTAAAACGAACGCAGCTTTCGGTGCACCAGGAACGAGCGGTGCTGGTGGGGGTGATTCTTCCGGATTCCAGCGCCGATCCGCGCGATCCGCTCGGCGAATTGACGTCGCTGGCCAAGACCGCCGGTGCGCGATCGGTGGCCCTGGTTCTCCAGCGCCGCCAGCGACCCGATTCGAGCTCCTATATCGG
>JACMML010000175.1 GCA_014379105.1 Phycisphaerae bacterium
ACGCGGCTTCGCCCCTGCCCTCTCGATGGCAAGCCAGCAAATATTCGATCTCGCCACAAATTACGACCTTTCCACGCTGCCAATGTTCCTTCTTATGGGCGCGTTGGTCCATCGCGCGAATCTTTCCGAGGATCTCTACAGCGCGTGCAATGCTTGGATCGGCCGGCGTCGCGGTGGGTTGGCGATGGCGACCATCGGCGCGTGTGGCGGCTTTGCGGCGGTCTGCGGCAGTTCGATGGCGACGGCGGCAACGATGGCGCGCATCGCCATACCGTCGATGCGCCGCTTCGGTTACGCCGATAGCCTCGGCGCCGCATCGATCGCCGCCGGGGGCACGCTCGGAATTCTGATACCGCCCAGCGTGCCCATGGTCATTTACGGCCTTCTCACCCAAGCCGACATCGGGAAGTTGTTCATTGCTGGCATCGTTCCGGGCTTGATCATGATCGCCGCTTATATTCTGGCGATCGCAGCCGTGGTACGGCTCGATCCGGCCTCCGGGCCGCGAGGTCCCCACGCCACGTGGCCGGAGCGGTGGAGCGCGCTATGGCGCGTCTGGGGCGTCGCGCTCCTCTTCATCCTCGTTCTTGGCGGCATCTACTTCGGTGTTTGCACTCCGACCGAGGCCGCCGGTGTCGGCTCTGCCGGGGCACTTCTATTCACGATCGCCCGCCGGCAGCTCACCTGGAAGAAGCTCGCTGAGTCGTTGATGGAGGCCGGCCGAACGACGACTACGATCTTTGTCGTGATGTTCGGCGCGCTCGTCTTCGCCAACTTTCTCACCATGACCGGCATGGTGACGGATCTGGTGGCTGCAATTCGCGCGCTCAACCTCGCGCCGATCACCGTGATACTCCTCATCTGCGTGGTCTACCTGTTTCTCGGCTGCATATTCGAATCGCTGGGCATGATGCTGATCACGATCCCGGTCTTTTTTCCGATCGTGGTTTCTTTCGGCATGGACCCGATCTGGTTCGGAATTATCGTTGTCATCGTCATCGAAATCGGCCTTATCACGCCGCCGGTCGGCATGAATGTTTTCGTGGTCAAGAGCGTGGTCGAGGACATCACCCTTGGCACGATCTTCCGCGGGATCGCGCCATTCGTGCTCGCCAGCCTTGTCGTGCTTCTCCTCGTCGTCTTCGTCCCGTCCGTGGCATTGTTCCTGCCACGCCTGATGTAACTCGGAGGCCAATGCCATATGGGTAGAGTCCGGAACGTTCTCTTCGTGATGTGCGACCAGCTGCGCGCCGACTATCTCTCCTGCATGGGGCATTCCGCGCTCAATACGCCACACATCGATTCTCTGGCGGCGCGGGGCGTGCTCTTCAAGCGCGCGTTTTGTAGCGCGCCGGTGTGCGGCCCCTCGCGAATGTCGTTCTATACCGGGCGCTCGATGTTCAGCCACGGCGCGATCTGGAACTTCGTGCCGTTGTCGATTCGAGAAATGATGATCGGCGACCACTTGCGGCCCCATGGCATCACCGTGGCGCTCGCCGGCAAAACTCACTACGAACCCGACCGCGCGGCCATGGCGCGGCTCGGAATCAGCCCGGATTCCGAAGTGGGACGCTCCCTTATCACCGGCGGCTTTGACATCGTCGATCATTACGAGGGCCATGCAAATCCCGGCCCGCAGCATCCTTATGTCCACTACCTGAAAAGCCGCGGCTACGACGATACCGCCGACCCTTGGGGCGACTACGTGATGTCCGCCATCGATGAACGGGGCGAAAAGGTCAGCGGCTGGCTGATGCGCAACGTCCATCTGCCAGCGCGCGTTCGCGAGGAGGATTCCGAAACGGCGTATACGACGAATGTCGCGATCAAATTTATCCGCGAGCAAGGTGAGCGGCCATGGTGCCTTCACCTGTCCTACATCAAGCCGCATTGGCCATATCTTGCGCCGGCCCCCTACCACCAGACGTACGGACCCGAGGACTGCAGCCCAATTGTCAAGAACAGACGGGAACTCGAGAACCCTCACCCCGTGGTCGCGGCCTACCAGAAGCATCCCGAATCTTTGAGTTTCGCTCGCGACGAGGTCGTGGCGCGGGTGAAGCCGGCCTATATGGGCTTGGTGAAACAATTGGACGATCACTTTGGGCGCTTCATGGCCGTGCTCGGCGAACTGGGCCGGATGGAAGACACACTCATCGTCTTCACCGCCGACCATGGCGACTATCTCGGCGACCATTGGCTGGGCGACAAGGAGCTGTTTCACCAGCCCTCCGTCCAAATCCCGTTCATCGTGTATGACCCCGATCACGCGGCGGATACGACACGCGGCCGGCATGACGATCGCTTCGTCGAAGGAGTCGACTTCCTGCCTACAGCGATGGATGCGCTCGGTCTGCCGCTGCCCAATCACCTGTTCGAGGGACGGTCGCTGCTTCCCTTGCTGCGAAGCGCGCCGGCTTCGAATTGGCGCGACATCGCGGTTTCGGAAATCGACTACTCCTTCCGCGAGGCCCGAGCCACGTTGGGCCATGATCCGCGGCGTTGCCGCGGAACCATGTTGTTTGATGGGCGCTGGAAATTTATCGCTTGGGAGGGTTTTCGCCCGCAACTCTTTGATCTGCGAGAGAATCCTGACGAAACCGTCGACTTTCACGACGATCCGTCTCGTGCGTCCATAATTGAAGAATTTCGTGGTCGAATGTTCGATTGGGTGCGTGAACGCAAGATGACGGTGACTTTACCGGACGAAAAAATGCTCATTTCTGAGCGCGACATTCTCCCGCGCTACGGAATCAAGATTGGAATCTGGTAGCTGCGACATGCCGTGATGCGAGAAGTGCCGCTTTGACCCGGAAGCGGACATCGGCGTCTCTGGTTCCGCGGCACCACGACGTCGACACTCGAAAATGCAGCAGCGATAATCGCGCACGACATTGGCACGAATCTTAGTCGACTATCCCGCTGATTGGTCGGCGACCACTGGGCGACCAATTCCGAAAGCGCCAGCGTCCGCACGTACTTGCCAAATTATGGGCCAGTGCATGAAGTTGAAGCACGACCGCGTTGGCAACAATTGAGCATGATGTGATAGGTGACACTCGGCATGAACCTTCGCGAGTAATAGCATGGCACGAAAAATCGTGATGCCGCCAAGATCCCGGGGCGCAATCAAAGTCACTCATTTCAAATTTTCTCGCAAGGCAAGAAGCGATATCTCGTGGGAACTGCTCGCTTCAGCG
>JACMML010000176.1 GCA_014379105.1 Phycisphaerae bacterium
GGTGGGGTTGGAATCGAGGTCCACCATGTTGCCCGCCTCCTTCGCCGCCTGCGTGCCGGTGTTCATCGCGACGGCCACGTCCGCCTGAGCCAATGCTGGCGCGTCATTCGTACCGTCACCGGTCATCGCGACGAGACGGCCACCTTTCTGGTAGTCGCGAATCAGCTTCAGCTTGGCTTCGGGTGTCGCTTCGGCCAGGAAGTCATCCACGCCCGCTTCGGCGGCAATGGCGGCGGCGGTCAGCGGGTTGTCGCCGGTAATCATGATCGTCTTGATTCCCATGCGACGCAGTTCGGCAAACCGTTCCTTGATCCCGCCCTTGACGATGTCCTTCAGTTGGATCACGCCCAGCACCCGGTCGCGCTCGGCGACAACCAGTGGCGTACCGCCCTCTTTGGCAACTCGATCCACCGCCGCTCGGACTTCTGCGGGGAATCGTCCGCCATACTGTTCGACATAGCTGGCGATCGAATCGGCGGCCCCCTTGCGAATTTCGCGATCTTCCAAATCGACGCCACTCATGCGCGTGCGGGCCGCGAACGGGATGAACTTCGCATGCAGCTTCTCGATCTCGCGGCCACGCAGTCCGAATTCTTTTTTGGCCAGCACCACGATGCTGCGGCCTTCGGGAGTCTCATCGGCCAGCGAGGCCAATTGCGCGGCATCGGCCAGCGCCGCCTTGTCGATGCCCGGCGCGGGAATGAAGCTGGCCGCCTGACGATTGCCCAGCGTGATCGTGCCGGTCTTGTCCAGCAGCAGGACATCGATGTCCCCCGCGGCCTCGACCGCTCGCCCCGACATCGCAACCACGTTGGCGAGACTCAGCCGGTTCATCCCGGCGATGCCGATGGCCGACACCAGCGCGCCGATCGTTGTCGGTATCAGGCAGACAAACAGCGAGACGAGCACTGTCACCGTGATGGCCTTCCCCTGGCCTGCAGTCGCGACACTGTAGATCGAGTACGGCAACAGCGTCGCCGTGACCACCAGGAAGATGATCGTCAGAGCCGACAGCAGAATGCTGAGTGCGATTTCGTTGGGCGTCTTCTGGCGTTTGGCTCCTTCGACCATCGCGATCATCCGGTCGAGAAAGCTTTCGCCGGGCAGCATGGTGATGCGAACGATCAACCAGTCCGAGACGACTCGCGTGCCGCCCGTGACGGCACTGCGGTCGCCGCCGCTTTCGCGCACCACCGGAGCACTTTCACCGGTGATGGCACTCTCATCGACCGAGGCGACACCTTCGACGACCTCACCATCACCGGGAACCATTTCGCCCGCCTTCACGATCACCAGGTCTCCCTGCTTCAAATCGGCAGCAGGAACCTCGACGGACTGTCGGCTGCGTTGGTCTGTCAGACGATTGGCCAAGACGTGCTGACGGGCCTTGCGCAGCGCATCGGCCTGGGCCTTGCCACGTCCTTCGGCGAGAGCCTCCGCGAAGTTGGCAAACAGCACGGTGAACCAGAGCCAGATGGAAATTGCCAGCACAAAGCCGACCGGTTCCTCCCCGGTGGCGAACAACGCCTGAAAGAACAGGATCGTCGTCAGCACGCTGCCGAGCCAGACCGAAAACATGACCGGGTTGCGAATCTGCACGCGCGGATCGAGCTTGAGCACCGACATCCAAGCCGCATCGCGTACCAGCGGCCAGTCGATCTGAGCACTCTGTCGAGTGGAAGTTGACATGAGAAAACCTCGTTAAGTTTGTTTGTCCTGGCGAGCCGGGGCCGTGAGACCCCGGGTCAATTCACAATCAACCCGGGGCCGGGCATCATGGCACCTTGACAACGACGCGTTCACGTCGCGGCTCGGGCGGTCAATCGCAATCAATCCGGGGCCTCACGGCACCCGGCTCGCTCGTTCTGATTTCGACTACGCCCGCATCTGCAAATGTTCGACAATTGGTCCCAGCGCGAGTGCCGGGAAGAAGTTCAGGGCACCCACGATGATGACGATGGCCACGACCAACACGACGAACAGCGGCGTGTGAGTCGGCAGCGTGCCGGCACTCGCGGGAACATGCTTCTTTTGCGAGAGCGATCCCGCAATGGCCAGCACGGGTAGCATCGTGAGGAACCGGCCGATCAGCATCGCGACGCCGAGCAGCGTGTTGTAGAAGGGCGTATTGGCACCCAGGCCGGCAACCGCGCTGCCGTTGTTGTTTGAAGCCGATGACACGGCATACAGCACCTCGGAAAAACCGTGGACAGCCGGATTGAAGATCGTCGCCTTGCCACCGGTACACATCAGGGCGATCGCAGTCCCGACGAGAACCATCGCGCACGGAGCCAGAATCGCAATCGAAGCCATCTTCATCTCGTAGGCTTCGATTTTCTTGCCGAGGTACTCGGGCGTGCGCCCCACCATCAGCCCTGCGATGAATACGGTGACGATTGCAAACATCACCATGCCGTACAGACCCGAACCGGCACCACCGAAAATCACCTCGCCCAGTTGCATCAGCCACATCGGAATCAGACCGCCCAGCGGCGTGAATGAATCGTGCATCGCGTTGACCGACCCGTTGGAAGCCGCCGTCGTGGCCGTGGCCCATAGCGCCGAGTTCGCGATGCCGAAGCGAGTCTCCTTTCCTTCCATGTTGCCGCCGGGATGCAGGTTGCTCGCCGTGAGGTCCGCGCCCAAGGCCGCCAACTGCGGCGTTCCCTGCTGCTCCAGCAGAGCGCAGCCCACCGTGAGCGGCACGAAGACCACCAGCATCGCCGCCAGCAAGGCCCACCCCTGACGCGAATC
This sequence comes from Phycisphaerae bacterium, assembly GCA_014379105.1. GTDB lineage: Bacteria > Planctomycetota > Phycisphaerae > Tepidisphaerales > Tepidisphaeraceae > JACMML01. The sequence continues at coordinate 2,755 of JACMML010000176.1, forward strand.
TTTCACCATGACGCCGAACGTGTGACAGAGTCCGGCCGCGATCAGCAGGATCGACAGCACTTGCAGGAAGTTCGACAGCGGCGTCGGATTTTCAAAGGGATGCGCCGAGTTCACGTTGTAGAACCCGCCACCGTTCGTCCCCAGTTGCTTGATCGCAATCTGAGACGCCGCCGGGCCGAGAGGCAATGTTTGTTCGGTGATCGTCTTGCCATCCGCGGTTGTCGCGGCTTCCATCAAAGGGACTGTCTGATACGCTGAGAACGTCTGCACCACGCCCTGCGAGACCAGCACCAGAGCCAGGATGAACGACAGTGGCAACAGGATGTAGAGGGTTCCCCGTGTCAGATCGACCCAGAAGTTTCCCAAGCCCGTCGTTCCGGTCTGTCGGAAGCCGCGAATCAACGCGACCAGCACCGCCATGCCGACTGCCGCCGAGACAAAGTTCTGCACGGTCAACGCCAGCATCTGCGACAGGTAACTCATCGTCACCTCGCCGCCGTATCCCTGCCAGTTCGTGTTGGTCATGAAGCTGATCGCCGTATTGAACGACGAATCAGCCGTGACGGCCGCCAACTGTTGAGGGTTCAACGGCAACAGGGCCTGACACCGTTGAATCAAATAGACCGCCAGAAAGCTCACCACGCTGAACATCAGCACGCCGTAAGCATACCGAGTCCAGGTCATCTGCTCGGCGGGATCGACACCGCACAGGCGGTACATCCACCGTTCGACGACTTCACCCGGCCGTCGCCATCGCGAGGGAACGCCCTCGTAGACGGCCGCCATGTAAACTCCCAGCGGCCTCGCCAACAGCAGCAACACGCCGAGATACAACGCCAATTGAAACCAGCCATTGGGGGTCATAGAAACTTCTCCGGCCAAAGCAATGTCAGTGTCAGATAGACAAAGAGTCCGCTCGCCAAGACACCGGCAAGCACA
>JACMML010000177.1 GCA_014379105.1 Phycisphaerae bacterium
GGGCCGAATCCCCAAAATAGACCACACGTTCGCCGGGAAGATGCTTTAGAATAGCACGAACGACTGTGAGTCCGCCCAAGCCGCTGTCGAGGACGAAGATGGGGTCGGTTGGACGGGGCATACGTTCTGTAGGCTTTATCGGACGTGGCTGACGCGTTACTTGACATTAATCCACAATCGCCGAACACTCGAGGCGACCGCACCGTAAGAGGAGTTGAAAATCATGTTAACCGGTAAAAAAATCCTGCTCGTCGATGACGATCCCGACATCCTCACCAGCATGCACGCGGCCTTTGAGCCGACGGGCGCTGTAATCGAGAGCGCGAGCAACGGCAACAAGGCAGTCGAGCTAGCGGAGAAGAGCCACCCGGATTTGATCATCCTCGACATGATGCTCCCCGGCCGCAGTGGATTTCTGGTGCTTGAAAAAATCCAGGCCGAGAAAACCAAAGCGAAGAAACCGCGAAGCAGCGCGCCGTTGGTGATCATGGTGACCGGCAATTCGGGAAGTCGTCACAAGATGTACGCCGAGGCGCTTGGCGCTTCGGAATATTTCACCAAGCCGGTGAAGCTCGACAAACTAATTTCCACCGCCGAGCGCCTGCTGTCACCCGTCGCACCCGCGGCTACTTGAGCGGCGGATTCGGTTGATGAACATGCTTGAGGTGAGCCGTGCGGACACACCCGCACGGCTTTTTTTATTCTTTTTTCGAGCCCCCGGATTCTGCGCGATTTTCGAAGCGATCGCCGATAAAACCGCCGGGCGAGCTCGTAAAACCAAGGATATTCTGCAAATTATCGTCGTTATAACGATGATCCGCACGCGGCGGATTAATTGAATTTTTTTTGCGTTTTATGGAGAAATAGGGTTGATCCCGATAGGGGATGCGCAGATAAAGGGTTTGTCGGATGCGGACGGGCAGACGACGAAGCCGATGAGGTCTCACCCAAATCGAGATCACCGAGGCTTCAGACTGTATCAGGGGGTCGATGCACCAGAGGTGCCATCGATAAATCGTTAAGCAGCCGGCGCACTGCCGTCACTGCTTTGGTCATTTTCAGTTCGGCCGCTTACACGCGGCTAATCGATTAACGGCTCGTTGCCAATCGCAGACGAGCCGCACAATTAGAAGTACGGACGCGGGTTTGTCCGCCTCGATCCTCCACAGGCTCGCTGGCTGCTCTCCGGCATCGTGCGACGTTTAATCCCAGGCCGCACGGCCGTACTTGGAGCGAATGAATGTTGAATTTGGCTAAACGGCTCTTCGGCAGATCGAAGTCCCGCGATATCAGTTCCCCCCGCTTGTCCACCTGCGTTCTTGAGCAGATGGAGCCTCGCCAGTTGATGGCTTCCAGCACGCTCAGCATGGGGATCAATATCAATGACGCGTCTACACGCATGACGAAGCTGGCGATTCCGCAATTGAAGGCGCTTGGCGTGAAATCGGTCCGTGTCTGGATCAATCCGGGCAGCTTTAATAAACGCATTAACAACCCGGTCATGCTCCGCGCCGCCGCGTACAAAAAAGCGGGATTTGACGTCATGGCCGAGGTTGCGGCGCCGAATGGCTCGGTCACCAACCCCGCGGCCGTCAAGGCGTGGTTCAAGTGGGCGGTCTCCAAACCCGCCTGGAAAAATGCCATCGACCGCTGGCAGATCGGCAATGAGCCGGATCACAAGGCCGACTGGCGCGGTTCGATGTCTCAATACGTCAACCTCTTCCTGAAACCCGCCGCCGAGGCGCTGCATGCCGCCGGCGAAAAGGTCGTCTCCGCCGGCCCGAGCTGGAACCCGCAAGACGTCAGCTCGATGATCAAAGCGGGCATGCTGAACCATGTCGACTACGTCGGCTATCACCCTTATTCAAACAGCGTGAAGCTCGCCACGCAGCGGATCGCAGAACTCAAGGCAGTCGTCGGCGGACGCAAGCCGCTGGTCGCCAGCGAGTGGAATATCCGCGGGCTCGAAGGAAACAAGTCTGCCTGGGCAAACGCCGTCAAGGCGATCTTCCCCACCATTCGTGGCAACTTCGCATTTAACTACTACTTCGGACTCATCCAGAAAAAATCCACCAAGGCCGGCCCCGGCGGCGTGCTGACCTCCGGTGGCGGTAAAACCCAGTTCTACCAGGCGCTCGCCGGTGCTCGATCCACCGCGGCCAATGTCATCTCCGTATCCGCGGCGGGCGTCGTCACCAGCTCAAACGGCGGTTTCAAAGCCATGACGTTGTCCTCGGCATTCAGCAACCGTGTGATCTCACTCGTGGATGATAAGACTGTCTCCTCCAGCGTTCTCTAACCGGCGGCGTCAGCATTGCGGCATTGGTTGAGATAAGTTTTGAAAAAGTTCGCAAGTATTTGTCTCGAACGAAGATTGATCGAAAGAGTTTGATGTTTATGTCGTCCTTCGGTTCAGTGGCTATCTGATTAGCCGATACAGGTTACAGGACACGTGCCGGCAAACGTGATCCCGGGCAGGACTCAGAAACTGTCCGTTGTTCCTCCAGCCGGAGTGAGTGCTACGTTCGCAACCCGATCCACGCGGGCGTCGCAGCTCAGACCACCACTTCTGCAGTGCCCGACACCTGGCGCTGCACGGACACCCGGCCACTGCCGTGGCTGTCCGCTTAGGTATGGTCGCCATCGTCGGCGGCCCCGAGAAGTGAGGCACCCACCAGGCCTCCAACATGTTGTTATGCGTCGATCCGTCACCGGATATCGACCCGTCGTTGGCAGCAATTGCCACGACCGGTGCGATTCCCTGTTGCGACTGGGTTTTCCAGTTCGCGTCAGCCGCCGGATCGGCACAAATGTTGTCACTGACAGCGGCTCTTCGAGGCGAAAGTCTCCTCCGTTTGTCACTAGCCGAAAAGAGAATTTGCACCATGAATCGCATCACGCAGCAGAACCCGAATCACAGTTCCGTCCAATCATCGGCATCGATCGGCCAGCTTGAGCAGCTTGAGCAGCGCACGTTGATGGCCGCGGGTTACGACCTCGGTGTCAATATCAACAACTCCGGCAGCGGGATCGTCGACGAAGGCTCTGCGGTTCTGAAACAACTCGGCGCTAAGACCGTCCGCGTCTGGATCGGCGTCACCGATTTCAATAGCCGCAAGGTGAACGGCGCCCTGCGTCGAGCGATCGAATATTCCAACGCGGGCTTCGATGTCCTGGCGATCGTCAATCCCACCGGCGGCAAGATGCACAGCCCTAGTGCGATTTCCGGTTGGTTCGACTGGGCCGCCGGCAATTCGGCGATTCGTTCGGCGGTTGATCGCTGGGAGATCGGCAATGAGGTCGATCATCATTCCTATTGGCGCGGATCGCTCAAGCAATACGTCAACAACTTCCTCAAACCCGCTTCCATTGCTCTGCGTGAGCACGGCGAGCCGGTCGTGTCGGCCGGGCCGAGCTGGAACCCCGAAGACGTCCGGGAAATGATCGATGAAGGGATGCTCAACTACGTCGATTACGTCGGCTATCACCCGTACGCAAACGGCGCGTCGATGGTCAAGCAGCGCGTGCGTGAAGTGGTCGCAATCGTCAATGGACGCAAGCCATTGGTGGCGACCGAATGGAACGTCCGCGGCTATGAAAACGACAAGGCCAAGTGGGCAGAAGCGGTGGAAGAGGTGTTCCCCACCATTCGCGATAATTTCGAGCTCAACTACTACTTCGGGCTGGTAAACACCAATAAAACCAAGGCCGGCCCCGGCGGCATCATGTATACCAACGGCGGCAAGACCAGCTTCTTCCACGCGCTGGCCGCAGGCATGAAATCCGCCGTCGGCGCGGTTATCGGCAACACGCCCAGCGCGCTTCCGAGCATCACCAAGATCAGCGTCTACAACGCCGACACCGATCAGAAGATCCTCGATTCGCTCAAGAAAGGCGACGTCATCGATCTCACCGAGACCGGCACGCGCAATCTTGCGTTTGTAGCAACCGCAAGCACGAGCACCGGGAGCGTCAAGTTTACGATTAACGGCGACACCACGACCGACAACTCGCGCACCTACGCTCCGTTCGGCGACGCATGGGGCAATCTCAAAGGTGAGATCATGTCGGCCGGCACGCACAGCCTGACCGTCACGCCGTATCTCAAGGACGACGCCAACGGAAAAATCGGGGTGACCAGGAAGTTGAGCTTCACGATCAAGAACGGCGCGGTCGCCTCGCCGACGCCCCGTCCGACCCCGGCAGCGCCCGCTAAGCCAGGCAGTAAGCCCGGCGTTGTCGCCCGGCCAAGCGTCAGCGGCGTAAGCATCGTCGATGCCGTTACCGGCAAGGTCATCCCCGGGTACGGAAATATTTCCTCCAACATGACCATCAATCTGTCGAAGCTGCCGACGCGCAAGATCGCGATCATCGCGATCGGTAACGGCAATACCCGCAGCGTGGAACTCTCGGCGCGGGGTAAGACCAGGGTGGAGAACAACGCGCCGTTCGCATTTTTCGGCGACGTCTTCGGAAAGCTCGCATCCTGGAAAGCCGTCAAAGGCACTTATACCTTCCGCGCTACCGCGTTCGCCCAACTCGGCGCCACTGGAGCCCAGGGCAATACGCTGCAGGTCAAGTTGACTTTCAAATAGTCGCATCGAGTTTTTCATCCATGTTCGATAGTTTCGGAAGAACGCTGCGCCCGGAGGGGTCGCAGCGTTTTTCATTTGCACGGTATATTTGCTCGGTGTATTTACTTTGCCCCGCTTGAAGTTTTCAGACGGGCGCAAGACACTCACGCCGCTCCATGGAAACATCCCTCAAGAATCGCCTGACCTTCGGCCCGCTGATGTTGCTCGGGCTGTTCCTGCTGCTGTGGCTGGACCACGCGGTCCAGCAGTGGACGCTTCCGTACGTGCACGCAGGCACGCACGCCGTCGGCATCGGCGGCGTGGGGCTGCTCGTACTGCTCGTCGGCATCGCCCCGCTGGCGACGCGCGAGCTGGCGCAGCTGTTCGCCGCCGAAAAAGTGCGGCCATATCGAACGGTCTCCGGCGTCGGATCGGCGCTGCTGATCGTCCACGCCTTCTTGACGCAGTTCGCCGAGTTCCGCCCGTATGCCACCAGCTCGCTCGCGTTCATCATCGTCTTTGTGATGCTCCTCGCGGCGCTGCTCCGCGCGCTCGATAAACAGACGCAGGAAGCCATCCACGGCATGGCCGGCACGGTGCTGGCGACGCTTTATCTCGGCGGGCTCGCGTGGTTCCTGATGGCGCTGCGCGTCAAGACGGCGCTGAACGATGACGGCGCGATCAAGTTCCAGGGCAAGATGATGACGGTGCTGATGATCCTGCTGGTCGTCAAATTCACCGACATCGGCGCTTACTTCGGCGGCCGGGCGCTGGGGAAACACAAGCTGATTTTCTGGCTCAGCCCCGGAAAAACCTGGGAAGGGTTGATCTGCGGGATGATCGTCGCGGGCTTCGTCGGAATGATCTGCGCCGGCTACATCCAGCAACTCGCCTGGCCGATGGGTTTCATGTTCGGCGTCATCATCGGCGGCGTCGGACAACTCGGCGACTTGCTCGAGTCCTTGATGAAGCGCGACGCCGAAGTAAAAGACAGCGGCCGTCTGGTCCCCGGCTTCGGCGGCATCCTCGACATCATCGATTCCCCCCTGCTCGCGGCACCGTTCGCGTATCTGGTCTTCAGCATCCTGTGATGGGTTGACCGCCAAGTTGGGTTCATTTTGTTGAATAGTGTTTTGAGTTTTGGGTTTTGGGTTTGGAGTTTGGGTTCGTTTGTTCTAACTCCTCTTTGGCGGCACCCGTCCTACCGGCCGCCTGCATCCGTTGGCTTCGTTCGTTCGGATCTCCGCGACGTGATGGTTGCGGAAAACCGATACGGAAACCTCATTTTCAGGCCGATATGCGGCACTTTGGGTTCGTTCGTGCAGACGAGTCGCGCATCGTTACCCGCTGAATCGCATCCTCGACCCCAATCGGTGGGTTCGTTTGTTCACCGGGATAGCGAGGTTTATCAATGACGGCACCGGCCAAGCCGGACGGTTCGCCATTCTTCACTTTTCAAAGAGCCTCCGGCCTCCATCGCCGGCGCGATGGAGTTGGTTCGCGCGGCGCGCAAAGCCTCCCCATATACACAGGCCGCGCTGCGCCGGCGCGCGCACATTTGCGCACCGTAAAGTGGTGATTCTTTAAAAAAGGTCAGTGCTGTTTTGGCGTTGAAGTGCCGCGCTCACAATCGAATAGCTTCAACTGTGCTTTCGAATGGAAGTTGGTATCGCGGCCTGGATGTCTCTAAGATTCACTTCCAGATTGAAACGCAATGGATCGACCTGAAGTCACCTTCCAAATATTCCAATTCCCTCGGGACCAGATCCCGCGCATCGACGGCGATGCCGACGACTGGGCCATCGTTCCGGACAGTTACGCGATCGGAATGGATCAACTCGTTGACGATGAAGGCGGGCATCTTGCTGCAGACCCGAGTGAGCTGGATGTCAAAGTAAAGGTCGGCTGGGTCAAAGGGGAGAACAGGCTTTACTTTTTATACCAGGCGTACAAGAGCTATTGGGATTTCTCGCGCGCCGATCTGCACAATGACATGTTTGAAGTCGTCGTAGATGGCGACGCCTCGGGTGGCCCGCTGCTGGATAAAAGGCACAAGGATATCTGGACGCCGCAGCAGGTGGGGGAAGCAGCGTCAACACCCGACGACCGCATTACGGTTTCGGCGGCGCATTGGGCGATCCACGGCGTACACGCGCAGAACTACCATATTTTCACACCCGCGAAGGACAAAGACTGGTGCATGGCTTGGGGGGCGGCCACGTGGATCAAGGAATTCCCGTATGCAAATTCTGCCTGTAAATACAATTTTAACCCCGGCGAAGCCGGCCACTTAACCCTGGAGTTCTGGATCACGCCGTTCGACTACGCCGGACCCGAAGGGCCTGGGCGCGCCGTTGAGTCGGAGCTGATGGAGAACAAGATCATCGGGCTCAGCTGGGCGGTGATCGACTACCGTGATCCCGATTCCAAGAAGCGAAGTTTCTGGAATCTCTCGCGCCATCGGACGATGTTCGGAAACGCCTCGCAATTGTGCGCGTTCAAGCTCATGCCGATGGAGCCGCAGTTTCTCAAGCCGATCGATGCCCAGTTCACGCATACGATCGTCGACATGGACCGCCGCCTGGTCGCATTCAAGGATCTATCGGTCGGCGACGTGACCGAGTGGCACTGGCAGTTCGGCGACGGAGATACCTCGACCGAGCAGCACCCGATCCACGTGTTTAAGAAAACCGGAAATCTCGTCACGATCCTCGATATCAAAGGGCCGATGGGAACTTCACGCCGTGCGAAGGTATGGGATGTTTCGTTGAAATAATTTGCTGAGGAAGTGCGATTGGCCTGGGCGTTTTTGCCGGAGCAGGCCGTGCCGGTATTTACACCCTGAGCGAGCCTCGGAACGCACGGGCGCCGTAGTAGGATTGCGCACCATTGTGATATACGAACACATTGCCATAGCGGTAATCGCCAAAGATCGCGCCGCCGAGCTTTCTGATTTCGGCAGGTGATTTTAGCCAACTCGACGTTTTAGTATCGAAGTGCCCGAGTTTCTGCAGCTGGCGATATTGTTCTTCGGTTAAAAGCTCGATCCCCATGGCAGCGGCCATATCCATCGCGCTGTCCGCCGGCCGGTGTTCTTTCCTGGACTCGAGCCCTTCCCGGTCATAACAAACACTTCGCCGACCAGTGGGACTCTCGGCCGAGCAATCAAAGAAAATGTACTCGCCGGTCTTCTTGTCATGCCCAACAACATCCGGTTCGCCGCCGGTCCGTTCCATCTCGTTCAGCGACCACAGCTTGTCGGAGTTCGCTCCCAGCCTCGCCTCGATTTTCGCCCATTCCAGACCCTGATGTCGGTTCATATTTTCTTCAAAACGGGCTTTCAGAACCGTGAGCAACTGCCCGCGCTGCTGTGCGGACAAATCCTTCTTGTTGGTCTTACTATTCTTCATGATTCGATCATATGCGCCAGTGGTTATGAGCGCGGAAAAACAATTCAACCCCTACGGCAAGACGCCGCGTTGGTCAGCCGGATCCTTTTGATAAAGCACGTGTAACCAGATGGCCTTTCCACATCCACAGGCCCGAAAGGAGAATGACGGGGACGAAGACGAAACGGAAAACCGAGACGTATTGTTGGACTTCCTCCTGCGGGCCATAAATGTAACCGAGTATCGGGAGCCCAAAGATGATGTGGATCCAGCGAACAATCGAACGTTGGGCGTTGCTGCTCATCATTCAATCCCTTTTCCCCGAAAGTTTAGCATCGGCATTTTCCAGATTCACCGGGGCGCTTTGGATTGTGCGGGCACGGTGATTCGCAGCAGGTAGTCGGCGCGCGTCGCGGTGGCTGTGAACTCACCGGGCTTAGCTGGGGGGAGCGGTTCTGTTTTCATCTCCCATGTATCCAGCGCCTCGACGGTGTAGTCACGATCGCCGGGCAGTGTCAGCTTCATAGTCGCGCCTGCCTTCAAGGCATAGACCAGATAGACTTCGCCGGGTTTGGAAAGGACCAGAACATCCGGATCCGGCCGGGATGGGGTCATCTCGGTGTAGGGGAGCGATTCCATCTGCTTGCGCAGAAACCCGATGCGCAGCGGGCTCTGGCCGTGCAGGACGCCGCCTTTGGCCCACCAGAGGATGTCCTCCGGATGCCGTAACGTTTCCCCGTGCCCGACGTATCCGCCGCAGACCGTGCCGATCCAGAACTGGCGCAGCATGGCCGGGCCGGAGATATTGCCCCAGCTTTGTGAAATGTTTCCTTCATAGCGGCACTCATCGACGACGATCGGCTTTTTATATTTCTCGCGCCACTCGATCACCTTCGTCACGTCGCGGTGCTGGATGCTCGCGTGCGTGACCACCGGCTTGGTGTGGTCATACATGACGGCGGCGTGGTGGATGCCGCGGAGGCGCGCGTACGGGTCTTCCTTTTCGAGGATCGAATAGAAGCGGTCAAAATCCTCGACCTGCTTGATGCCGCGCTGGTTCGGCCGGATCGCCGGGACCATGAAATCATACTCATTCGCCAGCGACCACCAGACATTGCGATACGCCGAGAGCCGCGCGATCGCGTAGCGAAGATAATAATCGTCGGTCGCGTCATCCATCTTGGCGAAGCCCCAGCGATCGTAGGGATGAAACAGGATGAGGTCGGCCTCGATGCCGAGCTTGCGGAGGTCGGCGATGCGCTTTTCCAGGTGTTGCCAGTTGGCCGGGTCGAAGCGCGTCAGATCGAATGTGGCGTCGGCGTTGCGAACGAACGGATAGTTGGCCGGCTCGTTTGCGTTGTAGGCGTACGACTTGGGGAAAATGCACATCCGCATCTTGTTGAACGGCGCGTCGGCCAGGGTTTTGAGCGTCTGTTCCTGCAGTTCCTCGGTCTGATGTGTCCAAGCGTAGCAGGTCGTGCCGACCTGGTAATAAGGCTTGCCGTCGGCGTATGCGAAATGAAACGTCTTATGCACCAGCAGCGGCCCGTGGTTATCGCCGGTTGGGGCGGTCGCGTTGATGGCACCCTGTTTGTCGGCGAGTTCCGGACGGTTGCTGGTGGTCTTGTACGTCCACGCGCCCTGCTTCGGCGGCGAGAACCGGACGCGGTAGGTGCCGTTGCCGTCGTAGAATCCCGGAACGGTGAGCGTCTCGGAACCATTGGTGAACTGAGCCGAAAGCTGAACATCGCGGAACGGATTACCGTCGGCCGGCCCGGGCAGTGACAGCTCGAATACGTCCCACTGTTCCACGGCCGGCCGCTGGGCGGTCTGTTGCTGCAGGGCAGCGCATCCCTGCGTTACCAACAGCGTCATCAGTGCAAATGTCAGGGCGAACAGGTGTTGCATAAAGCCTCTGGTTAGCATTATTTTTCCGCCCGCGCAGGCGGGCCGGTTCCTTCCGGGACATAGTTAGGATCGTTCGTCAACAGGAGCTTGTCCAATTCAAATCCGTCTTCGCGCATCGCGATCTGGACGACGTGCTCGCCGGGCGTGGGGATGTCAAGATAGAGTTGCCCGGGCACACCGACATGGACGGCATCGGTGCGCTGGCGGCTGTCCCATTCCCAGGCGTTTTTCTTGATAGTCTGCCAGCGCCTCCCGCTCTCCGGCCATTGTCCGTCGAGACCGACGTGCAGGCCGTTGTCTTCGCCGCCGGTGGAATAGACCCGCGCCCAGACGTGATATCGTCCAGGGGTCGTGAAGCGCACCCGATACGACAAAACCGCCATCGTGCCCGGCTCGTTGGTGAAATTCTCACCGGCGACAAGCTTGTCAGCGTTGGTGCGGCGTGTATCGGGAAGGATTTCCAAATACGCCCCGCCGCTGGCGCCGGCGACATGCGGACCGTCCCCATCGGGTTGAATCTCGGGCACCGCGTCGGCGGTCGTCAGGCGCCAGGCGCGTTGCGTCGTATGCTCCTGTTTGACGAATTGCTCAGCCTCGAATGCGACAATGCCGCCGCGCTCCTCAATCCCGAGATCTTCGCTCACGACCCGTGTACAGCCGACTGCGAGCATGAGGATGAACAGGGCTGACAATAGTTTCATTTGACCTGCTAGGCTGGTGTTCATGGTTGGGCGCTCTTCCACGTTTTTGCGATTTCCACATCCTGCTCGACCTTCGCCGTCAGCGCGTTGAGATCGACATAGCCGACGCGTGTCAGAAGTTGCGGGCGGTATTGACGGGTAGCCAGTTCAGCGTATTTTCGCCAGTTCTCCACCGCGGCCTGAAGATGATTGACCGCCGACTCCTGTTTTTCAAGCTTGCCGGTGGCGTTGAACACCGCAAGATCTGTCGCTCCCATGATTTTGTCGGCGTAGTAATTGCCCAGGTAGGCCATCGCGTTGAGGTCTCCCACGGTAAGCCGAAGCTCCTTGTCAGTGGGATTCTGCGGTAATTCATTCGTGAGCCTGAGCGTTTCGGCCGCGTGCGCTTTTAACATGGCGGCAACCTGTGGCGGTGAAATGCCGTCGACCTGCTTGTCCTGGATGATTGCAGCGCAATAATCGCGAATGTTCACAATACCGCTGCCGGCCATCGAAGAGCCATTCATGAAATGCCTGACGGTATAAAACCCCTGGTGCTTGGGGTGACTGATGCAGGCTTCGGGAAACCACGCCAGATCGTTGCCGCCGCCCCACCAGAAGCATCGATTGATCTGTGGAATGATCTTCGATGCGGCCGCCGATGCGGCAAAGAGTTTGCCCGGTGCCGCCTGGGGAAATCGCACGTCCAGCGTGCGCTGGAACAGCGCATCGGGAAGCGAGGGATCGTAGCTCAATCGCCCCCACAGCATGAAGCTGTACCACTGCTTCTTGAGCACAAGCTGGCGCGGAGTCTCCGGCTCGGTGCTGATAAATTCACGGCCCCACGTGTATCCGTCCGGGCCCATGTAATACCCTGCCAAAACGTCCGGCCCGGGCAGGCCGCGAAGATAGGCGCGGGCGAATTCGGGATCACCCCAGCGGAAGCTGTAGATATCGTCGTTGCGCACCGTCATCCAGGTGCGGAGATTCGTCGGCAAATTGGCCAGATCGCGTTTGGCCATCGGCGGGTTGGTCGACGAATACATGTGCGCCATCGAGTATTTGTAACTCACGTCAAACGGCCCGGGAAATTCCTTCCAGTCCGCGACGATCTGCCCGAGGTTTCCCTGATGCATCCGATGAATCAGCCGGATGGTTCGGTCCGGCTGCAGCTTTTTCGCGTCGGCGATACCTTCGCCGTACGTGCGCAAAAGCCATTGTTCCTTGGAGAACTCGCCGGGGAGGTTTTTCATATTCTCGCCGCCGGTGATGCCCAGGCCGGCCAGTCGCGGGTAGGTCAGAATCGTCTCGCGGACGCTTTTACGGAAATAGTCGATGGTGACCGGGTTGTCCTGGGCCGAGGTGATGCCGTATTTCCCGTCAGCGCCCCATACGAAAATGTTCCAGGTGAACAGATAGACGTCGATCCCGCGATCGTTCGCGTAATCCATGACCTCCCGCCAAAAGGAGATCTTCTCCTCGATGGTCATTTTCTTAAGGGTTTCAAGTTGGGTCAGTTGCGACGGCCGCACCATGTCCAGTGCGGTCAGCGCGTAAGTGCTGTCGAATTTTTCGGTGGTCCGCATCACATCCGCCAGCGCCACGTCGGGATACTCGGGCACTTTGACCATCGATGGAAACGGGTGAAGATTCCAGAGAGATAAGGTGTTGAAACGTTGCCGCGCCATCTCGTCGAGAAACTCATGCCAGAAGTCGATGCTCCACATCTCGGGGATGTTCTGCTGGGCCGAGTCGCCGGCGTCGGAATAGCTGGGCGTTCGCGCATCAAGCGGAATATTGAACTTGATCCCCCGCCGGGCAATGAATGGCGAGCGGTCCGCGTCTAAAATTTCCGCAAGAGTTCCCAATCTCACTGCTTCTGCGATGTCCAGGGTTCCGTACATAGCACCCGCGGAATCGGCGGCGAGGATCGCGTAAGTCGTCTGGTTGTCCGCAATCTTCTTTCGGATGCTGAACGACTGCGCTGCCGCAGCGGGATTCATGCCCGGTAACCCAAGGGCCGCAACCAGCCGCTGTTCTTCCTCCTTGCTGGCGGCAATTGCGATTCGAACTTGCTGCGTTCCGCGAGACAGTTCACCGAGCCCGGCAGCGGTGCCGGCTTCCCCGGTGGCCTTCAGCGCTGTGAGAAGCTCCGCCGCTGCGAACTCGATTCGCGGCGCGCCCGGCTCATAAAACACACCCACCGCCGCCGAGGCGGAAGTGGCGGCGATGGCGACCAGCGTAAAGGGTATCAACA